>CAYHHL010000057.1:0-29004 GCA_964356325.1 uncultured Enterobacteriaceae bacterium | reverse complement strand
GTCGCACTTGGCGTCGCCGCACGTGCCGCCTGGATTGCCGCCCTGGTCGCACTGACACGTCAGCAAGGCCTCGACTTCAGTGAGTGAACTGCCGGCGAGCGTGTCGATGACGACGCGGTGAGGGCCGACCTTGGAGGCAAGGACCACCACCTTGAACTCCGTCTGGCATCCGGGCTTGGCGGGCGAGCCGCTGGTGCCGCACGCCTGCTGATTGAGCGTCGCGTCTTCGCATTGGGCGCTGGCCTGACCGCAACTCTGCGCGGAACCGGCGTCATTGATGGCGAACACGTGCGCGGTCTGCTCCGAGATCGGCTTGCTGGCCCCGAAAGTGCCGGAGCCGTACACGCGAACGACGAAGGTGAAGGTGCCCGAGCACTGGGCGTTGAGCAGGAAGGACACTTCCTTGCCCGGAGTCATCAAGCCCGAGCCGCAGCTGAAACTGCCGATGTTGCTGGTGGATCCGGGGTCGCTGGAGAGCACGCTGGCAGTGCCGCCGCACGCGATCGCGGTGTCCGTGCAAGGCGCGCAGGTGCTCGGGCCCGCCTTGCACACGCCGGCGGTACACGTGGACGACTGCACGCAGGGATCATTCAGGTTGCACGAACTGCCCTCAGCGGCGGTGGCGTGGACGCAGCCCTTCTGCGGGTCGCAACTGTCCTGCGTACACGCGTTGCCGTCCTCGCAACTGGTGAAACCACCGACGCATTGGCCCACCTGGCAGGCCTCGCCGCTGGTGCATGCCTTGCCGCTGACGCAGGGCGTGCCGTTGGCCTTGCCGCCACACGCCGTCGCCAAACCGACGTCTTGTGCGCTGGCGACGTCTTGCGCGCTGCCGCTGTCCTGGAGGCCGCCGTCCTGCGCGCCATCGGGTTGGCCGCCGCTGTCCGCGACGCCAGCGCTGTCCGGAGCGCCGCCGCCATCGCCTGCGAACGTGTCGCCCTTGGCCCCGCCGCAATCCTTCGGGCAGGTCACGTCGTCTTCTTTCGGGTAGTCGCACTTGCCGTCGCCGCACTCGAGCGCGGCGGCATCGGATCCGCCGTCCTTGGACGCGATCACATCCGGCGCCTTGAGGGTGTCCTCGACCGGGAGCGCATCTTGTACCGCTGCGCTGTCTTGTACGGCGGTACTGTCTTGTACGGCGGTACTGTCTTGTACGGCGGTACTGTCTTGTGCGGCGGTACTGTCTTGTGCGGCGGTACTGTCTTGTGCGGCGGTACTGTCCTGGCCTGCAGCGTCCGGCTGTACGACGGCGTCGGCTTGGGCGGCGTCAGCCGGCTCAGTGGCGGCGTCCTTGTCGCCGTTGGCGTCGGCGGAGATCGCCGTATCCCCAGCTGGCGCGTCTTCACCTGCGGTATCGATCGGTTGCACGTCGCCGGCAGCCACGTCGACCGCGGCAGTGTCGCTCGCAGCAGTGTCGGTCGTGCTGACGTCGGGGCCACCACCGCGCGCGCCGTCGGCCGCCGCATCTTCGGCGGCATCGTCATCGACGACATCGGCCTCGGCGTCTTCGTCGACCTTGGCGCCGCTCGACTTCGCCGAACTGGAGGCGCAACCCGCGGCCGAAACGACGCCGATACATGCGCCCAGCAGCAGGGCGACTCGCAACTTGTTCATGGCAACTCCGCGGGGGATCGCGTCGTTTGTCCAAGAGACCTGGGCTGCACGATAACTAGCCGCGGGTCGCGGGGCAAGCGCCCGCTCGACTGACAGGCGTGCGACGGGCCTGGCAGCGGTCAACAGCCCACCGCCCGCTTGTCGCCCGCCACGGGAGTGCCGACCTGGGCGCGCAACTCCTTGGCATAGCGGAAGAACGTCCCTCGCGGCAAGCCGCTCTTGCGCCACGCCGCCAGCGTCGATGTCTCCCGGGCCAGCAGTTCCGCGACGTTTTTGCGGCGGGCTGTGGGCGACTGCGCCTGGATCGGCGCCTGGCCATCGGGATCGACCGCGTCGTCCGGTTCGCGCTCGCGCCGCCCGCGAGCCTGGCCATCCAACGCCGGGTTCCACAGCGGGCCCATGGCCTTGCGCAGTTCCTCGAACAGCGGCGCGCCGTAACAGGCGTGGATCTGCAGCCGCCGCGCGACGTTGCGCAGTTCCCGAACGTTGCCCGGCCAACCGTGTCCTGCCAGCAATTCCCGCGCGCCGCGGGGCAGTTCCACGCCGCCCAAGTGTTCCTCCAACAACGGCACCAGATCGCAGGTGCGGGCGCGCAGGGGCAGCAGCCGTGTTTCTGTCACCGCCAGCCGGTGCAGGAGGTCGAGCCGAAACCGCCCCGCCATGACCTCCGCGCGCAGATCTCGATTGGTGGCGCAGACCAGGCGCACGTCGACCTTGCGCACCGGCCCGCCGAGCACCTGCACCTCGCCGACCTCGAGCACGCGCAACAGGCACGCCTGGGCCGCCGACGTCAGTTCACCCACCTCGTCGAGGAAAAGCGTGCCGCCGTGGGCCTGTTCGAATGCGCCCTTGCGCGCCTCGACGCAGCCCGTGTAGGCCCCCTTGGCCGCGCCGAACAACTCGGCCAGTAAGGTATCACCGTGCAATGCCGCGCAGTTGACCGCCACCCACGGACCATCGCTGCGCGCCGACCGGGCGTGCACCAACCGCGCCGCGAGTTCCTTGCCACAGCCTGATTCGCCCAACAGGAGCAAAGGCCAGGGCGTCGACGCCGCCAGCGCCAGTTCGGCCATCGCCTGCCACATGCGCGGACTGGCCGAGCCCAGTTCGCCCAGTTGGATCCAGGGTCTGTGGCGTCGCTCGCCGTAGCGCACCACCACGAGCGGCGCCCGCCCGAGCCGCAGCACGTCGCCCGCCTCGAGCCGCTCGGCCCGCAACCCCACAGGCTTGTTTCGCAACATCGTCGGTGTCTCCGTGCCCAGGTCGGTCACCGCCAGCCGCCCGTCAACGTCTTGAAGCCGGCAGTGCCGCGCCGCCACGCCCGCGCCTTCCACTATGATTTCGCAGTCGCGTGCCTTGCCCACGATCGCCCGATCGCCCACCGGCACGCACCGCCACCCCTGTCGCCCCGGCACCAGCAACGCCCAGCCTTCACGCACTTCACGCATCGTAGTCTCCTCTTCGGTCGGGGTATTCGTCCGTCGATTCGTTTACTTGCGCGGTCAACTCGCCTCGGCCAGGTCGGCGCGTGCGTCCCGGCAAGCGATCAACTCCGCCAGCAGCAGACGCCGGCCCTCGGCCCCAGCCGGCACCCCCGGCAGCACGTCCAACAGACCCAGCGCTTCTTGCGACAGGCCCGCGGCCGCCACGCCCAGCGCCACGGCGTAGAGCCACTGCACGAGTTCGCCCCGCCGCGGCGCGCTCTCCTCGCGAAAGGTCAGCGGCGCTTCCCCCGCCAGAACCATCAGTTGTGCCAACCGGTCGAGTTCCTCGCCCAACCGGGGCCGCGAGGTCCGGCGGCGGATCGACAGGGTGTCGTCCAGCAGTCGGGCGAGGCGCACTTCCAACGGCTGGACAGCGGCGAGCGCCTCGCGCTGGGTGCCGGGCAGTATCACAGTCGAACCTGGCAGTTGCAGGGTCATGGTCGTCTCCGGGCGGTGATGGCGTCAGCGCTTGGGCGGCAGTGGTGACCGCGAGCGCGACGCCTGGCTGTAGAGGTGATCGTGCGAAAGCAGAAAATGCCGCGGTTTTTTTTCGCGCACGGCGATCTTTTCTGGCCGGTCGGCCCTTCGGCGCGACTTTTGCGTGGCCTCATGCCCGCCTGCAGCGCATCCGGGGTGCGCTCGGCCGCGTCCTGGGTTAGACTGCCGCCCCGCATCAGCGCTGGAGTCCGCCGTGGCCAAGAAGAATCGCGACCTTACCCATGCCGTGTCCCCCGACGCCGTGAATCCGACCGCCCCGGCTCCAGTCAAGCTCGCGCCTGTGCGTCCAGCGCCCGGCAAGCGTCCGGCCGAGGCCGACAGTTACGGCTTCCTTGACGATTCCGTAGCCTTGGGTCTGGGCCTGCTGTGCACCTTCCTGCCGCGCGTGGTCGAACCGGGCATCCGCGACCTGTTCCAACTGCCCAAGCAACTGCTGATGGCGAACGCGGCGGCGTTGTTGTTGGCGCTCCTGGCCCTGCTTTCGTTTGCGAACCGGCCGATCAAGCTACCCAAGACGCCGCTCATCTGGCCCGGTCTCGCGCTGATGGCGGCGATCCTGATCTCGGTGTCGCTGGCGCCGCAGTATACCGGTGGAATCCTTTCGATCTTCGCGAAATACGACCTGCACCGGTGGTCGGCGGCGGCGGTCCTGTTCGGGGTGACGCTGGTCGGGATCTCTTCACCGCGGCGGCTCTGGTACGTGGCGGCCGGACTGTTGCTCGGCGGCCTTTGGGTCGCGTTCATCGGCATCGGCGAACAGCACAACATCTTGTCGCTCCTGCCGACCGAGCGCTGGGCGATCATCTCCAAGCCCGGTTCCACGTTCGGCAATCGCAACATGGCCGCCGAGCAGATCGTCGCGGTCATGCCGGTGTGCTACGCGCTGCTGGCGTTGGCCCTGCGCTGGTGGGTACACGACCGGCGGGCCCAGGCGGTAGTGCTGGGCGGCATCGGCGCGGTGGCGCTGGTGGTGCTGTCGTACTACTTGAAGCTGACCGTGACGCGGGCGGCCTGGGTCGGCGCCTTGATCGGTGTGGCGGGAGCGGCGACGGCGTGGGCGCTCGGCGCCTGGATCGCCCGACGCAAGCAAGCCAAGGTGGCCGGCTTGCCGCCTCCCCGCGGGCTGCTGGACGCCTCCTTCGAGAAGATCATCGCGCCCTTGGCCGTGGGACTGGTCATCGTCACCGCGGTCGGAGCGGTGGTGCCACTGGTCATGCCGGCCAGCGAAGAGATCTTGGAGGGCGACGCCAAGCGCAACAAGTCCGTGGTAGAATTGATGAAGTCGTTCTTCGAGAGCGGCAAGGCCTACGAATGGCGCATCGGCATGTGGGAATCGAGTTGGGAGGCGATGAAGGCCCACCCCGAAGGCGGTGGCGCGGGCAATTGGCGCGTGATCTACCCCGCCTACGTGACGCAGCGCGAGAAGAACGACATGTTCAACATCGCCAAGCAGCCGATCCGCGGTCATCAAGACTTTCTGCAGTTCGGGGTCGAGTACGGCTTTCTCGGCCTGGGCGCGCTGCTGAGCTTGATCGGCATGGCTTTTTGGCTGACGGTGCGCGCAGTGGCGGCGGCATCGGCGCCGATGGCCGGGCGAGAGGACGGCGCGGCCTGGCTGGCGTTCACGGCGATGGCCTCGTTGGCCGGCATCGCGGCGATCTGCGGCGACGCCCTTGGCTCCTTTCCCCTGCAACTACCGGCGCCTACGTTCATGTTCGCCCTGCACCTCGGCATCATCGGTGCGGCCGAGTCTTGGCTGACCGGGCGCGGCAAACAGGCTGCGACCACGCCCCTGCCCGATGCCGGTCGATGGGGTCTGGCCGGGGCCGCCGTGATCGCGCTGGTCTACCTGCTCGGCTTCGGTTCGTGGCAAGGCCTGCACGAGCGCTGGATGATTGCCGAACGCGGCTTCACCGAAGGTCGCGGCCTGCAGAAGCGCAACAACCCGAGCCAGGGCCTGGCGGCGATCCGCATCGCAATCCAGTACAATCCCGATGACTTCCAGAACCACTTCATCGAAGCGCTGAACCTGAACTCGATGGGCAAGACCAAGGAGGCGATCGCCAGCATCGAGAGGTCGCTGCAGCTGTACCCGAACCTGTTGAACGCATGGGTGAACCTGGCCATGTTCAACCGGCGCTTGGGCAACGACGCCAAGATGAACGAGGCCATCGACGCGGCGCTGAAGCTCAAGCCTGACGAGTTGGTAGCGCTCAACACCAAGGCGCAGTGGCTCGGGGAGCGCGGCAAGCACGAGGAAGCCCTGCTGATGCTGCGGCCTCAGATCGGCGCGTACAAGTCGCCGGATGGCAAGGGCGCCGTGCCGAAAGGTCGCGTGCCGTATGCGCAATACCGCAAGTCGGGCAACTGGCCCAACGACGATGGCGGGCAGCTCCTCGGATCGTACAAGCAGGCGCTCAAGCACGCGGCGGCGGCGGCGAAGAAACTGGAGAAGTGGGACGAGGCGGCGGTCTACTTCAAGCTGATCGACGACGAGGGCCTGCCCAACGACGGCAGCGAGGCCCGAAAGCGCAAGGATTGGATCTCCATGGCGATCGACGTCGCGGATTCCTACAGCAAGGCGGGCAACTGGCAGGCGGCGTTGCCTTACTTCAAACGTGCGGCGGAACTGGCGGAGAATGCGCGCCCCGACCTGAAACGGCAGTTGGCTATCGCGGCGGCGCGGGTCGGCGACTGGAAGCTGGCCGAGCACGAAGCGGGCGTGACGCTGCGGATCGACGCGGGCGAGCGCGACAAGCTGGTGGAAGGCTTGGAATCAGTAAAGAAAGATCGTCCGCAGGATGCCGCGCAGGTCGATGCGCTCCTGCAGAACTTGAAGCCGGAGCCGGAGCCGGAGCCGCAGCCGGAGCCGTAGCCGGAACCCGAATCCGAGCCCGAACCCGTACCCGTACCCGTACCCGTACCGAAGCCAACCCAGGATCCGCTTATGACCGACACGCTGCGCCTCGACGTGCTACCCGAGGACGGCGGAACCCGGCTCGACACCTTCCTCGCCAGCAAGATCGAGAACTTCTCGCGCGGACGGGCGACCGACCACATCAGCGAAGGGCGCGTGCGGCTGTTCGGTCGCGATGGCCAGATCGCGCCTGGCAAGGTTAAGCCTTCGTATTTACTTAACAAAACACTATCGGTCGAGATCGAGGTGCAGCCGCGTCCGCAGCTCTCCGCCGAGGCCGAGGCGATTCCGCTGGAGATCGTCTACGAAGACGCGGATTTGCTCGTGGTGAACAAGCCCGCAGGTCTGGTGGTGCATCCGGCGCTCGGTCACGAACAGGGCACCTTGGTCAACGCGCTGCTGCACCATGCCCCTGAAGTCGAGGGGTTGGGCGACGAGTACCGGCCGGGCCTGGTCCACCGCATCGACAAGGACACCTCGGGCCTGCTGGTCGTATCCAAGAACGAGCACGCGATGAAGCGGCTCGCCCTGGCCTTTGCCCACCACGACCTGGAGCGGCGCTACGCGGCGGTGGTGCTGGGCACTTTGCGCGAGGACACGCTGACGATCAAGTCGCTGCACGCTCGGCATCCCGGCGACCGCAAACGCTTTTCGGGGCGGGTGACGCACGGCAAGGAGGCGGTGACGCACATCCAGACCCTGGCGCGCTCGCCGCTGACCACGCTCATCGTGTGCACGCTGGAGACCGGCCGAAGCCACCAGATTCGCATGCACCTGTCAGAACGCGGACATCCGATCGCGGGCGACGCACTGTACGGCGGCATGCGCACCCACGCGCGCACGGTGCGGACCGTGCCGGACATCACCCAACTAGCCAAGATCGAACGGCAAGCCTTGCACGCCTACGCGCTCGGGTTCAAGCATCCGCGCACCGGCGAGGCCATGCGCTTCGAAATCGGCTGGCCCGATGATCTGGCGGCGGTGGTGGAAGCCCTGTACGGCGACGCGGCACGGCTGCCGGGGCTGGCCGAACCGGTGTACCGCGGTCCGAAGCCACTGAAATCGAAGGTGAAGGCGCCGCGCTCGGAAGACTGACCGCGGGGCGTGCCGGAACTGGCGTCAGAACTTCAGCTCGAGCCGGTCGTAGAAGAACTGCGCGCCCGACTTCGCCAGCAAGGTCGCGAGGTAGTGCTGCACCTCGCGCTCGCGGACGGCGGCGATGATGTGCACGGCGATGTCCTGACGCACGGCGGGATCGTGCCACGGCTTATGGGTCGCGGCGTCAATCTTGTTCAAACGCGGGATGTGCCAGCCAAACGGCGTGCGAATCGGCACTCCCAGGTCGCCCGGCTGCATTTCCACTACCGGCAAGGCGAACTCCTTGACCATGACATCATACCCCTTCTGCTGATCGTAAGGCTTGGTCTTGTCGAACCAGAACTCGACGTCCGCCACCGCCGCCAACGGAAACTGCCCGCCAAGCACCGCCACGCGGGCCTTGAGCTCCAGGGCCGTGCGCGGCGTCTCTTTCGTCAGCGCCTGGTACAGGGCCTGAGCTTGCGGTTGGGTCTTCTCGATGCAGTCGCGCACTTCCTCGCGTTTCTCGCACTGCCGCCAATCGCCTGTGCAGCACAGCAGTTGCACGTCGGTCACGAAGTAGGCCGCGGCGTGATCGTAGTGCAGCTTGATCTGCGGGTTCTTGTACGCGGTCTGGATGTCGCGGTCGGCGATCTGCGCGGGAGTCAGCGCCTCTTCCTGCGTCTTGACCAACAGGCGCGCGGCCATCGCCTGCCGGTGCGCTGAAGCCAGCCAGGCCGACCACAGGCCCTTTTCGGCGGCGGCGCGGGCCAGCAATTCCTCGTCCACAAGGGCGCGCACGATGTCTTGCGCAGGCGTTGCGCGCGGATAGTTCGGACGCGCGGCGTCGAAGCGCGCCCGGGTCACCGCCACGCCCTGCTGGCCTGGCTGGGCCACGCACGCGAGTTCGTCGGCCTTGGGCTGGCCGGGCTGGCACGCCACGGTTGCCCACGGATGCCCGGCGATCGGCCCGTGCGGCAAGGTGGGCAGGCCGCCGAACACGCGCAACCGCTGGGGAGCTAACGGCTTGGTCGACTCCGCAGGAGGTTGCGTGCAGGCCACGCAGAGCACGAGTCCGATCCACGCCAGGCGGTTCATGGCTCACCGCTTGGTTTGCCGGGGCTGCGCGACGGTATGGCCTCGGTGCCGGGCCGAACGGCCGCGACCAGTTCCACACCGGTGCGGGCGAGCACGTAGGTGATGCCGAGCAAGAGCACGCCACCGAGGTAGTCCTTGGCGCCGACCGCGTCCAACGCGCGCGCCATCGGCCAGACTGCGAGCAGCGCCAGGGCGATCCCCAGCCATCGGACGACGACGCTCAATATGGACTCCATTGGCAAACCGGTCCGGCCGCCCGAGGCATTCTGAGCCTTCAGACGTGCTTGCGCCAGAGCCACAGCAGGCCAGTGCACAAGGCCAGCCAGGCGACACGGCGTCCCGCATACATCGGCCAGCGATCGCGCGGCGCGTGTGGATCCAGCTCAGGCAGGTCACCCCGCAACGGCACCAGGCGCACGGCCAGCCAGCACACCGCGACACCGGCCACCCGCGCCGCGCGCGCCCCTTCGGTCGCCTGGGCCTCGAGGCCGCGGACGAGCCAAGCTTCGGCCAGCCACAACATCCCGAGCAGGATCAAGAGCCTTTCGACATGGTCGCGGGGCCAGACCGCCAACCGCCGCAGCGTCAGTCCCGGTTGCGTGCGCTGACTGGTTTGCGCCCAAGCCACCGCCGTGAAGCCGACCGCCAGCAGACCGACGAGGAGCGCCTGCAATGGCCCTGTAGTTCTAGGCCCTTGCAACTCGGGACAGGCGATGAGCAAAGGCACCAGGCCGGCCAGCCCGACGCCCAGCACCGCGGTGGCGGTACCCGAAAGCGCCGCCGCGATCATGCCGACCGGGGCGAGACAGGCCAGGACCAGGCAGGCAGGCTGATCGAGCCCCGCGTCGGGATAGAGAAAGCCGAGCGGCACGGCGATGACCGCCGCCCACAGCGCCAGGCCCCATGCCAACACCGGTGCCAGCGGCCGCGCGCGCTGCAGCGAAACCTGCAGACGCTTTACGGTACGTTCGGCACGAGGCAGCATGGCGCGCATGATACAGGCTGCACCGAGGCTGACCAGCGTCCGGGCGATCGCGTGCCTGTTCGGCATGTGGACCGCGGGCGTTGGCGTTTTCAGCGCTGGCGACGCTCACGCTCGCGACATGACAGGCAAAGCTGGGCTGGGCGTCCTGGTCGCGACCACGGGCACGCCCTACCTGTCGTTCCGCTACTGGCGCACCAAGGCGGCCGTCGAGATCCTCGCGAGCTATACCTCGCACAGCGCCAGCGACCTGAATCCGGGCAATGACCCCGACGTCAGCGACTTGCGCGTGGCCCTGGGCGTCCTGTTCCGCATCGGCGATCAGCCGCGCGCCAGCTTGAGCACCGGCATCCGCCCGTGGTTCGTCTACCACGCCGAAACCAAGGTCGCGCCCGCTCAGTCGCAGAGCGGCGTCGATCGCTACGGCATCGAACTGCCCTTGCAGGCTGAGTTCTTCCTCATGGACAACTTCAGTGTCCTCGGCACGATCGCCGCCAACATCCAGCTCGGATCGACCGCGACCCAAGCGTACACGGCACTCGAGGCCGGCGCCGGCAATGGCAGCGTCCTGGTCACGGTCGGCGGCGGCTTCTCGGGCGGCCTGGGCTTTTCCTATTACTTCTGAGGATTTTTCCTTCCGACCGAGCGACCACTGATGCACATCGCCCTCATCGAACCGGAAATTCCCGGCAATACCGGTAGTATCGGCCGCGTGTGCGTCGGGACCGGCGCGACGTTGCATCTGGTCGGCAAGCTCGGCTTCTCGCTGGACGAGAGCTACGTGCGCCGGGCTGGCCTGGACTATTGGCACAAGGTGGACCTGAGGCTGCATGCGGACTTCCAGGCGTTGTGCGCAGCGTTGCCCGGCCAACCGATGCATTTCTTCAGTGCGCACGGCAAGACGCGCTACGATCAGGTCGCGTACGGACCGGACGACGTGCTGGTGTTCGGCGGTGAAAGCAAAGGCTTTTCACAGGAAATGCGCGAGCTGTACGCTGACCGGATGGTGTACCTGCCGACCAACGGCGAAATCCGCAGCCTGAATCTGGCCAACGCGGTGACGGCGGTGTTGTACGAGGGCTTGAGGCAGCAGGATTTTCCGGGCTTGCAGAGTAGCTGATTCCCGAGCCCGATTCCCGAACCCGAACCCGAACCCGAACCCGGAGCCGGAGCCGGAGCCGGAACCGAACCCGAACCCGAACCCGGAGCCGGAGCCGTTTTCGAGGGGCGAGGAGCGGATAGCTCCGATTCCTCGAAAACGGGCAGGGCGTGTAGCGACCGCAGGGAGCGGACGTCCCTGCCCTGAGCCGCTAGGTCAGCTACAACCCACCACGCGAAGACAGCACGCCGTCCGGATCCCACGCCCGCGCCAGCGCCGTCAGCAGCACCTTGGCCGCCGGGGGCATCCGCTCGCGCGTGACGTGGCGCAACCGCGCCCCCGAACTGATCGGTACCGCGCCCGCCTCGACCAGCAGCCCGACGCGTTGAATCAGGGGATGCTGATCGGCGCGGGCGGGCAGATCACAGCGCAACCGCACGAAATCGTGACCCAACGCCCACGACCGCGGCACCGGCGCGCCCCCTTCGGCGCTCAGGGCGTCTACCACGTCGAGCACCGACGCCACATCGGGCCACGCCACGCGCATGTCCAAACCCGCAGAAGGTTCACGGGCTTTCGGCCACTTGCCTGCCTGCTGGCCCAGCCGCACGCGCTTGTCTTCGGTCGTGAATGCGAGCTTGGGCAGGCCGTGGTGCTGCAGCGTGGCATCGAGCGCCGCCACCGCTGCCTTCAGATCGTCCTCACCCCGCCAGGTCACCGCGCGGACGTCGAACTGCAGGCGGCCGGCATCCTCGCGCAACAATAGGGAATCCGTGACGCGGGTCGACAGTGCCGCCCGACCCGCGGTCAACACGGCCAGCAGTTGCGGCCGATCCGCGGCCAGTTGCACCGACGCCCAGGCTACATGTGGCGCGCGCTGCAGACGCAGGGTCACTTCGCACAGCACCGCCATGCGCCCTTCGCTCGCCAGCAGCATCGACAGCGGGTGCGGCACGCCTTCGCCCAGCCAGGGCGCGTGGCCGAGCAGGTCCGAACCGCCGATGCGCAGGATGCGCCCGCCGCCGGTCACGACCAGCGCACTGACCACGTCCGAGACCAGCGAACCGTCGCCCAGGCCCAGTTCGCCAGGTTCACCCGACGCGAGCAGCGAACCGATCGTTTCGCCGGACATGGTGCTGGGCAGACCGCGCACGCACAGACGGGCCTGCCGGGCCGCGCGATCGACGGCAGCGACTTCGACGCCGGCACCGACCGTGACCACGCGCCGGCTGATGTCGATGGCGGGCGGACGTTGCAGGCCCGAGGTGTCGAGCACGATGGCGTCGCGCAGGTCGTCGGGCGTGGAAGACGGCAGACGGCCACGCGATTCCACCGGTACGTGGCGCAGGCGACCGACCTTGATGACGTGTTCGACCTGCTCGGCGTTGACCGGCCGGGCCACGGCAATCGGACCTTCGCGGCCGGCTGGATCGAAGCCTGCGAGCCTGCGCGCCGCCTCGCCCAGCGCCACGCGATCACGGCCCAGCCTGTCGACCAGGTCCGCCTGCGCTGAACTGGTCATACTGCTGCGGGCCTCGACCATGGGTACGAGAGTAGACCCGACCGTCGCGCTTGCCAAGCCGGCACCGGTGCAGGGATTACCCGGCGTTGCCGAGGCGTGTCAGTAGAACCGCTGCAGCACGCGCAAGGCCACGTTGCACAAGGCGTGGTGGACGGCCGGCGCGATCGCCGCCCCGCTGCGCTCGGCCAGCCAGGCGAACAGCAGTCCTGGAAAGAACACGAGCAGGCGCCCAGGTTGCGGAATCGCCACGAGATGCACGCCGGCGAACAGGGCCGCCGACAGCACGTGCGCCAGACCGAACGGCGTGCCGAGCAGGCGACGGCGTGGCGGCAGGATCGTGCGCAACCGGCTGAGCACGTAGCCGCGGAAGAACGCCTCCTCGGGCACGGCGATGACCACCAGTTGGCCGAGCAGGAGCCAGGCGAGCCAGCCCAGGCCTGGCGGCGCCTGCACCGGTTGGTCCAGCGGCGCGCCCAGACCGTCGACCGGTGCTGGCTCCACGGGCACGCCTTGCAGCGTAGTCACCGTGAACTGCGTGGCGGATTCGGGCGGCAACAGGGCACGACCTCCCGGCGCCACCGACAGCGGCGGGCAACACTGGGGGCGCACCCAAACCTGGGCCAGCGTGCGGTTGTCGACGGCAAGTCCGCGACCGTCCTCATAAACGACCACGCGGCGGGCGAGGTCCGGCACTTCTTGGAAGTCCAAACCGGCGCTGCGCAACCCTGGCCCTTGGCCGCGCGGGCGGTGCAGCAGCTGTGTCTGCACCAGATCGTAGCCGAGCGCGAATACCGGCAACACGACCGCGCTCGCCAGCAGGCCTGTGACCACGGCCTGACGCCAAGTGCGCTGCGCAGGCGGTTCCAGGCCGAGGACGTCACCCGGCAGGCGGCGCCACTTCGCGATCAGCAGGGGAATACCCAGGAAACCCGCGGCGACCAGCGCGCCGGCCTGCGAGCCGAGCCACGGCAGCGCGGCGGCGCGATCGACCGCGAACAGCCACAGCCCCATCAGCGCAGTCGCGCCGAGCACTTCGCGCCAGACGCGGCCATGGCCCGGCAGAAGCGGCGCACTGGCTGGTGGCGGCGACACCTAGCCCTGCAACTCTGAAAGGAAGTTCTTGAACGCGCCCTTGGACTTGCCTTCCTCGACGCGCTCGATGTGCATGACGAAGCGGCGGCCCTGCTCGGTATCTACCGCGATCTGCAACAACTTGCCGCTCAGGTAGATGGTGCGGTAGGTGCCTTCGACCAGCACCGGCATGTTGACGACCAGGGGCTCGTCGAGTTCGGGCGGTGCGTCTTCGGTGACGATGGCGACGGCCTGCTGGGCGATCGAGACGATGCGGCCGGGGATGATCTGGTTTTGGCGCACGAACGTCACGGGCACGCTGGCATTGCGCATGACGCGCGGATCCGCACTCGGACGAATGGCCGCGCTGCTGCGTTCACCTGGCAAGGGTGTCGGGCCGCTCACCGAGGAAATCGGCCCGGGGTGCGTCTGAGCCGACGAGCGATGCGGACCGATGACTTCGGGTCCCGCCGTAGACCGCGCCTGCCGAGCGCCGTCGCGCACGGGTGGACGCGGCACCGCACGGACCGACGACAGGATGTCCTCAGACGCGGAACCCGGGGATGCGCCGCCAGTTCGGGTCAACGGCCGACGTTCCCCTGGCGCGAGCGCGTAGACCGGCCAGGACTGCGAAGGTCCTTCGTTGCCCAGCGCATCGCCCGAGAGAGTACCTTGGCGACGACCGACGGGCTGCGACTGTTCGGCGTCGAAGAGGTCGCCGTCATCCGCCGACGGACGCAAGGTGTCATCGGTGCCGTGGCCGTCGACCGGCATCGTGTCGGGGTTGATGTTGTCAAAACCAAGGGGATCCAAAAAGTTCTGGCCTCGTGGCTGGAAGTCGGGAGCGGCCCAGCTCCGACGGCCCGACGGCCGCGCACCGCCCTGCACCGGCGGCATACCTGTCGCTCGAACGGCTCCCGGCGCTTGCACAGACGTGGCCGGTGCGTTGGCCCCGAACGATTCGGCGGGACGTGCCGCTTGCAGAGGCATTCCAGCTGGTTTCGCTGGCACTGCCGGATTGCGGTGAGCCAGGCTGTCTTGCGTCGGTACGCGCGGCTGCGGATCGGGCGGTAGGGCGACCTGCCGAGCGGGCGGCGCTGGCTGTGGCAGGACCGGCCGCGCCGGCAGCTCTTTCTGCACGTGAACGACATTCTGGGGCCGCGGTTCGTTCACCTGGGCCAACGGAATACGTTGGGTCGACGACGGCGCTTGGCCGACCATCGGCGGCGACCAATTGCCCTGGACGCGGCGGATGATCGTGCTGTTGTCGCGACCGGCCGCTGACGGATCCATGGGTTGCGAAGGGGGCCGCCGCACGCCGTTCAGCCAGGCCTCGATGTCCAGAGTGACCCCGCGTTCGCCAGCGCCCAACTCGCTCAGCGGCACGTCTGCGATCTTCAGCACTTCCGACAACATTCTGGCCAGCGGTTCGGCACCCAGCGTGCAGCGCACGATCGTCCACCTGACCGCAAAGCCCGCGGGCCAGGTGCTGCCCGGCGGTACGACGCGCACGACCAGCGCGCCGATCTCGACCTGGGCGCTGCCCATACCGGAAGCGCGCAGTTCGATCGTCAGCTTGCCCGTGACCTGCGGCGCTTGCCGTGACGTGAAGAAGGCGCCCGCGGGGCCGATGTTCGCGCAGACGACGTCGAAGCGTTCGCCCCCGGACACGGCGACCGCCTTGAGAAGCAGCGGATAGCGAGGATGACGGCGGCGATCCTGGAACATTGGCTCACGACCCAAAAATGACGCGAGTGAAATGTGAAGCTTTGCAAGCTTCGCACGGCCGCCAGGCCTACGCAATCGCGACCTGCACGGACCGGCCTCACGACGTGCACTGCGCCGGCAATCCTCAGACGGGCCGCTCGAACAGGCCCGCCGCGCCCATGCCGCCGCCCACGCACATGGTGACGATGCCGAAGCGACCGCCCGTGCGCTTGAGGTTGTGCAGCAGCGTCGCGGTCAGCTTGGCGCCGGTCGCACCGAGCGGATGGCCCAGCGCGATGGCGCCACCCAGCGGATTGACTTTGGATTCGTCCAAGCCGAGGTGGCGCATGACCGCTAGCGACTGGGCAGCGAAGGCCTCGTTGAGTTCGAACTGATCGATGTCCCCCAGCTTGAGACCGGCGCGGGCCAGCAGCTTGGGGATCGCGACGACCGGACCGATACCCATGATCTCGGGCGCGACGCCGCCAACCTGAAAGCCGCGGAAGTACGCCAGGATCGGCAGACCGAGCGCCTTGGCTCGCGCCTCGGACATCAACAACACTGCCGCCGCGCCGTCGGTCAGCGGGCTCGAGGTCCCCGCCGTCACGCTGCCACCCTGTTGGAACGCAGGCTTGAGCTTGGCGAGGCCTGCCAGCGTGGTTTCGGGGCGCGGCAGTTCGTCGATCTGGCACTGGCCACCGCCCGGCAGGTCGACCGGCGCGATCTCGTCGGCGAACTTGCCGTCGGCCATCGCCTGGACCGCCTTCTGTTGGCTGCCAAGGGCGAACGCGTCCTGGTCCTCGCGGGATACGCCGTACTTCTTCGCGACCAGTTCCGCGGTGTTGCCCATGGGCATGTACACTTCGGGCCACTCGTGCATCAGGCCCGGGTGCGGTGCCAACTTGAACCCGCCCATCGGCACCTGGCTCATGCTCTCGACGCCGCCCGCGATGATGATGTCGGCACCACCCGCCTGGATGCGCTCGGCAGCTTGGGCGATGGCCTGCAACCCACTGGAACAGAAGCGGTTGACCGTCGCGGCCGGCACGTCCACCGGCAGGCCGGCGCGCAAGGCCGCGATGCGGGCGACGTTCATGCCTTGCGGGCCTTCGGGCATCGCGCAGCCGAGGATGACGTCCTCGATGTCGGCGGGATCGAGGCCGGGAGCCTGGGCCAATGCGGCGCGAATCGCAGTGGCGGCAAGGTCTTCCGGGCGAATGCGCGCGAGGCTACCCTTGTGGGCCCGGCCCATGGGAGTGCGGACGGCGCTGACGAGAACGGCGGTGATGGACATGGTTCCTCCGGACACTTCAAATTCATGGGGTCTGGACTGGTCTGGAACACAGGGGCGCGTCTAGGCATTTCGCCACGCGGGCTCAGTTCCGCAACGGCTTGCCGGTCGTCAGCATGTGCTTGATACGGTCGCGGGTCTTGTCGATCCCGCACAGCCTCAGGAACGATTCGCGCTCCAGGTCGAGCAACCGCTGTTCGGTCACCAGACCGCCGCGCTCGCCGCCGCACAGCACCGACGCCACCTCGCGACCGATGACGCAGTCATGATCCGAGGCCTGACCGGCAAGCTTGAAGGAATACAGGGCCATCTCGAACACCGCAATGCCTTCGGCGCCCGGCATCAGCAGGTTGTCCGGCTGCGCGGGCGGTCGCCAGCGCTGATCGACCATCGATAACACCAACTTCTTGGCGTCCTCGATGCGGCGCTCGGGGTCCGCGGAAATGCCATCGAGATTGCGCAGGAAGCCGAGATCGCGCATCTGGCCGGCGCCGGTAGAGACCTTGGCCATCGCGATCGTCTCGAACGCCCGCTGCAGCAGCCACACCCGATCGACGCGACTGTCCGCCGGTACGTTTTCCAGCACCCGCACCGCCAGTTCCTTCGTGCCTCCCGCCGCCGGCAGCAGACCCACGCCGACTTCGACCAGACCCGCGTAGGTCTCGGCCGCCGCTTGCATCCGCGAGGCGTGCATGGCCATTTCCAGCCCACCGCCGAACGCCATCGCATGCGGAGCCGACACGATCGGCGCCGGCGAGTACTTCAGCGCCATGTGGAAGTCCTGGAACTCCCGCACCGCCGCGTCCAACTCAGCCCACTTGTTCTCGGCGGCCAGCCCGGCGATGAACTGCAGGTTGGCGCCCACCGAGAAGTTCGCGCCGTCGTTGGCGATCACCATGCCGACCCAGGCGCCCTGGGCCAGGAGTTCGAGCGCCTGCCGGCCCATGGCGATGATGCCGTCGTCGATCGCGTTCATCTTGCTGCGAAACGCCAGGCCCAGCACGCCGTCGCCGAGGTCGAGCAGTTGCGCCGACGCATTCTCCCGCACCGGACGCGACTTGGCGCGCACATCGGCCAGGTGGATGCCCGGCAGGGGCGGTACGGCAACACGGCCGTGCGTGCTCAGCTGGGTCTTGCCGGCTTGGCCCTGGGCCAACGGCTCGGCGTAGAACGACGTCTCACCGCGCGCCAGGAGATCCAGCGCGAGTTTGGGCACGGCGCGCCCTTCGGACTTCAAGCGATTCGCGACGTTCTGCACGCCGATCGCGTCCCACAGTTCGAACGGGCCGAGTTGCCAGTTGAAGCCCCAACGCATCGCCCGGTCGACGCTCACCACGTCGTCGGCAATTTCCCCCAGCAGATCCGCGGCATACACCAGCGAGTGCGATAGCGCCTGCCACGCGAACTGGCCCGCGCGATCGTCGGCGGCCACCATGTCGCGGATGCGCTGGGCCACGTCGGGCGTCTTCACCGCCTTCTTGACCGAGGCGTAATCGACTTTCTGCTGCGGCACATAGGACTTGGACGCCGGATCCAGCACCAGGATGTCGGGGCCCTGCTTCTTGTAGAACCCGGCGCCCGCCTTCTGGCCCGTCGCGCCGGCCTGGATCAAGGCCTGGATCACCGGATGCAGGGCAAAGATCTCGCGGTTCGGGTCGTTCGGCAGGTTGTCATGGCAGTTCTGCGCGACGTGGCCCAGCGTGTCCAGGCCCACGACATCAGCGGTGCGGAACACGGCGGACTTGGGGCGCCCTAACGCTTCGCCACAAATCGCGTCCACCTCGTCGATGCGATAGCCCTGTTCGAACGCGATCTTCACAGCCCGCATCATGTCATGCACGCCGATGCGGTTGGCGATGAAGTTGATCGTGTCCTTGGCCATGACCACGCCCTTGCCGAGTTGGTCCTGGCAGAAGGCGGCCATCTTCGCGGTCACGGCCGGATCGGTGTGGGCGCCGTCCACGAGCTCGACGAGCTTCATGTAGCGGACTGGATTGAAGAAGTGCGTGATGACGAAATGCTTCTTGAAGCCTTCGGAGCGCGGTTCGACCATCTTGGCCAGCGGGATGCCCGAGGTGTTGGACGAGACGATCGTGTGCTCGCCCCGGACCGCGTCGATCGCCGAGAACACCGCGTTCTTGATGTCCAACCGCTCGGTCACGGCTTCGACGATCCAGTCGCACTTGCCGAGATCCGCTATGTCGTCCTGAAGATTGCCGATCGAGACGCGGCGGGCGTCAGTCGTGCGCTGGAAGGCCGCGGGCTTGAGCGCGAGCGCCCGATCCAGGCCGCCTTGCACGATGGCGTTGCGGGCCACACGCACCTTTGCGTAATCCTTGGCATCCTTGGCAACCGCTGCCGGGGCGTCCTTGGGCACGATGTCGACCAGCAGCACGTCGAAGCCCACCGAAGCCAGGTGGGCCGCGATGCCGGTGCCCATGACGCCCGCGCCGACGACGCCGACCTTGTTGATGCGTCCACCGGTCATGGCAAGCCTCCGCGCCGCCAGGGCGTCGTGGGTGTCTTTGGAAGTAGACGAGAAGTTGTCGTGCGGCGCGTCCGTCATGGCAGAGACCTCGATGTGCATCGGTAGGTGCCGCGGGCGGTAACGCGCCGAGGCGGGCTGATCGCGCGACAGGATAGACGCGAGGGCCTCGTTTGTCTGCCCCGGGAGGCGCCGGAGGCGACAACATGCGTCTCGAGGGCCAATCAGAAACTCCGTTTCCGATTGGCCGGGGGCGTTGCCAGCTGGGTCGCCGAGCGCGCCGAGACGGACGCGCCGGCTCCATCCGTGGGTTTCCGGTCATTTCTGATCGGTGCTCTCGTGGCTATTCGGTCTCGTTGTCGCGGAAGATGCCGGCGGTCGTCACGGAGTCACATTCGGCGTAGGTCGCTTTCGGGTCGCCGCGCACGACCATCTGGAACGTCGAGTGCTGACCGTCGCAATCCAAGTCACCGTACGCTGAAGCCGTGAAGATTGCTGTGGATAGCGAACCGGCGCTGGTGAATTCGTACTGGAAGTAGTGCTGGTCGGTGATGCGGAAATGCAACGCGGACCAGGTCGCGCCATGCCACACTTTGGGCCTGGAATCACAGCGTTCGTCGTTGTCGGCATCGTTCTGCAGGTCGCAGCAACTGACGCCGTTAGGCGTGAAGCCGACACTGGCCGGGAACTGGCACGGCAACTTGGTGCCGTCGCCGTCGCTGACCCGCGGAACGGCGTAGTAGGCGGCCGCGCCCTTCTTGATCAAGTCCAGCATCATGATGGCTTCCGCGGACTTGGCGGAACGCATGTACTTCGAGTATTGCGGCACGGCGACGACGGCCAGGATACTGATCATCGCAACCACGATCATGAGCTCGATGAGCGTAAAGCCGCGCCGCGCGCGTTGTTCCGGCATGACGCTCCAGCCCCGTCGCGTGGGCTCCGACCCATTGCCCGCCTTGCGCAGCCAAACGGTGACTTGAACCGCGCCGCGGCTGGGCCACCCCTCGCATGATAGACGCGAATTCTCGGGCGGGGAATGGACATCACGAACCTTCTCGAATTCCAGCGCATCCCCGCTTGAATCCGGCGTGCATCGGTGCCAGAAACACTGCGCGGCAAGAGCGTGAGCTGTGCTAGCGTGAGCTGTGCTAGCGGTCTGGAGCAACGCGGGGCGGAGGAATCGGGCAATGGCGATGGGCGTCTGCGTGCAATGCGGTGAGCCGGTTGGCAACATCAGCAAACCATGCTCGAATTGCGGTCTGGCTGAGCCAGTCCCGCCACGTCCCATTCTGCGTTGCACGACGTGCAGCGGCATCGTCGAGGAACATCACAGCAGTTGCCCGCACTGCGGCGCGCCCGACCCGCTGGCGTCATCGACAGCACGCAAGCGCTTGGGACGATGTGGGAAATGTGGCCAGTCCGTGAGCCTCGCCTCCGCGTTCTGCGTCCGTTGCAGAGCCCCGCGCCAGATCGCAACCGAGGACGTGTGCCTGTGCGGTCGCGCCAAGCTACCTGGCCAGCGGACGTGCGCTACTTGCGCAGACCAGGTCACGCCGGCGCCGAGCCGTGCGAGCTCCGCGGCGGTCAAGGCGCGCTGCGGAACGTGTGGCATTGAACTGTCGCACCCTGGTGTCCGGTGTTTGAAATGCAATCCGTTGCCAGTCGCCAGCGCCGCGCAGTCCGCCCCACCGCGTCCCCCCGACGGACTGCCCGACCTGCCGTTCGCGGTCCCAGGCGGCTCTCCGCAGCAAGCGACAGCGCAGCAGCCCGCCGGGACGACCCAGAAGTGTGTGGTTTGCGGCAAGTTGGTGCCTCGCGGCGCGCGACCATGCCCGATGTGCGGCTGGCCGGACCCGACGGATCTGCGCACCCATTTGCAAGCGGCTGGGCCGCCGCCCGCGCCGATCCAGGGCGGTAGCCACATAGTGACTGCCATGATTGCCGCCATTTGCATGCTGGCGGTGGCGGTGCTGCTGCTGGCCTCGCGCACGACTTCGGACAGCACGCGGCGGGACAGAGTGCGCGAGAGTCTCGGCGACGAGGCGACCCAAGAGTCGATCTTGCGCATGGAGCAGGAGGCCGCCGAACTGGACGTGTCCACCGAAGCGATGATCAAAGTGCGATTTGCCTGTCTGCTGCACGAAACCAAGCGCCCGGCGCTGGCGGACATGCGGGTGGCGCGAGATCGCGCGGAATCGCAAGGTCGCAGCCCGGAGGACGCTGTGGTCAGCGCGGCTCGGGCGGCCTGCCGATAGAGCACCAGCCCCGCCGCGATGATTCACGGGATCAGTAAGAATACGCGAAACGACCGCTGAAGGAGCCGGCGCGACCGCATCGGCGCGCTCGGCGACCCAGCAAACAACAGAGTATGATCAGCAAAAATCATATTTTTTGCTGATCGCCTCAGGCGTCGGCGTCGGCAAACAGGGCGGCGTGCAATTCCTCGGCTACGATCGTGCAGTTTGCCGGCCGCTGATCCGGGCGCTTGGCCAACAACCGGTACAGGAGTTTCACTACGGGTTCGGACAGGTCGCTGCGATGACTGCGCGGATCGGGCACTGGCTCGATGGCGTGGGCCAGGAACAGGTTGCCTTTGGTGAACGGCAGCACGCCGGTGAACATCCGATACAGGATCACGCCCAACGAGTAGATGTCCGCGCGCTGGTCGATATTTTTGGACGACGTAATCTGCTCGGGCGCCATGTAGAACGGCGTGCCGATGACCAGCGACTGCTCGCCGAAACCATCGCCTTGGCCGCGTGCGAGGCCGAAATCGAACAGCTTGATCGTGCCTTCCGGCGTCACGAGCACGTTTTCTGGTTTGACGTCGCGGTGCAAGATCCCACGGTTGTGCGCGTACGTCAGCGCTTCGCACAATTGCGAGGCCAGCGACCACAAAAGCTGAGGATCGCAGATAGGCGCGACTTCCTTGAGCATTTCGAGCAGCGTGCGGCCGTCCACGTGCTCCATCGCGTAGTACAGCATGCCTTCGCTGATGCCGAGGTCGTAGATGTTGACGATGTTGGGGTGCGTCAGCCCGGCGGCCAGCTTCACCTCGCGCAGGAAGTATCGGCGCGCCATCTCGTTGGGCATGGCGCCAGCAACCATGAACTTGAGCACGACTTCGCGATCCAACAACTGATCGTTAGCGCGAAACACCACGCCGTTGCCACCGCGGCCGAGCAAGCGCAAGTCGTTGTAGCGTTCCGCCAGCGCGACCGGAATGCCTTCGGGCCACGGCGCCTTGGACATCGCGCCGGGCGCCGCCAGGTCGTTGGGCAAGCTGGCGTAACGTTGGGTGGAATCGACAGAACCTCCAGGTTCGACGGCAGGGGACCACGTCGCTCCGCTGGACTGGCGTCGCCACGGCACTTTCGCTCTGGCTTCATGATGTTCGCTCAGCAGATTGCGTGCTGACGGGTCAGTCGCTGGTGCCGGGACGTCGGACGAAAATTCGCGATCTGCCGCGTCGGTGCCGGGCGACCCTCGGGTTGGGCGATCCAGGTGGGGATGGCCCACTGCCTCCACCGCCCTTTCGCGGACGCCGGGCAGTCGGGGCGACTGAGGCGTGTTAAGCGGCGGCGGCGCGGTCCGCATCACCGGAATCGCAGGCGAACTGGGCTGAGTCCGCGGCGCTATCAGGGGCGTGTCCGATCGCGGCGCCGCAACGGGCGATCGCGGAGCCGAGGCCAGCGGCGGCAACAAAGGCCCGGGGGTCCAACGTGCCACTGCTTCGGCATGGGGCGCCGGCGGCATCGGCGTCACAGCGTGTCTGGGAACAGGCTGGGCGTGCAGGGGCGGCGGCGGCACGGGCCTGGTGGTGCGCTGCGGCATCGGTTCGACGGGCGGCGGCGGCACCGGCTGGGAATGCCGCGGAGACGGCGCTTCCGCTGGCCGCTGCGGCGGCGGCGATATCGGCTGGCCGGACGGATGGGGCGAGCGCGGTTGCGCCGATTTGTGCCGCGAATCCGGCCTGTCCGTACCCACGTCGTCCGGAAAAACCGAATCCGATCGCCGGTGCACCGACGACACGTGCCCCGGCACCGGCGACCGGGCCGCGTTGCCTTCCGGCTCGCTGTGCGAGGTCGTCGAACTACCCGGCCGACCGATCATCGGCGTACCATAAGTCTGCGTCGGCGGCTGGCTACTTGGCAGGGGAGGCTTGCGGTCGGGCGGCGGCGTCAGCGAGGGTCGCGGCGCAGGCGTGTTGGCCGCCGCGCTGTGCTGCTGGAGAAAGTCGAACCGCACCGCGCCCGATGCGTTGGACTGCAACACCACCGCGAGGTTGACCCTCAGCACGTCGCGCAGCAAGCGCTGCAGGGGGTCCACGCCCACGCGACTGGTTGCCGTCAGCCAACGTACGCCGAAACCGGGATGACGCGGCTCGCCTCGCTTCGGCAGGTGGACGACTTCACCGTGGACTTCGATGCGCGGCGTGCCCGGACCCGGCGGTCGCATGGCAAACTCGATGCGTTCGTGCAGTTTGGGCGCGGCACGGCCTGTGAAGTAGCCGCCGCCAGGTCCCGCGTCAATGCACACGAGATCGTGGCGAGCCCCGCCCACGTCCGCGGACGCCTTGACGAGCACAGCAAACCGAGGATGTTGGCGCCGATCGTGGAACATCCAAATGACGACGGCCAATAGGCCGGGCTTTCGGAGTGACGGTACGACCCGCGGCCTCCAGCGTTAGGTTAGCCGCGACAAGGCATTGTGCACAAGTGGCAGAATCTTGGCCCGCCCGCGTGCCGCCTGGCAACTTTTCGAGCTTTATGGTCAATCTGGCTTCTTGCGGTCGTCGGTCAACCGGTCGTGCGTCCGAACAAGGCGACGTGCAGTTCCAACGCGACCGCGGTGCAGTTCGGATGGCGATCCCCCGGTTGTTTCGCCAACATGCGCATCAAGACGGCCACCAGCGCCGGTGACAAGTCGGGATTGAACTGCCGCGGGTCCGGCACCGCTTCCACCGCGTGCGCTATGAGAACATTGCCATCCATGAACGGCAACCTTCCCGCCAGCATCCGGTACAGCACGACACCCAGCGCGTAGATGTCGGTGCGGTAGTCGATGTGGCCCCGCATCTGCTGTTCCGGTGCCATGTAATGCGGCGTACCGACGACCAGCGATTGCTCCGAGGAGCCTTCCTCCTGCACCCGCGCCAGGCCGAAGTCGAGCAGCTTCACCGTGCCATCGCGCAATACTACGACATTGTTCGGTTTAACGTCGCGGTGCAGGACGTTCTGGCTGTGCGCGTAGTCCAGCGCCTCGCACAGTTGCGACATCACCGAGTACAGGAACTCCGGTTCGGCCAGGATGCGCCCGCCAGCCAGATGTGCGCCCAGCGTGTCGCCGTTCAGGAACTCCATGGAGTAGTACAACACGCCGTCGGTGCTGCCCACGTCGTAGATCTTCACGATATTCGGGTGGTTCAACCGCGTCGAGACCCGGAATTCACGGAGGAAATACTTGCGTGCCAGCGGACGGGCGACCGAACCCGGGGCCATGAACTTGAGCACCACCGTGCGATCCAGCAGCTTGTCGTGCGCCAGATAGACGACGCCGTTGCCGCCTTCACCCAGTTGCTCGAGTTGCTCGTAACGCTCCGCCAATGCGCGCGGCACGCCCGGCGGCCAGACATCCACGCGGGTCAGTTCGTGCCGCGAGACCACCGCTTCTTCGTGCTGGTCGGGACTGTCGCCCCGCGCACGCTTCTCGGCCGGCTTCGGTGGCGGGACGCTTTGATCGATCGTCGGCCCCGGCACCAACGCCACGCGGGGCACCTTGGCGTCAGGATCGATCGGTGCCGGGGCGGCGGTCTTGCCCAGCAGCGGACCCAGATCTAGCGGTTTTCTCTCGGAGTCCACACGCGGTTGCAGCCTTTGGTCCGGCCAGTCCGCAGCCGTCGCGACCGGCGTGGGCGAATTGTGCGCGTTGCCGATGGCCGAAAATGGAGCGAGGGGAGCGGCTTGCGCCGACGCCATCGGCATCGAGACAGGCGCGCGGGTCGCGGAAGGGCGCGGCGGCGGGTCCCTCACCGATTTCAGGTCCGGCGCGCGGCGCTCGTATCGAGATGGGCCGCGCGCGATGTCATCGGACACGCCAGGCACGGTGTGTTCCACGAATTGTCCCGGCGAACGGACTTGCGTGGCCCTCTGCGCTGGCGCGGGGTCGGGCGCGCGGGCTGCACCTGATGCGGGACCTTCCAAGACGGAAGCGCTCTGGCTCGGCTGCAGCGTCGAGGCTGGCACCGATTCGCGCGGCGGTGCCGGCAACGGCTGCGACGCGTGCTTGCCCGGTTGCGGCGCTGGAGCGTGCAGTGGCCTGAAATCGAAGCGAATAACCCCAGCGCGCCGATCCGTTTCGACGTTTTCCGGCACCCGCAGCATTTGATGCAACACCCGGCCCAGCGGTTCCGCGCCCACCCGGCTGACCGCGACATCCCAACGCACTCCGAAACCAGGCGGCCGCGCATGCCCTGGCCCCAACACGTAAACCACCGTCGCCGACAGCGTGACCGCCGGCGAGTTCTGACCTGGGGGCCGTACGTTGAAGTCCAATTGCCGCCCGGCTACAGGTTCGATCCGACCGGTGAAATACGCACCGCCCGGGCCAATATCGATGCAGGTCACGGGTATCCGCACGCCGTCGACGTCCGCGGTCGCCTTGACTAGCGCAGGGAAACGGGGTTGTAGCCGGCGTTCGTGCATGGTTCCGGAGCGGCGCGCGTGGGTCGGTGCAAGCGGTGCCGCAAAGGGTCGCGGGTCGCAGCGCAACATCCTATACCTAGTCTTCCCGGTCCGAAAGGCGAACCGCCGCGAGGTCGCTACGGGGCGCCCAGACGCCGCTCGAGCCAGGCGCGCATCCGCTCGACTTCGCCCTCGGGGATGCTGTGGCCGTCCTGGTGCTCGATGAATTCAGTGGAAAACCCGCGGTTCTCGAGAGCCTGCGCGGCCAACTTGGCGCTGGCGATAGGCACCATCGGATCGTCGGTCGCGTGCACGAACAGGAACGCCGGCCGCAGCACTGCTCGCTTTGCACCATCGGGGCGTGGATCGGCCGCCGGCGGATCCGGCAGGGCAAACTTCAGGTCGCCGCCTATGCACAGCACCGCCCGCACCAAGTCAGGGTATGTGGAGGCAAAATGTGCTGCCACCATACAACCTTGCGAAAACCCTAGCAGGGCGACCGGGCGGGGCGCGGCATGGCGGGCGTGGGCGGCGAGCAGAGCGTAATCCGCTTCGATGTCGGGGCGCTTGCGCTCGGGTTCACTGCGAAACCAGGCGCGGCCATCGCGAAACGGCCAAGGCGCCTCGAGCACGCGAAAGGCCAGGCGATGGCCAAAACGCCCGGCGATCGAAGCGAAATGCTCGGCGGTATCGCCGCGTCCGTGCAGGGCCAGCACCAGCGGCGCATCGGGCCGATCGGCGGCGACATCGACCCAGGTGCCGGGCAAGGTCTGTTCGTCGGTGTGCAGGGCGGCGCCGGCCGGCTCGGGCTTGGCCACCGGAATCCCGGCATCACGTTGCGAATCTGCGAGTTGCATCGACGGCGGCGCGGCTACGGCGGCGGCAGGCGGCACCGGAGCCGGCGCGCGCGTGAACCAGACGAACAGTCCAGCGGCGGCGACCAGGGCGGTGACGGCGAGGGCAATCTGGAGACGGGAACGCGACATCGCCGGTAGATCTAGCACATCGATCAGAAAATGATACGGAACCTCCGAGCGGAGCCGTCAACGTTGCCGGACGAAGTCGTCGCGGTGGATGAGTTCGACCGGCAGCCAGGCAAATTCCTGGGCGATTTGTTCCGTGCGACGGCCGGCTGCGCGGCTGGCGTCCTCGCTGTCGTAGCGGGTCAAGCCGCGGCCGACCACTTCGCCTTGAGGATCGCAAACCTGCACCGGGTCGCCAACCTGGAACACGCCCTGCACGCGCACGACTCCGATGGGCAGCAGCGACCGACCGCCTTCGCGCAGCGCCTTGGCCGCGCCCGCGTCGACGTGCAAGGTCCCGCGCGGCCTCAGGGAAGTCGCGATCCAAGAGCGCTTGCCGGTCAGTGGCTCCGGCGCCGGACGGAACAGGGTGCCGACGTTCTCGCCAGCCATCAAACGCATGAGATTGCCTGGCTTCTTGCCGTGCGCGATCGCCGCCAGCACGCCGACCGCCCCGGCCTTGCGCGCCGCCAGGACTTTGGAGCGCATGCCACCGGTGCCGAACTGGCTCGTGCCCAGGCCGGCCATCGCCAGCACCTGTTCGTCGCCGAAATCAACCGAGGCGAGCAGGGTTGCCTGCGGATCGACGCGCGGATCGGCGGTGAAGAGGCCGTCGACCTCGGTCAGCAACACGACGGCGTCTGCGGACACCACGTGGGCCACCTGCGCTGCCAGCGCGTCGTTGTCGCCGAACTTGAGTTCCTCCACCGCCACCGTGTCGTTCTCGTTGACGATCGGCAGGATGCCCGCGGCCATCAACTCTGCCATCACCCGGCGGGCGTGCAAGAAGCGGCTGCGATCGCCCAGGTCCGCGTGGGTCAAGAGGATCTGCGCGACGTGGCGGCCGTGGGCCTCGAACAACTGCCGGTAGCGCGCCATCAGCAGCGGCTGACCGATCGCCGCGAGCGCTTGCTTGCCGACGCCCGCGCTGGCGTCCGCCAAGGCGCCGCGACCCGACGCCACCGCGCCCGAGCTGACCAGCACGACTTCGCGACCCTCGTCCAACAACCGCGAAAGATCACGGCATAATGCCACGAGCACGGCCGAGTCCAGGTTGCCGTCCGGTCGGCACAGGACCTGCGATCCCACCTTGACGACGATCCGCCGAGCCAACTGCAACTGGGTCCGCAACGCCGCGACTTCAATGCTGGCGGTCACGGGCTGTCCTCGATGCGCTCGATGAGGGCGCCCAGGCTGCGCAACTTCTCGTCGATGCGTTCGTAACCGCGATCAATCTGGCGGATGTTGTGGATGGTGGTCGTGCCGCCTGCGCACAAGGCCGCGATCATCATGGCCATGCCGGCGCGGACGTCCGGACTCTGCACGCGCGACCCGAACAGCGGCGTCTTGCCGACGACCACGACGCGGTGTGGATCGCACAGGATGATCTGCGCGCCCATGCCGATCAGGTGGTCGGTGAAGAACATGCGGCCCTCGAACATCTTTTCGAAGAACAGCACCGTGCCCATGCTCTGGGTGGCGACCGTGATCGCGATCGACATGAGGTCGGTGGGAAACTGCGGCCAGATCGAGTCGTCGACCCGCGAGATACCTCCGTGCATTTCCTGGCGAATGTGCAGATTCTGGTTGCCGGGGACGAGCAGGTCCTGGCCGTCGACCTCGGTGCGCACGCCCAGGCGTTCGAACACCATGCGGATCATGCGCAGGTGGGCGGGCGCCGCGTCCTCGATGCGCAGTTCGCCACCGGTCACCGCGGCCAGGCCGATGAAGGAACCGACCTCCAAGTAGTCAGGGCCAATGGTGAATTCTGCGCCGTGCAGCTTCTGTACGCCGTGGATGACCAGGCGGTTGGTGCCGATGCCCTCGATGTCCGCACCCATGGCGTTCAGCAGCCGGGCGATGCCCTGGACATGTGGCTCGCACGCGCAATTGTTCAGGACGGTCGTACCCTTGGCCACCGAGGCGACCATCAGCAGGTTTTCCGTGGCAGTGACCGAGGCCTCGTCCAGGAACATGTCGACGCCCTGCAGGACCGGCGCGTTGAGTTTGTACGTCTCGCCGGGTTCGAACGTCGCGCCCAGGGCCCGGAAACCGTCGAAGTGCGTGTCCAACCGCCGCCGGCCGATGACGTCGCCGCCGGGAGGAGGCAGTTCACAGCGCCCTGCTCGGCCCAACAGCGCACCAGCAAAGAGGATCGACGCGCGCACCCGCTTGCCGTCGGCCGGCAGCGTCGTGGTCTTGAGGTCGGGCGTGACGATGCGCAGGCTGTGCTGCCCCAGCCAGGTCACTTCGGAGCCGAGCGCCCGCAAGATGTCGATCATCACGCGAACGTCGAGGATGTCCGGGATGTTGTGCAGCACCACGGGTTCGTCGGTCAGCAGCACGGCGGCGAGCGCAGGCAAGGCCTCGTTCTTGTTGCCGGAGACGCGGATGGTGCCCGACAGGGGCACGCCACCTTGGATGCGGAACAGACTCATGTGGTTAGTCCTT
>CAYHHL010000056.1:24479-29063 GCA_964356325.1 uncultured Enterobacteriaceae bacterium | reverse complement strand
CTGGGCAACCCGCGTGGGCCGGCTCACGGGCAGTAGGTCAGCTTGTCCGCGCAGCAGTCCTTGCTCGCCGCGCACTGCGAGTCGCAATAGCACGTGGCGCCGCTGCTGGTCTTGCTCGAACTGCCGCACTTGCCCTTGCAACCGATGGAAGTAACGGGGCAATCGCTGGGGCACGAACTGCTCGTCTCGACGCTGTCGCACACGCCGTTGCCGCACTTGCTGGTGGAAGCGCACACACCGCTGGTATTGCAGGTCGTTCCCGGTGCGCAGCTGCCGCAAGTGCCGTTGCAGCCGTCGGGGCCGCAGGTCTTGCCGGTGCACTGCTTGGTGCACGACCCGCAAAACGTCGTGTAATCGGTGCAGCAGTCCTTGCTCGCTACGCACTGGGCGTCGCAGTAGCAGGTGCCACCCGCGGCGTTCTTGCCACTGGATCCGCACTTGCCGCTGCAACCGAGGCCCGCGACAGGGCAATCCTTCGGGCACGACACCGACGTCTCACCGCTGTCGCACTTGGCGTTGCCGCACAGGTTGGTCTTGCAGTCGATCGAGCAACTGCTGCTCGTCTCGGTGCCGTCGCACACGCCGTTGCCGCACTTGCAGTCCGCGGGACAGTTGCTGAATGATTCACCGCTATTGCACACACCGTTGCCGCACTGGGTGGCCGGCTTGCAGTCCTGGGCGCACGACGTCTGCGATTCGAAGCTCTGGCATTTGGTATCGCCGCAGAAGCCGCCGCCGGTCGGGATGCACGCGGTGATGATGTCGCCGCCCGCGACCGGAGCTTCCTTGCACTGGTAGCCCGCGGGGCACGAGCCGGAGCACAACTGCGCGCACTTCTTGGTCCCGCTGGCGTTGCTCGCACACACGCCCGAACTGCACTCGCCGTTCTCGGCGCACGAACACCACGAGTCACCGGGGCAGTTGGCGCAGTCCGTCGTGCAGTTCTGCCCGTTTTCATTGCCGTTGCACGTGCCGTCGCCACAGACCGGCTTGCTCAGGCAGTCGGGCGGGCAGGTCTCGGGCGATTCGCCTTCCTCGCACTTGGCGTTGCCGCACACGGGGCCCGGGATGGCGTCGGTACCGTTGGCGATGTCGATCGGGCTGACGTCCTTGACCTGGCTGTCGGTGTCCTTCGCGTCGGGGCCCAGCGCGTCGGTGCCGGCCTGGACGTCGCTGACCTGCACGGCGTCGGTGCCGGCCTGGACGTCCTCGACCTTGCTGTCATTGCCAAGAGTCCCGTCGTTTCCGCTCGCACTGCCGGTGTCCTGGCCGCTGGCGTCGGGACCCGGCGTGTTGCCGATGTCCGTCGGGGTCGCGCCGAATGAAATGCACACCGCGGTCTTCTTCGTGGCGCCCTGGGCTTTCTCCTGACACGTTTCGCTGCCGACGCAGGTGCCGGCTCCGACCCAGGCAGTGCCCGTGCACTTGACTCTCTGGATCGAGCCCGAGAGCACGACGCAGCCCTCGTCTTGGAATTCCGGGTTGCAGGGCACGCCAGGCGCTCCGCCCGAATAGGCCGCGCCCGCGCCGAAGCCCGCGCCGCCACCGCCCGCGCCGCTGCTGCACGCCGCCAGGCAAGCGAGACCCGCGAGGAAAGCGACCTGTGAACCCATTGCTGCCCGCGCCATCGATGCCATGCTGATCCAGCCCCCGGCCGAACGGTCGTGACCCTCGGCGGCGCGCGTTTTGACAAATCCCGCGGCACTTGGGAAGCACAATCGCCCGCAGGTTGCATCGCCATGGGGCCTGCTGCACCCTCGCGAGCTGGACAGTCCGTTCGATCCGAGGAGATCCATGCGCATCTTGTACGGCGTCGTCGGCGAAGGCATGGGCCACGCCACCCGGTCCCGCGTCGTCATCGAGCACTTGACCCACGCCGGCCACGAGGTGCAGGTCCTGGTTTCGGGCCGCGCGCACGAGATGCTCCGCAAGCATTTCAAGGATGTGCATCAGGTCCACGGCTGGCACCTGGTCTATGAGGACAACGAGATCAAGAAGGCCCGCACCGCCTGGTCCAACCTCAAGGACCTGGTGCGCGACGCGCCGCTGCTCGAGAAGGCCTACCGCCAGTTGGAGGACTTCCGCCCCGAGGTCGTGGTTTCAGACTTCGAATCTTGGAGTTACATGTTCGCGCAGGCCCACCACCTGCCGGTCGTCAGCGTCGACAACATGCAGATCATCAACCGCTGCCGGCACGACGACGACGTGATCGCCGGGCACAGGACCGACTTCCTGATGGCCAAGGCCATCGTCAAGGCCAAGCTGCCTGGCGCGCACCACTATGTCGTGACGACGTTCTTTCACCCTACGGTGCACAAGGAGCGCACCACGCTGGTGCCGCCGATCCTGCGCCCCGAAGTGCTCGCGGCCCAGTCGACGCGCGCTGAGCACGTGCTGGTGTACCAGTCGGGCGACAGTGCCGAGACCCTCGAAGCTGTGCTGAAGGGCTTTCCTTCCGAACAGTTCCTGGTCTACGGCATCCGCCGTGGCATCGGCGAGGAACAGGTGGAGGGCAATCTGCGCCACCAACCCTTCAGCGAGTCGGGCTTCATCGCCCACCTGGCGTCGGCGCACGCCGTGATTGCGGGCGGCGGCTTTTCGCTCATGGGCGAGTGCGTGTACCTGCACAAGCCGATGCTTTCGGTACCGCTGGTCGGCCAGTTCGAGCAGGTGTTGAACGCCCGCTACCTGCAAAAGCTCGGCTGGGGCCTGTGTCGCGAGTCGGTGACGCACCAGGACGTGCAGGCCCTGCTCGATGGCGCAAACGCCTTCACCGCGGCGATGGCGGGCTACCAGCAAGACGGCAACCTGCGCACTTTTGAGGTGATCGACGCGCAGTTGGCCGACATCGCCGCGCGCACTTAACCAATTAGCTAGTAGCGACGCCTGGTTGTGGATCGCACCTGGGCGAGCTCGCACCTTCGAACCGGCAACGCAGCCGTGCAGGCTGGCGCAACCTATCGCTCTCGGCCAAGACGATTCGTCCGCCGTTGACAGCCGAGCCGGCGCGCCGTCCAATCGCTTCCATCAACAGTGCCCAGTGCCCCAGCGATCTGCACAGCGAACGGACCCTTCGTCCGGCGCTACGTTGCAGTGCACCCTTTCGAGGCTAGCGTCGCCGCAGTGGGCGCACGACCTCATGGAGACCGCGATGAACGACAAGACCAGCCGTGTCCTCAAGTCCCTGGTTCAGCTCGATTACGACGCGATGCAGACCTACGAGCAGGCGATCGCACGCGTGGACTTCCAGCCGATCCGCGAGCAATTGCAGCGCTTCCACGACGACCACGACCGCCACATCCGCGAGCTCTCGGCGCTGCTGCGGGCCAATGCCGAGGAACCGCCGGAGCGGTCGCGCGACTTCAAGGGCGTGGTGCTCGAGGCGATGACCCTGTTGCGCAGCGTGACCGGGACCGAGGGCGCACTCAAGGCCATGCACATGAACGAGAAACTGACGAACAAGAGCTACCAGGAAGCGACCGAGGCCGGCTTGCCCGCCGACGCCCAGTCGCTGGTGCAGAAGAACTACCGCGACGAACAGCGCCACATCCGCTACATCGAGCAGCAGTTGCAGGAGAAGCCGTGGCAGTCGGGTGGGGCGTCGCGCGGTCGGGCCTGAGCGCCTGAGCGTTCGTCAGCGTCGCCTCAGCCCTTCACCACCACGCTGACCATGCGCCCGGGCACCGTGATGACCTTGACGATCTGCTTGCCGTCGGTCCACTTGCGCACCGCGGCATCGGCCAGGGCCAGGCGTTCCAGTTCGGCGACGGGCGTGTCGCGCGCCACGGTGACCTTGCCGCGCAGCTTGCCGTTGACCTGAATCGGCATCTCGATGGCGTCGTCCACGCACAGCGCCGGGTCGAACTCGGGCCAGCCCGCCAGGCTCACTGACGGTGGATGCCCCAGCTTTTCCCACAGTTCCTCGCCCAGGTGCGGCGCGTAGGGCGCGAGCAGGCGCACCAGCGTCTCGGCCACTTCGCGCGGCAAGGTCTCCAACTTGTTCAGCTCGTTCAGCGCCGCCATCATCGCCGCAATCGCCGTGTTGAAGCGCAGGTGTTGCGTGTCGTCGCTGACCTTTTGCACGAGCTTGTGGCGCAACCGCAGCGTCGCGTCGTCAGGCGGCGTGTCCACGATCGGCTTGTCCAGCAACGTCCAGACTCGATTGAGGAACCGCTTGGTGCCGTGCATGCCTTGGGTCGACCAGGGCTTCACCTGCTCCAGCGGGCCCATGAACATTTCATAGAGCCGCAACGAGTCTGCGCCGAATGCCGCGAGCATGGCGTCCGGGTTGACCACGTTGCCGCGAGATTTGCTCATCTTCTCGCCGTCTTCGCCCAGGATCATGCCCTGGTTGACCAAACGCTGGAAGGGTTCCTCGGTCGGCACCACGCCGCAATCGAACAGCACCTTGTGCCAGAAGCGCGCGTACAGCAGGTGCAACCCCGCGTGCTCGGCCCCGCCCACGTAGAGATCGACCGGCAGCCAGCGCGCGATCTGCTCAGGGCTCGCGAGAGCCTTGGTGTTGTGCGGATCGCAGTAGCGCAGGTAGTACCAGCACGAGCCCGCCCACTGCGGCATGGTGTT
>CAYHHL010000056.1:19456-24469 GCA_964356325.1 uncultured Enterobacteriaceae bacterium | reverse complement strand
GGTGTTGGTTTCACGCGCGAACCACTGGCCATCCTCCTGGAAGAAGCGCCAGTCCAATGCCCGCGTCAGGGGCGGCTGCGCGTCGCCGGTCGGCTGGAAGTCGTTGGTTTCAGGCAGAACCAGCGGCAGGGACGCCACCGCAACGGCGATCGGCCGCTCGTAGTGGATGGTGTGGGCATCGCGCTTGGGATCGAAGTCGGCCGGCACCGCCAGGTCGGGATCCTGGGCCGCTGACACCGGATAGTACACGGGAATCGGCTCGCCCCAGTAGCGCTGGCGGCTGAACACCCAGTCGCGCAACTTGTAGTTCACCCGCCGTTGGCCCAGTTGGCGCGCGTGCAGCCAGTCGGTGATGCGGCGCTTGAACTCGGCGGTCGGCAGGCCAGAGAACTCGCCGGAATTCAGGGCAATGCCTTCGTCCTCGAACGCCACCTGCAGCGGCGCCGCGAACGCCTGACCGTCGGGCGATACCACCGGCACGATAGGCAGCCCGAATGCCTTGGCGAATTCGAAGTCGCGCTCGTCATGCGCCGGCACCGCCATGATCGCGCCCGTGCCGTAGCCACCCAGCACGTAGTCGGCGACCCAAATCGGCACTGCCTGATCGTTCACCGGGTTGATCGCATAACGCCCCGTGAACACGCCGGTCTTGGCCTTGCCCGCATCCTGCCGATCGCGCTCGCTCTTGCGCCGGGACTGCTCGCAATAGGCCTTGACGTCCTCTGCCTGATCCTCGCTGCACAGCCTGGCAAGTAGCGGATGTTCCGGGGCAATGACGACGTAGGTCGCGCCGAACAGCGTGTCCGGCCGCGTGGTGTAGACGCGCAGCCGGGCTTCGATCGCCGCCTGGTGGCCGTGCGCCTCGTTTGCGCCGCCCTGGACCAGGAAGTCGACTTCGGCGCCCTCGGACTTGCCGATCCAGTTGCGCTGCATGGCCTTGATGCCTTCGGGCCAGTCCAGGGTCTCGACGCCCGCGAGCAACCGTTCCGCATACGCCGTGATCTTCAGCATCCACTGCCGCATCGGTCGGCGCACCACCGGATGGCCGCCGCGCTCGGACTTGCCGTCGATGACCTCCTCGTTGGCCAGCACGGTGCCCAGCTCGGGACACCAGTTCACCGCGATCTCGGCCTGGTATGCGAGGCCTTTCTCGAACAGTTGCAAGAAGATCCACTGCGTCCACTGGTAGTAGGACGGGTCGGTGGTGTCGACCTCGCGATCCCAGTCGTAGCAGAAGCCCAAGGCGCGAATCTGGCGGCGGAACGTGTCGATGTTCTTCTGCGTCGTCACCGCGGGATGCGTGCCGGTCTGGATGGCGTACTGCTCGGCGGGCAAACCAAACGCGTCCCAGCCCATCGGGTGCAACACGTCGTGACCGCGCGCGCGCAGGAAGCGACAGTAGATGTCGGTCGCGGTGTAGCCTTCAGGATGGCCGACGTGCAGGCCAGCGCCGGACGGATACGGAAACATGTCCAGGACGTAGGCCTTGGGCTTGGCAGGGTCTTCGAGCGTGCGGAAGGTCTGGTTTTCCAACCAGAAGCGCTGCCACTTCGCCTCGGTGCCGGCGACGTCGTACTTGCGGCCCTGTTCGTCGTCTGGGGTCTTGCTGTCGCCCGGCGCTGTGTCGATCATGCTGCCTCCAGTGCGGCCCTAGAGCAGGCACGACCGTGAAGTTACGAGATATTGTCGTGGAGGATGAGCGGCAGCAACAAATTATCGCCTAGCGATCTGCTTATAAACGCTCGTAGTCGGCGCGGCCAGCCGGGTCCAGGTGCGCAGCGTGTCCATCACGCCCAGGCGGACGAACAGCGTCACCGCCAGCGCGACGACCATCAGCAGGGCCAGCGCCAGCAGCGGATGCACCACGCAAGGCCGACCGCGCAAGACCCGCGTCGAACGGCAGGAGCGGGCCGAAAGCCAGTTCTCGAAACGGAACGCCGGGTGCGCGGACTGGGGCTGCGAGGCCATCTGAAGCTCCGTGGATCGCCTTGGCGTCCCTGGGTGCGGCCGTTCAGTGCAGCAAGCTGCGTGCCAAGAGCCGCGTTCGTGACGAGAAGCATGCGGCGACCCGGCAACCTGTCCAGTTTCCCGCGCGTTGACCGAACGCCGCCCTGGACCCGGCAACGCGCTTGCCGACGGTTTCTGCACTGCCAGGGTGTCGCTACCGTCTCACGCGTCTCAGATCGCAACACACAGCGGGCGCCCTTGACGCGCAAGCTGCCGCCGCGTACCTAGACCGCAGCATTCTCGGAGGTACGCACATGCCCATGCACCCGCAGCCCGAACCACCTCAGATGATCGACAACTCGGCCTCGCAGGTGGAGCAGATCGCGGTCGAGCGCGATACCATCGCCGACGTCAAACAGTTGGGCTTCGTCGCCGCGATCGCCAGCTTGTCGTACGTGTTCTGGGTCGTCGGCGGCATGGAGATGATCGAACGCCTCGCCTACTACGGCGTCAAGGCGGTCGCCACCCTCTACGCCAAGGATCCCGTGTCCAAGGGCGGACTTGGCGTCACGATGACCGAGTTCGGCGGCATCCTCACGGTCTGGGCGCTGGTGCAGTCCATCTTGCCCGTGTTCACCGGCGGCCTGTCGGATCGCTACGGCTACAAGCAGACCATCGCGGTGTCCACGGTCATCAAGATCATCGGCTACCTGATCATGGCCAGCTTCCCGACATTCTGGGGCTTCTTCGCCGGCGCCATCGTGCTGGCGTCGGGCACCGCGGTGTTCAAACCGGGCATCCAAGGCACCTTGGTCAAGGCCACCCGGCGCGACAACTCCTCGATGGCATGGGGTATCTTCTACCAGACCGTCAACATCGGCGGCTTCCTCGGGCCCCTCGTCGCGGGCTACATGCGCAAGATGGAATGGCGCTACGTCTTTCTCGCCTGCGCCGGCATCATCTCATTGAACTTCTTGATGTTGCTGATCTACCACGAGCCGGGCAAGGCCGATCGTCTCGCCAACGCCGCCCGCGAAAAAACTGCCGGTCACGTGCGCAAGAGCCTCGTCACCGAGTCGATCGCCGAACTCACCAAGCCGCACGTCTGGCCATACCTGCTGATTTTCTCGGGCTTCTGGTTCATGTTCAACTCGCTGTTCGACATCTTGCCCGCCCACATCGAGGACTGGGTCGACACCCGCGGCGTCGTCCACAGCCTGTTCGGCACCGGCGGCACGACCAACGCCCTGGCCAAGTTCTTCATCGTCATGAACAAGGAAGGCACTGAGATCTTGCCCGAAGGCATGCTCAACCTCAACGCCGGCCTGATCATGACCACCTGCTTCCTGTTCGCCTGGGTGGGCGGCCATCTGAAGGCAATTTCCTCCATGGTCGTGGGGACCTTGCTCGCCGCCATCGCGCTGGTCCTCTCGGGCGGCTCGACGATCGGCTGGTTCTCGGTCGGCGCCATCCTGGTGTTCTCGGTCGGCGAGATGATGTCTTCCCCCAAGTTCAGCGAATACATCGGCAATTTCGCCCCTTCGGACAAGAAGGCGATGTACCTCGGTTTCTCGCAGATTCCGTTGGCGATCGGCTGGACCTTGGAAGGCTTCGTCGGCCCGCGCCTGTATGACGTGTTCGCGAGCAAGGACAGGTTTTCGCGCGACCTGATGCTCGAAAAGGGCATGGCCAAGGCGTTGGTCGACGCGATTCCGCAGGGCGAGGCGTTCCAGAAGGCTGTCGACTTCACCCACCAGCAGCCGTGGGACCTGACCGCGCAGCTCTACCAGACCCACAACCCAGGCGTGGTCTGGTACATCATGTCGTGTGTCGGCGTGCTGTCGGCGTTCGGCATCTGGTGGTACGGCCGCTGGGTCGTCACCCTGACCCGCAAGCCCCAGTAATCCCAGTGCTCAGCGTCATTGCGGCGCTGCGTGCCCCTGCCCCGCGTGCATGCGCACGGATTCGGCATGGGCAGCGTCGGTGCCGTCGAGCATCACGCCATCGTGGATGCGCACCACGCGCCGGGCGTGCTCCATGACCCGCGGGTCGTGGGTCGAGAACAAGAACGTCACGCCGCGCTCGCGGTTCAGCTTGAGCATCAGGTCGATGATCTGGTCCGCGGTCGTGCTGTCCAGGTTGGCGGTCGGCTCGTCGGCCAGCACCAACTGCGGTTCGGTGATCAACGCCCGGGCGATGGCGACGCGCTGGCGTTGCCCACCCGAGAGTTCGTCCGGCTTGTGGTGCAGGAAGTTGTCCAGGCCGACGTCGCGCGCCACGGCTTTCACCCGCTCGCGCAGGGCCTTGCGCTCGTCGCCGCGAATCAGGCACGGGAACTCGATGTTCTCCGCCACGTTCAGCACCGGGATCAGGTTGAACATCTGGAAGATGAAGCCGATCTTGCGGTTGCGGATCTCGGCCAGGTCGTTGAAGTCGCGGTTGCCGATCACCTCGCCGTCCAACGAGAACGTGCCCTGGGTGGGGTTGTCCAAGCAGCCGATGATGTTCAGCAGTGTCGTCTTGCCCGACCCCGAGGGGCCCATGACCACGGTGAACTCGCCGCGTTCGATGACGAGATCCACGCCCTTGAGCGCGACGACCTCGGTCTTGCCCAACTGGTAGGATTTGTGGATACCTTTCAGTTCGACCAGTGCCATGCATGCCCCTCGTTCAGTAGAAAGCCCGCGCGCTGAGCAACGCCCGCCAATGCAGCGGTTGTGCGCCAAATTCGGTGTATTTCTCGCCGCCTGCTGCTCCACCCTCGGATCGCAGCCCCGGCACCAGCACGAACCCCGCGGCGGTCAGGCTCAGCCATTCCTGCGCGCTCCAGGTCACGGTCGGCGCCACCTGTCCGGACAGGTCCTCCAGGCCGAGCAGCACCAGCGCGTTGACGGACCAGTCGTCGGCGATCTGCATCTGGTTGTAGCTGACCAGCGCGTAGTGGCGGCGCACCGGATCGAAGGAAAACCGTTGTGGCGAACCGGGATCCGCCGAGCCTCCGCCGAGCATCGCAGTGACCGGCAGCCCTTGTTGCGCCAGATCGCCGAGCAACCGCAAGCCCTGGAC
>CAYHHL010000056.1:13205-19356 GCA_964356325.1 uncultured Enterobacteriaceae bacterium | reverse complement strand
TTGAAGAACACGTGCGACGCGGTCAGACCGAAGCGGTGCTTGTACTCGAAGGCGTCGTTGTACAGCTGCGTCACGTACCAGATGGCGTTGAGATCGGTCTCCTGCACCAGCGCGTACAGCCGGGCCGCGGTGGCGAAATGCGGGCGATCGTCCTCAGCATTGGGCAGGATCTGGCCCATCGGCCCGTAGGTCGGCGCCAACTTGGCATCTGGGAACCACACCAGGCTCGCCGGCACGCCACCGTACTGCCGGGTCACCTTGGCCGCCGCCACCAGTGAAATCGTGAACAGATCGTAAGGCATCTCCCACCGCGCCAGCCACGACCCCGCGCGCTGCAGGGCCGGATCGCTCGGATCCTTGGGCGGGTTCAGCAAGTCGGTTGGATTCAGCGCCAGGCCGGGTCCCCACACCACGCGCTTCTTGCCCAAGGTCAGTTGCGCGTGCTCGCCTATCAACCACGTGCCATACAATTCACTCACGATCGCAGCGGGATGTAGCGCTGCCACGTCGTGATCCGCCACCCGCGTTTCGTTGCCTTGCGCGTCACGCCCGAAGAACCGCCCGCCGTGCTGGTACAGGAACGACGCGTCGGCCAGCGCGTGACCCAGGTCCCGCCCTGTTTTCGGGCTCTTCCAGCGCAATTTGAGCTGAACGTTGGCTTCGGTCAGGTTGGTCAGCGTCGGCAAGTCGTTGGCCGGCAAGAGGCGATCGGTCGCGGCCCGCGTGTAGCCCAACCGCGTGTCCAGGAAGCCGTTCGTCGCCGTTGCCAGCCAACCCTCTGAAGTTTCTCCGGTACTACCCATCGTGACGTCGAGCGCCGGCTCGGACAGCGTCACCGCCGATGGCAGATCTTGCGCCAGCGCGAGGCAAGGCAGGGTCGCCGCCGCCAGCGCCAGCCAGAGAAACCGTGCCGTGACATGTCGAGAATGCGCAAACATCCGTAATCACCGAGCCAGGTTGCGTTACTTGCCCAGATCGTCGAGCACGAACTTGCCCGATGGCGGATCCACCTTCACGTTCAGGGACTGCCACGCCATGGTGCTGTAGCGTTGCGTGGCCAGCATGTTCTTCATGACGATCTTGGCCGGCCGCGTCACCCCGCCGAAGTCCTTGTAGTCGCTGAACTCCGCTGCCCTCATCAGCTTGCCCGACGCCGTGTAGTACTCGCCCTTGACCGGAAGCAGATTCGCCTTGCGCAGCCATAGCTTGATGTGATCGTACGCCGCGTCCTTGGTCTTGGCCTTGAGTTCCAGCACGAACGCGTCGGCGCGGTCGGACACGCCCAGGGCACCGCTGTAGTCCGCCTGGTAGTTCACACGCAACACGTCGGCATTGTTGAAGTCACCACCCTGGAACGAGTCGCGGTTGGCCAGACGGATGGCCCGCTTCAACTGCGGCATGTAGACCCAGAGGTTGTCGCCTTGGCGCAGCATCTCCTGGCCCCGGACCGCGGCGGGCTCGTCGAACCAAGCGCGAAACTTGTCCGTGCCTTTCTTGAGCAGGCGCATCTTGTAGACCCGGGTGGAGCCGTCCTCGCGGTGCGACGCCACCACGACCGTCGACTCGAAGTTCTCAGGCCCCATGATCGCATCGTATTTCGTCATCAGCTCTGCCGCGGTCGGATCGGCCCAGGCCGACGTCGCGAGCAGCAGTCCCGCAGTGCACAGCCACCAGCTCTTGACCCTTGCATTCATTCGGCGCCTCCAGACAACAGCTTGAGATTAGGAGAAATCACAGAGCCCGCAACGCCTCGACCGGGCGCAGGCGCGACGCCCGGAATGCCGGCCACGCGGCGGCGAGCAGGCTGCCCAGGGTACAGGCCAGCACCGAAGCCAGGACCAGCCAACTCGGCGGCGCGGGCAGGATGGCGATGAGCGCCGGACTTCCTGGGGGATGCAACGGAATGCCGCCGAGCGCGCGAATCGCGCCCACGCTGCCAAAGCCGAGCACCGAGCCGCCGATCACGCCCAGGATCGCCAACGCCGCGGCCTCGATGAGGAAAAGCGCCAAGACCTGACGGCGCCGGACGCCAAGCGCCAGCATCGTGCCGATCTCGCGCGTTCGCTCCATCACGCTCATCAGCATCGTGTTGACCACGCCGACCACTGCGATGATCAAGAACACGAACGACACGACGCCGAGGATCATCTGCTGGATACCGATGACGTCGGCAAGACTGGTGCGCAATTCCCGCCAGGTCTGCACGTGGTAGCCGGGACCGAGGCGCTTCTGCAGGTTGTGGGCGACGCTTTCGACGTCCTCCAGGTTCGCGATCGACACGGCGTACTCGGTCACGCGGCCCTGCATCCCGAGCAGGTCCTGCGCCCAGGCGAGCGGTACGTACAACACCCGCTTGCTCTCGAACGGCGCGTTGTTGTTGACCGTTCCGTTGACGTCCAGGTCCAGCGCGTTCTGTTGCCCGCCCTTGGTCGCCGCCTGCAAGGTCACCGAACCACCGATCGGCACCGTCATCGCCGCCGCCAGTTCGAAGCCGACGATGCCGCCGTTCGGACGTGCCGCGGCGAGAGGCTGGCCGGTCAAGCCGCGCGTCGCCAGGGGCAACACCTTGTATTCTTGGGTGGCATCCGCGCCGAAGCCGACGAACATGGTCGAGGAAGTGCCGTTGTTGACCAGGCCGGTGAACATGATGTGCGCCGAGGTGCCGGTCACGCCAGGGGTGGCGCGGATCGTCTGGACCAGATCGCCGCCCTCGGGCAAGTCGAACTTGAGGGGATCGCTCTCCTTTGCGTCATCGTAGCCGCGCTTGTGGACCTGCAGCGCGCCGACCTTGCCGAGCACGGCGTCCTCGATCATCACCTGGATGAAGCCGCCGACCAGCCCGCCGAGCAGGAGCGTCATGGTCATGCCGAAGCCGATCGCGCCGACGGTGAACGCGCTGCGCGATCGATTCCTCAGCACGTTGCGGACCGCCAAATCAAGCAATGTTTTCATGATGTAGCCCGTGTGAGTTCAGCGGCAGCAACAAAATATCACCGAGTGATCTGCTAATAACTGACGCCCGCCAGGGCTTCAACAGGTCGCAAACGACTGGCCCGCCACGCCGGATACAGAGCGAACACGACCGCGCCAAGGCACGCAATCCCAGCGACTTGTGCTAGGTAGGTCGTCGACACGAACGGCCGCAGGATGAACGGCACGTTGGACCCGGGCGGCGTCATTTCGATGCCGCGCACGTTCAGCCACGCCACCACCGCCGCGCCGGTCGCGCCGCCGATGAGCCCGCCCAGCAGGCCGATTGCCGCCGCCTCGAACAGAAACAGCGCCAGGATCTTCGCACGCTTCACGCCGACCGCCATCATCGTGCCGATCTCGCGGGTCCGTTCCAGGACGCTCATCAGCATCGTATTCGCCACGCCGATGAGCATCAGGATCATGAACACGGCGGCAACCAGGCTCAGGATCACGTTCTGCCGGAAGATGATGTCCTTGAAAAACGTGGCGATCTCCTCCCAGGTGTGGACCTCGAAGTCGGCGCCCAGGCGCTTCTGCAGATCGGCCGCCACCTGCGGCGCCAGCGCGATGTCGTCGATCGCCACCGCGAGTTCGGTCGCCCTGCCCTCCATCTTGAGCAGACGTTGCGCCATCCCCAGCGGAACCAGAGCGATCTTGCGTTCACCGGGCCCCGTGAGGTTCATCGTGCCCACGACCTGGGCGTTCTCTGCCGAAAGCGCCCCGTCCTTGTCGGGCGCGAGCACGGCGGCTTGCCCGTCCAGCTTGCCCAGCGCCTTGGCCAAGTCCTTGGTGACGACCACGCCTTCGGGCAGCTTGCCGCTGGCGAACTGGCCGTGATCGCCTTCGATCAACGACTTGCGCAGGGGCAGTGCCCGGAACTCGCTGGCCGGATCGACCGCGATCATCGCCGAGAACAGCGTCTGATCGTTCAGGTTGACCATGCCGCCGAACAGGATGCGCGGCGCCACCGCGGTGACGTGCGGCGTGGCGAGAATCTTGCCCAGGAACGCCGCGTCCGCGGGCACGTCCAGATTCAGCGGCGAACTCAAGACGTTGGCCATGTAGCCCTTGCGGTGGATCTGCAGCGCCCCGGTCTGGCTCAGCGTCACCGAATCGATGATCCCCTGCTGCAAGCCATTGAGAGTACCGCGGATGCTGACCATGACGCCGACGCCTATCAGCAGCGCGAACAGGGTGATCACCGTGCGCCGCTTGTTGCGCAAGACGTTGCGCACCGCGATCACCAACAAGCTCCACATGCAGCGACCTCCCGACAGGGCCAAATTCAGCGTTCGTTCGTGTTCAGCCCGTGTGCAACTCATTGCAATAGCTTGGTTTTATTTCGATCCCAGCGGCCGCGCGCGGCAACTCGACAGCTGGACAGTGGCGGTCCGGCTGGACTACACTCCCTGGACTCCGATCCCCGAGACGCACACGAAGACTGGCCACAGGAATCCTCCTTGCGCCGCCGAGCCTGGAAGCATTGCCGTCGCGGATTTTAGCCAATGTAGAACGTTCAATCATTCCAACAACTTGAACACGAGAGGCATGCCCATGGTTCGCAGCATACACGGTCTCGACATCCACGGCATCGCGGCGCAGGGCACGGTGCACTGGAATCTCATTCTCGCCGAGTTGATCGAGCACGCCGTGCGTCGTGGCGAGGGCCGGCTGTCCGCGCACGGAGCGTTCGTGACCAACACGTTGCCGCGCACGGGCCGCTCGCCGAACGACAAGTTCGTGGTCAAGCAGACGCCGAGCCAGGACAACGTGTGGTGGGGCAAGTTCAACAAGCCCACGGATACCGCGACGTTCGAGCACATGCTGCACAAGGTCCAGGCCTACCTGGGCAGCCAGCCCGAACTGTTCGTGGAAGATCTGTACGTCGGCGCCGATCCGGTCGCGCGCATGCCGCTGCGCATCGTGACGGAAAACGCCTGGCATGCCGCGTTCGCGCGCAACATGTTCATCCGCCCGCCGCGCACGGCCCTGGCGAACCACGAACCGCAGTTCACGGTCCTGCACGCGCCGAACCTGAAGGCGAACGAGCAGGAAGATGGCGTGAATTCGGATGCCTACGTGCTGCTGAACTTGGAGCGCAAGATCGCGGTCATCGGCGGCACCAAGTACGCGGGCGAGGTGAAGAAGACGATCTTCTCGGTGATGAACTACCTGATGCCGCTGCAAGGCATCCTGCCGATGCACTGCTCGGCCAACACCAGCGGGGACAACACCGCGATCTTCTTCGGTCTCTCCGGCACCGGCAAGACCACGCTGTCCGCCGATCCGAAGCGCCAGTTGGTCGGCGACGACGAGCACGGCTGGGGACCGAACGGCGTGTTCAACTTCGAGGGCGGCTGCTACGCCAAGATGATCAACCTCTCGCCGGTGCAAGAGCCTGAGATCTTTGCGACGTCGCGGATGTTCGGCGACATCCTCGAGAACGTGGTGTTGGACGAGAACCGCGTGCCCGACTTCGACGACGGTTCGCTCGCCGAGAACAGCCGCGGCAGCTATCCCATCGAGTTCATTCCGAATCGCGTCGACAGTGGCATGGCCGGCCATCCGCAGAACGTGATCTTCCTGACCGCGGACGCGTTCGGCGTGCTGCCTCCGGTGGCGCGGCTGACCCCGGAGCAGGCGGCGTACCACTTCATCAGCGGCTACACGGCCAAGGTCGCGGGGACCGAAGTGGGCATCACCGAGCCGCAGCCGAACTTTTCTGCGTGCTTCGGCGGGCCGTTCATGCCGATGCACCCGAGCGTGTACGCGGAGTTGCTGCAGCAGAAGATGGCCGAGCACGGCAGCCAGGCCTGGTTGATCTCCACGGGTTGGACGGGCGGTCCGTACGGCGTCGGCAAGCGCATGTCGATCAAGCACACCCGCACGCTGCTCAACGCGGTGCTCGACGGCAGCCTGGCCGACGTGAAGTTCGTCAAGGACGCGCGCTTCGGCTTCGAAGTGCCGCAGGAATGCCCGGGCGTGCCAGCCGAAGTGCTGCAGCCGCGCAACACCTGGACCGACAAGGACGCCTTCGATCGCACCGCCGACAAGCTCGCACGCATGTTCGGCGACAACTTCAAGCAGTTCGCGGACGGTTGCTCGGCCCAGGTCAACGCTGCCGCGCCTCAGCCGATCGCCTCCGCGCCGGCCCCGCAGTCGGCAGCCACGGCATGAT
>CAYHHL010000056.1:0-13105 GCA_964356325.1 uncultured Enterobacteriaceae bacterium | reverse complement strand
GGTTTCCGCTACGCCATCGTGCGCGAAGGCCTGGTCGACGAACTCTCCGGCACCTTCCTGTACGTCAAGGCGAGCAAGGAAGCCAAGACCACTACTGCGGCACCGGTGCCCAAGGACCGGGTGTTGCTGGCGAAATTTGTGACCGGCGGCACGCCCGAGGATCTGGTGAAGGGCGCCGTGGTGACGGTCAAGTTCGATGCGCGCGGCGTGGTGCGCCCCGAGATCGAGATCCACAGCAAGGCGACGCTCGAAGTGCTCGATGGCGCAAAGGTCATCGATCGCGGCGGCAACAAGCTGTACGTGGCGACGCAGGACGGCCAGCAGCGCGGTTTCGAACTGCAAGGTGGCCCAGCGGCTTGGGATACCGTGGTGACCAACGGCAAGTCCGACGACTTGAAGCCGGGGACCGCGATTCGCGTGGAGTACGACCCGAGCGGTCGGCTGCCCTTGCAGGTCACGCTGTTGACCCCGCCCAAGGCCGCGCCGGTGCAAGCGAAAGGCTGCGGCTGCAAGGTCGCGTCGGGCCCGAGTGAGGCGCCGATCGGTGTGCTCGCGACCGCCCTGTTGTGGCTCGGGCTGTGGAGTTGGCGGCGACGCGCCTAGCAGCTCCGAAAACTGGCCTTTACCATACGACGCCAAGGCGTTGCTCGCCAGCACGTAGCGGATCCCGATGCGAGCAGCTATATTGCCCCGCGCGCGCCGCCCCTCGCGGTGCCCCAGGAGCGCGATGTCGCAGGATCGCCAGTTCGAACAGCTCGTTTCCACCATTGCCGAACGCGTTCAGGCCGAGCTGAACCGCCAGGGTGGCAGCAAGATCGCCTCGAGCCGCCCCGCCGGCTTCGCGCAGGCCGCGGATTCCGGCCCCAAGCACCACGACCACGCGCACCACGATCATCGCCCGGGCAAGCCCTGCGTCGCCGGCAAGGGCGAGTGCACTGGCTGCGGCTGGTCGCTGACCCGTCGCCCCGACGACGTCCGCAAGATCATCGACTTGGGCGCACACCGCGTAGCGTCGAGCCCGGGCTTCGACGGCGAAAGCGTGCGTCAGGATCTCGCGCACTACATCGACCACACCTTGCTCAAGGCCAACGCCTCGCGCGACGAGCTCAAGAAGCTTTGCGCCGAAGCCGCGAAGTACAAATTCGCCAGCGTCTGCGTCAACGCTGTCAATGTCGCGTACTGCGCTCGGGAATTGCGCGGAACCGGCGTGCCCGTCGTCGCCGTCGTCGGCTTCCCGCTCGGGGCCAGCACGCCCGCCGCCAAGGCCTTCGAGACCCGCGAGGCCGTGCGCGACGGCGCCGAAGAAATCGACATGGTGCTGAACATCGGCGCGATGAAGTCCAAGGATTACGCGCTGGTGCTCGATGACATCCGCGCGGTCGTCGAGGCTGCCGGCGCCAAGAAGGTCAAGGTCATCTTGGAGACCGGTGAACTGACGCGCGACGAGAAAGTCATCGCCTGCGCCATGTCCAAGACCGCCGGCGCGGCTTTCGTCAAGACATCCACAGGGTTTGGACCGGGCGGCGCCACCGCCGACGACGTCGCGCTGATGAAGGCGGTAGTCGGCGACGAACTCGAGGTCAAGGCTTCGGGCGGCATGCGCACCGCCGACGACGTCGACGCCATGATCAAGGCTGGGGCGACGCGCATCGGCGCCAGCGCTTCGATCGCCATCGTCAAGGGCACGCCGAAACCCAGTGAAAACAAGGCGCCAGTCCGCAAGTTCGGCAGTGCGAGATCGGAAGACACGCCGATTCGCAAGTATGGCAGCGCCCCTGTGGCTGGCAACGCAAGCGGTGGTGCAACCAGCAAGGGCGGCTACTGATGTTGCCGTGGCGCGGCATCGCCCTGCTCGCGTTGCTGGCGACCGCGGCTTGTGAACCTACACTCGGCGTCGGGCTGCCCGGCGAAAAGACCGGCGCGGCTGCAACCGATGCCTCGAACGGCGCGGACGCCCACGTCGATCTCAACGCCGATCCCTGGCCGGGCGAAATCACCGGTGCGACGGCTCGCTACGACTTCGCGGCCAAGGACTGGCACGCCCAGCCTTTTCCGACCAATTCGCGGCGCGCGACCGACGGCCGGCTGGACTTGAGCGGCTTTCCGCCCGGTCGCGACGGCGAGACCTCCAACCTGCTGCAACAGTATCTCGACTACGCGTCCGACCACGTGCGCGGCTGGGGGCTGCAGCCGACGATCTACGTGCAGTTCGACGCCCCGCTGGCTCTGGGAGTCGTGCGCAAGCCCGCCCAGACCTTGACACAAGACGCCTACTTCCTGATGGACGTCGACCCCACGAGCCCCGAGTACGGCCAACTCATGGCCCTGACCGCCCGCACGACCCCGCACGATCGCGGCCAGCACCTGTTTCCCGACATGCTGATGGCCCAGCCGGTGTGGGGCCGGCCGCTACGTCCGCAAACGACCTATGCTTTCGTGGTGCGACGCGGGATTCGCGACCTGACTGGCAAGGTCCTGGGGCGACCGGCGGCGCTGCGGCCGGTGATCGAGAACCTGCTCGGCAACGGCACGGCGCAACTGGACGAAAAGCAGGCGCAACTCGCAGCCACACTTCAGCCTCTCGCGGCGGCTTACAAAGCCGGGAAGATCTCGGTGCCCTGGCAGGACATCGCCGCGACGACCGTGTTCACCACTGGCAACCCGACCAGCCAGCTCGTGTCGATGGCCGAGTGGGTGCGCACGAAGCTGCCGGTCAAGGCCGCGACGGGTTGGAAAAAAGCCAACGCGACCAAGGCGTACACACTGTATACCGCGACTTATGAAGCGCCCAACTTCCAGAAAGGCAAGTGTCCTTACGACGACGATGGCGAAGGCGCGTTCGATTTCCTGCCCGACGGATCGCCGATCATCCAGCGCACCGAGTCCATGCGCGTGGCCGTGGCGGTGCCGCTCGAACTGCGCCAGGTGAGTGCGGACGGCAAGATGCCCGTGGCGTTGTCGGCCCACGGCACCGGCGGCAGCTACTACAGCTTCACCACCGACGGCATCGCCGACAACCTGACCGATCGCGGACTTGCCGTGATCAGCATCGATCAGCCGATGCACGGGCCGCGCTGCGATCCGGAGATCACCGGCACCGTGCTCGACCTCAAGAGTTTCAACTTCCTCAACGTCGCGGCGGGTCGGACCAGCTTCCAACAGTCGGCGCTCGACACGGTCCTGCTCGGTCGGCTCGTGCGCGAAGGCCTGATGGATGTTCCCGAATCCGTGGCCAATGGCGGCAAGGCGGTCCGTTTCGACGCCAAGCGCGTGGTGTTCATCGGCCACAGCCAGGGCGGTCTATCTGGCGCATTGGCTGCGGCAATCGACGGTAACTTCAAGGCTTTCGTGCTGTCCGGCGCTGGTGCTGGCATCTCGCTGACCGTGATGTTGCGCAAGGTGCCGGCGGACATCGCCAACACGCTGGGCACCGTCATCGGTTTGGACAAGGGCGAACTGTCGGAGTTCCATCCGGCGGTCACGGTGGTACAACTGCTCGCCGATATTACGGATCCGCTCAGTTACGGCCGGCTGATCCTGCACCGGCCCAATGGCGAGCGGCCGCCGCACGTGCTGCTGACCGAGGGCCTGCTCGACGAGGACACGCCTTCGCTCACGGCCGAGGCGCTGGCAGCCGCGATCGGTCTGCAAGTGCTCGCCCCGGTAGTGCATCTGTCGGACGCCCTGGAAATCGCCAAGACCCAGGTACTGGCGAGCCCGGTGGAGAACAACCTGAAGATCAATGGTTTTCCAGTGACGGCGGTGGTGTCGCAGTGGGCCAAGTTCGGCCACTTCGTCATCTTCCAGTCCAAGCAGGCCAAGGCGATGTACACGACCTTCCTGGAGACGGCGATCGACTCCGGCACCGCGATTGCCGAGATCGAGTAGCCGCTACAGCAGTGCCAACCACGCCTGCAGCCACAGCTTGCCCGCCGCGCAGCCTTGGTCCCAACCCAACTCTGGGTGGAACTGGCTCGCCAGGATCGGCAGGGTCGGGTGGGCAAAGGCCTCGATCGGCGTCGGTTCGCTGGACGCCAGACGCACCAGCGGCTCCGGCAGCGCGGCGACCTGCTCGACGTGGCTCTCGAATGCCTGGCGCCCAGCTTCGGTCCAGTAGCGCAACAGAGCCCGCGACGGCGCCGGCAACCAGGCCGGCAGCGCCTCCTGGTGCAGCGTAATCGCCAAGGGTCCAAGCAGCTTGCGATGGCCTGTGTAGTCCTGGCCGATGGCGCCACCATAGGTCGATTCCAGGCGCCCGCCGAACGCCAGCGCCAGGGCCTGCATGCCGCCGCACACGCCGAGCACCGGCACACCCGCGTCTTGCACCAGGCTTTTCAGCCATGGCAAGAAGTCCGCGTCATAGCTCGAGAATGGCGTGCCCTGCGGTCCGAGCAGCAAACCGTCCGCGCCCTGCAGCAACCCGGAATCGGCGCGCACGGCCGCCCACGGATGGATGGTCGCCACAGGGCCGCCAGCAAGCTCGGCCAGCGCCGCCGCGAGTCGGGTACAGCCCTGTAATTCCGTGGGATCCAGGTTCAGGTTGACGATGGCGATCGGCACGGTTCAGGATCCTCCCCACGGCATCTCGGGTCGCAGCATCGGCGGCGGCGGCATCGGGCGTCAAACGAAGTGCCCGCGTTGCTGTGTACCGAACGCATGCCTACACTGGCAGGACCCAAACGCCGATGCGCAACCCGCCATTCCAGGAGCCTGCCATGTCCCTGTCCGCCCAGACTTGCGTCCCTTGCCGTGGAGGCGTGCCACCGCTGGACGCCCTGCAGATCGCGCCGTTGCAGGCCCAGTTGCCCAAGTGGCGGGTCATCGACGGCCACCACATCGAGCGCAACTTCGCGTTTGCGGACTTCGTGACCGCGCTGGCCTTCACCAACCGAGTGGGCGAACTCGCCGAACAGCAGGGCCACCACCCCGACATCCACCTGACTTGGGGCAGCGTGGCCATCACCATCTGGACGCACAAGATCGACGGCATGACCGAGAGCGATTTCGTGCTGGCGGCCAAGATCGACCAGTTGCCGCAGGGTTGAACGCCCCGATCCCACTAAGAAGGGACGCCGGCGGCTGAAGCCGCGCCTCAAGATGCAAAGCCGGCCTACGCCGGCTAGGGGCCCAGTCCGCGTAGGCGGACTTCGCAGATCAAGGCGCGGCTTCAGCCGCCGGCAATTTCCCTGCTACGGAGACTCGCCATGATCGAGGTTCGCCCGTTCGAAAAGCTCGGCCACGCCAACCTCGGCTGGTTGGATACGCGCCATCACTTCAGTTTCGCCGACTACTACGACCCGCGCAGGATGGGTTTCGGGCCGTTGCGGGTGTGGAACGACGACGAAATCGGCGCCAATACCGGGTTTCCGCCCCATCCGCACAGCGACATGGAGATCATCACCTACGTGCGCAAGGGCGCGATCAGCCACGAGGACAACCGTGGCAACAAGGGTCGGACCGAAGCCGGCGACGTCCAGGTGATGTCCGCGGGGACGGGCATCGTCCACGCCGAGTGGAACCGCGAGTCCACGGCCACGGATATCTTCCAGATCTGGGTGCAACCGACGCAACGGGGCATGGCGCCGCGCTGGGAGAATCGCACGTTTCCCAAGCATGCTCGACAGGGTCGGCTGGTGCCGGTGGCGTCGGGGCGGCCGGGGCACGACGAGGCTGCGCGCATCTACACGGACGCGGCGTTGCTGGCTGCCACGTTGCTTGCGGGCGAGGACGTGGTGCACGACTTCGAGCCGGGGCGCACCGCCTATCTGGTCGCGGCCAAGGGTTCATTCGAGGTCAACGGCGTGCAAGTGCGGGCCCGCGACGGCGTGGCCGTGCAAGGCGAGACTCAGTTGCGGATCCATGCGCTGGAAGAAACCGAACTGTTGCTGCTGGATCTGCCCCAGTCGTAGCGGGATTGGGACCCGGCGGCTCTGCGCGGCTTGACCCTCGGCGTGACGCGGGGCTACGCTAACGCGCCCAGATCGCCCTCGGAGTGTCCCGATGACCAAGATGTTGCCCCGATTCATCGCCCTTGTGCTTCTGACCCTCGCGCTGACCCTAGGTGCGGCGTCCACCGCGTTTGCGCAGACCAAGATCGCCGTGGTGGACCTGCAAAAGGTGCTGCACACGACCGTAGCGGGCAAGGGAGCGCAGAAGAAGTTCGATGACTTGCGCGACAGGAAGAAAGCCCAGCTCGAAAAGCAGGACAAGACCCTGCAGAAGCGGCAAAAGGACCTGATGCAGGGCCAGGCCGAGCTCGAGAAGGCCGCGGCTGAACTCCAGACCCAGGGCAAGCAGCCGGGCGAGGACTTGAAGAAGAAGTACGTGGACTTGCAAGAGCAGGCGCGCAAGTTCCAGGCCGACGCGCTCGAGTTCGAGAAGGCGCAGCGGACCGCGCAGGAGGAGCTGGCCCGCCGCGAAGGTGAGCTGCTCAAGCCCATCGAGGACACGATCCGCCAGAAAGTCGAGGCGATCGCCAAGGAACAGGGCATCGCGTTGGTCGTGAACAAGGGTGTGGCGATCTACGTCGCGGGCAACCTGGACATCACGGCCGAGGTGATCAAACGGTGCGACGCTCAGTAATTGCCCTGCTCCTGGCCCTGGTTGGACTCGGGGCGGGTTGCCGTCGCGATGCCGCCGCACCGATTGCTGGCACCGTCCTGTTCCCAGACGCCGGTCCCACCGCAGCCGCGGTCCCCGCCAGCGCGCAAGGCCGCATCATTCGGGCGGAATCCGTCACCGAAGCCGAACCGAACGACAGCGCTTTCGAAGCCCAGGCGATTTCGGGCAACGCTGTGGTCGAAGGCAGCCTGGCTCGTTCAGGCGATGGCGCTGGCAAGGATCCTGTAGCCAAGTCTCTGAAGTCAAAAGGTAAAGGCAAGGCTCCGCAGCCGTTGGACGCGGACTGGTACCGACTGCCTGCCGCGCCCGCCGGTCAGATTACGACCCTCGATCTGCGCCGCGGTCCGGCCTGCGCTGAACTAGAACTATATGATGACACAGGAAAAATGCTGCTGAAGCGAGCGCGCTGGTGGCGGCAGGTGCGGCCGGTGCTGGCAAGCGTGGGCCCCGAAGCGCGGGCGTCGCTGGTGCGCGTCACGTGCATGGCCAAGGCAGCGGATGCCCAGGCGGGCGGTGCCTACCAACTCGCGGTGTGGACGCGCCCGGCCCGCCTGGACGAGGAGGTCGAGCCGAACGACAAGGTCGGGCCGATAGCGCAAATGCTCATGCTGGGCGCGACGATGCAGGGCACGCTTGCGCCGTTGGACGACGTCGACACCTACACGCTGAATCTCGCGGGCGCGGTGGCGGGCGAGGCGTTGCTGCTGAGCGTGGCGGGCGTGCCGGACGTCGAGCTGGAACTGCAACTGCTGGATCCCGTAACGCAACAGCCGTTGCTCGTGCGTCGGCCGGGCAAAGGGGCGTCGATCGCGGTGCCCAACCTGGATCTTCACCGGACGGGCGACCATCCCATCGCCGTGCTGCGAGCGGTCAACGGCATGGCGCCGGACACGAATTATGCCTTGGCGATCCAGACCTTCTTGCCGCCAGGTTGCGCGCGCCAGGCCGAGTGCGCGCCGCTGCTGCCGACCGAGCGCGAGCCGGACGACGCGCGCCCGCAAGCCAACCTCGTGCAACCGGACGTGACGGTGACCGGCGTGCTCGATGGGCCGGGCGACGTCGACTGGTACGAACTGGCCGGACGGCCGGCAACTCCGGATGGCAAAGAGACTGCGGTGGTGCAAGTGCGCCTGCAGGGTCCGCCGGGCCTGACGCTGGCACTGCAGTTGGGCGATGGCCCTGCAGCCATGCAAGTGCTCGCTGCTGCTGGGCAACCGCTGCTGGCGGGCGGGGTACTGCTCGGGGCGCAACCGCTGGCGCTGCAGGTGTCCGCGAAGGGGCCGGGGGCCAATCCCAACCAAGCGTATCGGCTCGAGATCCAGGTGACGGACATGGCTGACTTCGAGATCGAGACGGGCGACGAACTGCGCCAACCCGGCCTGCAGACGCCCGCCCACGTGCTGGTGGCCAAGGCAAACAGTGCCCTGCCGAGCTGGCAGCGCCACGGTGCGCTATTGCCCGCGGGCGACAAGGACGCGTTCTGGCTGGACTTGCGGGCGAAAACAGGTCTCACCGGCGTGATGCTGACCTGCCAGGGCGACGGGTTGCCGGGCCTGCGCTGTGCCTTGCTGGACTTCAGGGGCAATGAAGTCGCGCGGGTACAGCCAGGAGCCTTGACCGAGGCGCAGACGCCCGCGGCGCTCGCACCCGGCGTGTACAAGTTGACGGTGGTGGCGGAACCAGCCCGTTCGAGCCCGCAGATCTACCTGGCGGGCGTGACGGAGTCCGCGGAAGCATTGGCTTTAGCCGCGCCGGCGACGCCGACGAGCCTGCCTCAACCCGCGACGATGTAGCTCTCGGCGCGGCACTCAGCGCGCGAGGTCGGCAAGCGCGGTCTCGACTTGCCGAATCTGCTCGCGACCTGCCCAAGACTGCAACACCATTCCCGCGGGATCGACCAGCACGGCCAGGAAGTCGCCTGCTGCTCCCGCGCTCAGCCGCCGCGCCGTCGTTCGGTGCGGATCGTTGGCTGCCGAAACGCGAAGCACCGCGACATTCGCTTTCGTTTCAGGGAATTCCGCGTCCGAACAGACGATCAGCAGATAGCGTCCGGCGTAGTCGTGCACGTGGACCGACGGCTCGAGGGCGAGCGGCGGCAACGGATCGCCCGGCTGCAGCAGAATCATCAGAAGCTATTGCCGATGGTGAATTCAAAAACCAGAGGCTGTTCGCCGGTTTTGGGGCTGATCGGCACGCCCCACTCGAAACGTAGCGGACCGACGGGGGAGAACCAGCGGATGCCCCAACCGAACGATTGCCGCATGTTGGCCAGGGACACCGGCTCGCCCTCGCCGAATGCGTTGCCGACGTCGAAGAACAGCAGGCCGCGCAAGTTCATCGGCGCCTTCAGGATGGGGATCTCGATCTCGTTGTTGAGGTAGATCTGGCGGATACCGCCCTCGTGGAACGCCGATAGCGAGGAAGCAGGATCGGTGGTCGCCGGCACCGCGATGGACGGGCCCAGCGTGTTGAGCTGGAAACCGCGGACGGTGTAGATGCCGCCCATGAAGTAGCGCTGGAACAACGGGATCGGCTTGCCGTCGGTCGATTGCACGAGGCCGCCGACCAGGTTGAAGCGCAAGACGCTGTCGAACGGCAACGGGAAGTACCTGCGGATGCGCGTGCTGAACCGGCGCAAGGCTACTTCGCTGCCGAGTTGCGGCAGGGCCCACTCCGCGGTGCCCGACGCGTACCAGCCGGTGGTCGGGAACATGCGGTCGTCGCGCGAGTCGTAGGTCAAGGTGCCGCGCAACGACGAGGTGATGCCCGAGGAGAACAGCGAGGCGATGGGCACGTCCTGGCGCCCCGTCAAGCCGCCTGGAACGACGGTGGCGTCCTCGAGGCTGTAGCCGGCATCGACGAGCACCGTGTCGCTCAACCAGTAGCCCCAGGTGATCGAGCCGCCCTTGGAGCGCCGCGTGAAGTCGGTGTAGAGCTGGTCGTAGCGGAACAGGTCGATGGCAAAGGTGACCTTGGTGTCCAAGAAGTACGGCTCGTAGAAAGAACCCTGGAACATCGTGCGGATGGACGACAGCGAGCCTTGGATGGAGAAGCGCTGACCACGGCCCAAGAAGTTGTCCTTGGCGATCTGCGCGGTGGTGATGAAGTTGTCGACCGAGGAAAAGCCCATGCCGACTTGGAAGGTACCGGTCGTGCGTTCCTTGACGTCGACCACCACGTCCAAGACCTGGGGCAACGCCGTCGGCCGGGTCTTGATGTCCACCCGTTCGAAGAAGCCGAGCCGCTGCACGCGCGCCTTGGAGCGTTCGAGCTTCTCCTCGCTATACAGTTCCCCTTCAGCAATCAGCAGTTCACGGCGAACGACCTTGTCGCGCGTCGAGGTGCCGCCCTGCATGACGATCTGGCCGAAGTAGACCTTCTTGCCCTTCTGGACGTGGTAGGTCCAGTCGACGGTCTTGGCCTCCATGTCGGGCACCGACTCGTTGCTGACAGTGGCGTGTGCATAGCCGAAGTTCTTCTGCGCGCCAGCGAGCTTGGCGCCATCGCCCTGCACGTACGCATAGTTGAAGGTGTCGCCCGGCTTCAGCGTCAACTGCTTCTGCAGGTCCTCGAGCGGCACCACCGAGTCGCCGATCACCGTGACCTTGCCGACCTTGAACTGCAGGCCCTCGTGGATGCGCACGGTGATCGTGATGTACTTCATGTCCGGCGACAGGCTGACCACCGGTTCCTCGATCTTGGCCTGGATGTAGCCGCGCGTCAGGTACAGGTATTGGATGACCTGGGTGTCGTAGTCGAGCAGTTCCCGTTTGAAATTACCAGTCTTGCTGATCGCCGAAAGGATCGAGCCTTCCTGCGTGCGCAACACCGCTTTGATGTCCGGATCGGTCACGCCTTCGTTGCCCAGCAGCTCGATGTGGCGGACCTTGACCTCGCTGCGCTCCTGCACGTCGAACACGACCTTGACCTGGTTGCCCGGCGACGGCTCGGTGTGGTGCGTCACGCTGGCCAGGAAGTAGCCCTCCTCGGCATACATGTCCTTGATCTTCTGGATGTTGGTCTGGGCGTCGGCGGCCGAGTACAGGTTGTTCAGGCGCAGGTCGACGACCTTCATCACGTCTTCATCGCTTTGCGCCACGTTGCCGCGGACTTCCACGCTGGCGATGCTCGGCCGTTCCAGCACCTGGTAGTGCACGACCACGGCCTTGGCGCCGGCCTGCTTGATGCCCACCCGCACGTCGTCGAACAGGCCCATGGCCCAGATGCGCCGCACGTCCTCGGCCACCGCTTGCGGATCGAGCGACTGTTTGGCCTTCACGTGCAACTGGTTGAGCACGGTCTGGCGATCGACGCGCTCGATGCCGCCCAGTTCCACCGCGGTGACGATCATCGCCAGGTCGACTGGCGCCGCTTCGTCAGTGGGAATCTCGTCTTGGTCGGCGTCTGGAGTCGCTGGGGCCTTGTCCGCGGCCTTGCGCGACTCGCCGCTGAGCGCGCCCTTGCCGAACAGCGAATCTTGCGCCCGCGCCGGCCCCGCCAGCACCAGGGCCAGCGACACCGTCAGCACGATGGCGAGCATGCACGCGATGAATCTCATCGGAACCGGGAGTTGCAGGCGCGGGCCGTTCATGCCGGAGCCTCCGCGTCCGCCAAGACCGGCTCGGGCAACACGCGACCGTCGGCCATGCGCAGCACGCGGCCCATGCGGCTCGCCAACTCCTGGTTATGACTGACGACGACGAAGCTGGTGCCCGTCTCGACGTTCAACTGCTCCATCAGTTCGTGCATTTCCTCTGCCGTGCGCCCGTCGAGATTGCCCGTCGGTTCATCCGCAAGCACCACGCTGGGTTGCATGACCAATGCGCGCGCCAGGGCGACGCGCTGCTGCTCGCCGCCCGAAAGTTCACCGGGGTGGTGATCGAGTCGTTCGCCCAACCCCACGCGGCGCAGCAGATCACGCGCGCGCGAGCGAGCCTGGGCAAGGTCCTGGCGGGCGATGAGCGTCGGCATCAACACGTTCTCGAAAGCGGTCAGCTCGGGCAGCAAGTGATGGAACTGGAACACGAAGCCGATGTGGCGATTGCGAAAGGCGGCCAGCTCCGCGTCCGACAGGTGGTCCAACGACTTGCCGTGGAAGGCGATGCTGCCCCGGCTGGGTCGATCGAGCGTGCCGAGCAAGTGCAGCAAGGTCGACTTCCCGGAGCCCGATCGCCCGACGATGCCAACCATGTCGCCACTGTACACCTCCAGGTCCACCCCCGACAGGACCTCGATCCGCCTGGTGCCCAGGTCGAACCATTTGCTCAGGCCGACCGCGCGGATGAGAGGTGGAGGCGAATCAGCCATGCCGCAGCCCCTCCAGCGGCTTCAAGCGGGCCGCACTTGTAGCAGGAAAAATCGTCGCTACAAGGGACAGCGCCACTGCCGAGATGATCACCGCGGCGATCTCGGCCATCTGGATGCGCACGGGCAAGGTTCGCACGTAGTAGGCCTCGGGCAATTGGATGCCCAGGTGCAGGATCAGCAAGCACGTGCCGATACCCAGGATTGCGCCTGCGGTCGTGCCGATGAGACCGATGACGCCGCCCATTTGCAGGAAGGCCGCGCGAATCCCCGCTGCGGTTTCGCCCATCGCCCGCAACATCGCGATACTATCGTGCTTCTGCAGAATCACCATGGTCAGGGCCGACACGATCGAAAACGCCGCGACCAGGATGATGAGACCCAGCACGAGAAAGATGACCAGCCGCTCGAAGGCCAGGGCCGAGAACAGCGACCGGTTGAGCGCCCGCCAGTCGATGACTTCGGTGTCGGCAGGCGCCTGCAACTTTCCGAGCGCCAGGTGCACGTTGGCCAGCACCGCGTCGGGCTCCTCGGGGTGATCCAGCCGTAATTCTATGACGTTGGCATCGCCCTGGACGTTGAAGTAGCGCGCCGCTTCCGTGATCGTGACGTAGGCGACCTTGCTGTCGGCTTCGTACAAGCCGGTCTCGAAGGTGCCGGCGACGCGGAAGGTCCGGACTCTCGGGCGCAATCCGGTCGGACCGACGTCGCCGTCTGGCGTCACCACTTCGAGCCGATCGCCGAGTTCCACCTGTAGGGATCGGGCCAGTTCGGCGCCGAGCAGGATGCCCGGATGCAGAGGCAGGTCGGCGATTTCACCCGGCAAAGGCGTGTCGTTGTCGCCGATCAGCCGCTGCAGTGCGGAATCCGGCGGCGCGCCGTCCTGGCCGGCCGTCGCAGGTTCCAAGTCCTGGGTCGGCAACAAGATCGGCTCGTGGCCAGCAGGCTGCGGCGGCTCGGGCGCTGCCGGCCCCGGCGCAAGTTGCAGCAAGGCGTCCAGATCGCGCTGGTGCTGCTCGGGCGTCGCGCTGGTCGGCAAGGGCGGCGGCACGTCGCTTTGGTCCACCGGCGGCTTGGTGCCCAGCGCGCGATCACTGCCCAACGCTCCGGGATCGCGCAACAAAGCCAGGCTGCCGGTCACCAGCGTGTGGCCCAGTTCGCGCTCGACTTCGGGCAGGTA
>CAYHHL010000055.1:0-29454 GCA_964356325.1 uncultured Enterobacteriaceae bacterium | reverse complement strand
CGCCGCGAGGCCGCCTTCGGGAAGCAGCGTCAGGCTGGCCAGGCTGGCGAGATCGGTGCCGGGCAGTTCCTTGTTCCAAACCACGTGACCGGCGCCGTCGACGCCCGCCAGCCACACGTCGCCCGCCTGACCTGCCGAAAGCCCGCGCCCGGCCGCGACCCAGCCGCCGCCTACCACGGCCTGCAGGTCCAGGGCCTCGCTGCTGCTGGCGGCCACGCCCTGCCAAATCACGCCGCCCGCGGCTGTCACGCGCAACCACCATGCCTGCCGGATGCCCTTGAGTTCGCGCCAGCCGCCCGCGAGCAGGCTGCCATCGGCCATGGTCACGACCGCCTGCAGGGATTGCGCCGCCGCCACGCCATAGCTCTGTGTCCAAGCGGGCTTGCCTTGACCATCCAGGCGCACCAGCCAGCCCTTGCGCGTGCCTGCGACCGCAGATTCGGTGTAGCCGGCGACCACGACCGCGCCATCGGTCTGGACCGCCGCGCCGAACATGCCATCGGCTGCCGTGCCGCCGCCCGACCACGACGAAGCCAGGATGCCGCTCGCGGTCAGCCGAAGCATGAGACCGTCGGCGTTGGTGCCGCTCGTGCGTGTGCCGACGACCACCCAGCCACCTGAGGGGTGCGCCTCGAGTCGGGCCGCGCTCTCGTCGGCTTCGGCAAGTCCATGCAACTGGTCACTACCGGACACGATCTGACCGGCGGCATCGAGCGTGGCCACGCGCACTTGCAGGCCAGCAGCCTCGGTGGCGACGGTGCCCACGACAAAAACGCCGCCGTTCGCCAGCGAGGCCACGCCGGCAACCCCCACGGCTGCGTGCGGTTTGGCCGACGGCAGCAGGATCGGCTTGGCTGTCAAAGGCTTGCCGTCGGGCGCCAGACGCCAGACCAGCCAACTCTCCGCGTCGGTCTTGGTGGCTCCGGCCCGTCCGCCGACCACGAAGCCCTCGACCTGGCCGCCCGGCCCGAGCACCGGTGCCACTGCGCGCAGGTCGACGTCGCGGTCGGTCAAGGACAGTTCAGCCTGGAACAGCTTTTCACTCTTGCCGGCCAAGCACTTGCCCTTCTGGCACACCGAGTCGAGCACGCACGAGGCATCGCTGGCCACGCAAGCCTCGCCGTCGCCGATGGCCAGCGCGCTGCACTGGAATCCAGTGGTGCCAACCGTGCCGCACACTGCCTTTTCGCACTCTCCCAACGTGATCTTGCACAGGACCTTGGCGCCGGCCTTGCACGCCCCACCTTGGCAGACGTCGTTGAAGGTGCAGCCATCGCTGTCCGCGTCGCAAGCCTTGCCGTCGGGCACCGGGCCTTGAGCGCAACTACCGGTCTTTTGTCACAAGCATCGACCGTACATGGATTGCCGTCGTCGCACGCCGAGACCGCGTGGGTGCAGCCGAGCAGCGAGTCACAGGTGTCCTGGGTACAAGCGTTGCCATCGTCGCAATCCACCTTGGTCGCCGCCGCGCAGTCCTGGCCCTGGCACGAAGTCGCGGTCGTACACGCGTCGCCATCGTCGCAAGGCGTGCCTTTGGTCGGCGGCGTCATCCCGCACGTGCCGGTCTTGGCATCGCAAGTGTTCTTCAGGCACGCTTGGTCGTCCTTCTTGCCGCAAAACACCACGGACGCCGGGTTGTACTTGCACAAAAACAAGTCAGCCGACTTGTCGCAATACCACGTGCCGTTGCACGCGTTGCCGTCGTCCTTCTTGGCGCAGTCGTCCGAGGTCGCGCATTCGCACAGGAACGTCCCCGGCTGGCATTTCCCGAACACGCAGCCGTCGTTCTTGGTGCAATTCGATCCGTCGTTGCACGGCGTGAAGTCGGCCACCGGGGTGAACTGGCACTTGCCGGTCTTGGCCACGCACTGGTACTTCAGGCACTCGGAGTCGTCCACCGATCCGCAACTGATGACCGTCGCGGGATTGTTCTTGCACGTCGCCGGGGCAGTGCTCTTGTCGCAAAATGGCGTGCCGTTGCACAGGTTGCCGTCGTCCTCGTCCTGGCACTCGGCATCGGACTTGCACGAGCACACATACGTTCCGGGCACGCACACGCCCTGGGCACATTCGTCGCCGACCGTGCAGGCGTTGCCCTCCTCGCAAAACACGTTGGCCAGGTCCGGATCTCCGGCTTTCTTCAGCACCCAAGCGCAGTTCACGCCCTCGCACTGCTTCTTGGCCAGCTCCACGGGTAACTTCTGGCACTGTCCGGTCTTGGGTTGGCAGACGCTCTTCAGGCATGCGGTGTCGTCCACAGTCTGGCATTGCACGACGCTCGATGGGTTGAACTGGCAGGCGCCGATCGGTTTGTTGCAGAAATACGAGCCGTTGCACAAGTCGCCGTCGTCCTTGGCCACGCAGTCCACGTCAGTCTTGCACTTGCAGATGTCGGTACCGCCCGCGCACTTGCCGCCCAGGCAGACGTCGCCCTCGGTGCAGGCGTCGTCGTCACTGCAACCGGTGCCGTTCTTGGCTGAAAGCATGGCGCAAAGCCCGGTTGCGGCGATGCAGGTGTTCTTGGCACAGGCGCTGTCGTCGACGCTCGGACAACTGATGACCGTCTTGGGGTTGACCTGACACTTCTGGGTGGCGAGGTTGCAGAACAGCGTACCGTTGCACAAGTCCGCGTCTTCTTTGGCGTCGCAGTCGGAATCTTGCCCGCAGACGCAGGTGTCGCTGCCGCCCTTGCACACGCCGGCCTGGCATTTGTCGCCCGCGGTGCAGGGATTGCCGTCGTTGCACACCTTGTCGGCGTCGGCGGGCACGGCTTTGCACTTGCCGTCGCTGGGATCGCACGCGTTGGCGGTGCAGGGCGTGACGGCCGTGGGGCAACTGACGACGCTGGCGGGGTTGACCTTGCACAGGTAGGGGAACAGCGTGACGTCGCAATAGGGCTTGCCGTTGCACGCGTTGTCGTCGTCCTTGCAGTCGGCGCTGGTCTGGCACTGGCAAAACGAAGCGTCACCGGCCTTGCAACTGCCGCCCTCGCAATGGCTCTTGACGGCGCACGGGTCGCCGTCGCTGCATAGGCCGCCCTCGTGTACAGGGCCGGTCTTGCAGGCGCCGCTTCCCGGATCACAGCGGTTTTGCAGGCATTCCGTATCGTTGTCGGACACGCAATGCACCACGCTGGACGGGACGACACGGCAGCGATACGGCAAGACCTTGGTGTCGCAAGCGAGGCTGCCATTGCAGGCGTCGCCGTCCTCCCAACCCTTGCAGTCGCCATCGGTTGTGCATTCGCAAGTGCCGGGGCCGGGGGCGCATTTGCCGCCGAGGCAGGCATCGCCGGTGGTGCAACCGTTGCCGTCCGAGCACGGCACGCCGTCGATCGCCACGACCTGGCAAGTGCCCTGGCTACAGCGCGCGGCGAGGCAAGGGTTGCTCGAAGCGAGGCAATCGCCGTCGAAATGGCAGGCGGGTCCAGGCGCACCATCGGCCGCGAGGGTGGCGTCGCTGATGCTGGTATCGCTGACCGGGGCAACCGTTGGCTTGGTGGCGGTCGAACCTGCCGGCGTGCAAGAGAGGGCGGCGAGCGCCACCAGCGGGATCAAACGTCGCAGCAAGAGCGTCCACCTTCACCGCAGTCGGCTCGCGGAAACGCCAGAATCGTATGGCGCCAAGCGAGTATGGGCGTGCATCATCATCGACACAAGACAGCTCGGAAACTCGCGGTTGACCGGCCGTCCGGACTGGCGTACGGGAGCTCTTGGCGGCGCTTGCTGGTCGTGCGCTTCGGCAGTGAGGGGGGTGATCCTCGTTGACGATCGCGGGAGGGCATTTACGTGTCCTACACGCTGGTCCGTGGATAGTCCTTGCCCGCTCCCGCCACGCACGCTACCGTGAACCGTGGCCGACGAGGGCCGGAGGAGGGCGCCATGGCCGACGCCGCGAAGAAGCTGACGATGACTTACGAGGAATACGTTGTCGCCGAGGAAGCAAGCGAGACCAAGCATGAATTCGTCGATGGCGAAATGTATGCGATGTCGGGCGGGCAGCCGCTGCACGCGTTGTTGCCGGCTCGGATGATCGCACTGCTCGCGCGTAGCTTCGGCACCGGGCCGTGCCGGACCTATTCTTCGGACATGCGGGTGTTCGTGCCGGAAGTCGGCGCCGGCTTCTACCCGGACCTCACCGTCATCTGCGGTCGAATCGAGCAGGATCCCCGCGACAAGCAGGGCGTGACCAATCCCACGGTGATCGTGGAAGTGCTGTCGCCTACTACGGAATCGCGCGATCGGATCGTGAAGTTCGACAAGTACCGCCGACTGCGATCCCTGCGCGACTACGTGCTGGTGACACAGGAGCGCAACCGTGTCGAGCACTACGCCCGCAACGACGACGGCTCCTGGACCTACCGCGACCTGGGCGACGGCGACACGCTGCGCTTGACCGGTGCGCCGGCCGAGGTGGCGATCAGTGAACTCTATGAGGGTGTGGAGGAATTGCGCGAGTCGGCGGCGGGGTGAGCCATCGGCCGTGCAGGCGGGCTGGGGCCTCGCCAAAATGTGTAGCGAATACAAGGCATCAAGGGCAGTAGCCCATCGCGCACTTGGCGCCACTGGCGCAGGCCGCGGTGCCGTCGGCCAACGGCGTCCATTGGCAGCCAGACTTGGCGTCGCAGGCGTCGGTGGTGCAGGGATTGCCGTCGTCGCAAGTGCTGGCGGTGTGGGTGCAGCCGTCGATGGGCGAGCAGGTGTCGGCGGTGCAGGACTGATCGTCGAGGCAGGCGGCGGCGTCGAGCTTGACGCAAGGGCCGGAGACGGAACAGGGACCTTGACCCCACGCGTCGGTGCGGACCAGCCATTCGTCGTAGCCGCCGGCACCTTTGGAGTCGGTGCCGCCGACTAGCACGAGGTTGTTGTCGATGACCTCGCCGCCGTAGAAGAAGTCGGTGCCCACGCCGCCGATCTCGCGCTGCCAGACGAGGTTGCCGGAGGTATCGAGGCCCGCGAGCCAGCCGTCGGTGGCGCCGTTGCTGCCCAGACCGGCTTGACCAACGAGGACTGGCCCCGCGGCGGTCATGGCGATGTCGATGGCCATCCGATAGCCGCTGGCACCGGCGCCGACCTGTCGCTGCCAGAGCACAGCGCCGTTGGCACCAAACTTGAACAGGTAGATGCGCGCCTTCTGGCCGCCGCCCAACGTGACGGGGTAGACGCTGGCGGCGACGTAGGTGTCGCCATCGCTGTCGACGCCGTGGGCGAGCCTGTAGATGGGCGACGGTGTGGCGAAGTGGTCGGAGGAAATGAGTTTACCGGCTGAAGATGCGACCACTCGCACCACGTCGTTCGGCTTTGCCGCGCTGTTGTTGCCGACACACCAGACCTCCAAGCTGTCGTTGGCGCCGACGACAAGATCCTTGCATGAGACCACGCCCGGGGGCTTGATTGACCACATGAGTTTGGCTTGGTCGGTGTATGTGGCGATAAGGCCTTCGGCGGAATCATTGCCCGCTACCGCCAAGTTGTCGTTTGGCAATGCAATGATCGACAAATACAAGCCGGTACCGCCCGCGTTGGCGAACAGCGAATTGCCTTGCGGGTCAAACACGCGCAACGCCGCTGCGCTAGGCGTGGCGCCGGAACAGGCAAGTCTGCCATCGGTCAACTCAGTTGCATCGTAGTATGCCGCGTTTTTTCCCGACGTTGTTCCCAGGACTTTCTGCCAAATCACTGCGCCGGAAACGCCAATCCGTGTAACCGTTAGAGCCGTATCAGTTACCCCGACGAGATTACGGCCCCCGGGGACTAGGATGCCGCCTAGTCGAGACTGCGTGGCACCAAAATAGTAGTCATGGTGCGTCGTTCCATGCGCCACATCCCACAACCGCTGCGGGCCAGCCACGCAAGCCCCCGCCAGGCACGTATCGCCGGTCGAACACGCCGCCCCGGACTGACACGGCACCGCCACGTTCACCGGTTTGCACCCCGTCGCCGGATCACAGCCCGGGCCGGTACACGGATTGGCGTCGTCACACTGGGCTGCCGTCTTGTCGGCGCATTTTCCGGCAGTTGCACAGCTCGGATGGCCCCAGGCATCGGTGTGCACCAGGCACGCCGAAGTAGCCATGTGCTGCCCGCCGCCAACGACGCTCTGGTCGCCGAGCACCACTACGTCGTACAACGCGCTACAACTGCTGGCGAAATCCTCCGTCCACAGCACCGTTCCGGTATTGTCGCGCCGTTGCAACTTGCCGCCCGACGCCACCATGAAGCCGCCCGGTGCCGTCGCCATGCCCTTGATTTCGCCGGCCAGTTCCGTGCCGCCGTACCAGCGCGCCTGGCCCAGGCCGTTGACCCGCGCCAGCCAGCCGGTGGTCAACGTCGTACCGCTGGCCATGAAATCGCCGTCGTCGAGCTGGATCACCCTGAGAAAAACCTGATCCCCCGCCATGCCGTAGGTGTGCTGCCACAACACGCCACCCGCCGAATCCAAGCGCACCAGCCAGCCATCCTTGCCGCCGCCACCCGCCGAAGTCGAAGAGCCTGCAGCCAGAAATCCGCCCCCCGCCACTTCGGTGACCGCGTTGAACACATCATCGCCCGTGCCGCCCACCGCAGCCGCCTTGACCAGCACGCCGCCGCCGTTGACGCGCACGATCCAGCCGTCCACGCCGCCCGCGCCGATGGTCGTGGTCGAGCCGACCGCCAAGACGCCATCGCCCGACGGCGCAATGCCGCGCAACACTTCCTCTTTGGCGCCGCCGTAGGCATAGGACCACAGCGGTTGACCAGTGGCGTCGGTGCCATGCAGCCAGCCGTCTAGGCCACCAGCGCCCATCGCCGCGGCGGAACCAGCGTGGACGAAGCCATCCTTGACGGCCGCGACCGCCAGGAAATGGTTTTCAGCTGTGCCCACAGCGGGTTTGGCCAAGGTCGCGCTGCCCCCGCCCGCGGCGACCCTGCCGACCACGCCAAAACCAGTGGGTGCCGCGGAACTGTCGCCGGCCACTTGGAAACCGCCGTCGCCAGCCGCGGCAACGGCCACGATTCGCTTCAGTCCTGCGCTGTTGGCCAGATCGCTGTTGGCAAACAACGTCGCCACGCTGCCGCCCACGCACGCGCCGCCCGCGCACAAGTCGCCTTCCGTGCACGGGTCGCCGGCATCGCAGGTCACCGTGTTGTTGGCGTGGGCGCAGCCTTTCTTGAGGTCGCAACTGTCGTCCGTGCACACCAACCCATCGTCGCACGCCTTGGGATCCAGCACCGCAACGCAGCCTTTCTTGCTGTCACAGCTGTCCTTGGTGCACACGCTGCCGTCGTCGCAACTGACTGCAACGCCCTGGCAACTGCCGGTTGCGCACGCGTCGCTGGTCGTGCAGGCATCGCCGTCGCTGCAGCCTCCGGTCGCGTAACCGTGGCCACAGCCCAACTTGCCGTCGCAGGCATCCGTGGTGCACACGTTGCCGTCGTCGCAAGTCGTCACCGCCCCGGGCAAGCACGCGCCGGCCTGGCACAAGTCATCGACCGTACAGGCGTTGCCATCGCTGCAAGGCGCGGAACTCGGTGCGTGCACGCACCCTGTCCCGGGTTCGCACAGGTCGTAAGTGCAACCCTGGCCATCGTCGCAGGCTTCGGCTTTCAGGGCCGCGCAATCGCCCGCGGTCAGGCACGACAGATGGCCCCAGGGGTCGGCGCGGCCCGCCAACGCGCGGATCGGCCCGGCGCGGCTGCCGACCGACCACAAACCTCCGTCGCTGCCGATGGTCGTCGCCTGCCACGCTGCGGGCACGCTCGCCAGGTGGGCGCTGGACCAGATCGGCTCCAGACCGGCCGCAAAGCCCTGCAACCACGCCTGTTTACCGTTGCCGGTGCCGACGCTGCCCGCCAACACCGCGCGGCCGCCCGTCAGCACCGCCAGCGAGCGAACTTCCGCCGCACTGGTGCCGATGTACTTGCCCAGGACATTGCCGCCAGCGTCGAGCTGAACCAGCAACGGCAGCTCGATGCCACCCGAAGTGCGCGAACCTGCGGCAAAATACCCGACGGACGAATTGGCCAGTGCCACCAGCGCTTGCGGCGCCGTGTCGCCCAGCGTCTTTTGCCACACCAGCCCGCCCTGGCCGTCGACCCGCACCAGCAAGGCCCGAACTACGCTGCCTTCCTCGCGGTCACCCACCGCCAACGCGCCGCCATCGGGCAGGACGATTGCCGCGCGCAGATGGTCCGGAGCCGCCGCCGTGGACTTCCAACTGGCTAAAACTGTGCCCGATTCGCTCAGCCGCACCAGCCACGCCCGCGCCAGACTGCCGCTGCCTTGCTGGCCCGCCGCCCACCAGCCAACTTGCGCGTTGTAAGCCGCGCCGAAAACCGCGTCAGTACCCGCCAGCACCACCTGCTTGTCCGCGATGAACGACTTGCCGCCCGCAGCCAGCTTGGCCACCCAAAGGTCCAGGTCGCCGCTGCTGCTGAACCGCCGCGTCGCCACGACTGCCGTTTCCCCTGTCGCCAGCCGCTGTACGGCCGCCACGCCGACCAGATCGTCGAACGCGCCAACCGAAGCCGTTTCGACCTGCCACACCGGAGAAGCGTCGACCGCCAACTCCGCTACGACCAACGAGGTTCCGGTCGGCTGGTCCTCCGCTCCCTGCAAACGCCGCCCGCCGACCACGGCGCCACTGCTCGTCGCCTGCACCGTACGCCATGCCAGACTGTCGCCGAATGACGCGAACTCCTTGACGAACAGTTTGTCCTGTGCCGACGCCTGACACTGTCCTAGCTGGCAAGCGAAGCCGAGCGAACAAGGCGCCGTCCCCAAGCAGGCCGCGCCGTCCTTGGCCGTCAACGCCACGCACGCAAAGGACTTTGCGCCTGTCGATTCGCACGCAGCGACCTGGCACGCATCCAGCGCGATCTTGCACACCACCGCGGCGCCGACCTTGCACTGCCCGCCGCTGCAGGCGTCGTTCACCGTGCAACCGTCGTCGTCGCTGTTGCATGCCTTGCCATCGGCGAGCGCGGGGAAGGCGCATTGCCCGGTCTTGGGGTCGCACTGATCCGCGGTACAGTCGTTGCCGTCCAGGCAGTTGGCGGCCTTGTGCAGACAGCCGATCTTCTGGTCGCACGAATCCGTAGTGCACGCGTTGCCATCATCGCAATCCACTTTCGTCGCCGCCGCGCAGTCCTGGCCTTGGCACGAAGTCGCGGTCGTGCATGCATCGCCGTCGTCGCACGGCGTGCCCTTGGTCGGCGGGGTCATGCCGCACGCGCCAGTCTTGATATCGCAAGTGTTCTTCAAGCACGGTTGGTCGTCCTTCTTGCCGCAAAACACCACGGACGCGGGGTTGTACTTGCACAAAAACAGGTCAGCCGACTTGTCGCAATACCACGTGCCGTTGCACGCGTTGCCGTCGTCCTTCTTGGCGCAGTCGTCCGAGGTCGCGCATTCGCACAGGAACGTCCCCGGCTGGCATTTCCCGAACACGCAGCCGTCGTTCTTGGTGCAATTCGATCCGTCGTTGCACGGCGTGAAGTCGGCCACCGGGGTGAACTGGCACTTGCCGGTCTTGGCCACGCACTGGTACTTCAGGCACTCGGAGTCGTCCACCGATCCGCAACTGATGACCGTCGCGGGATTGTTCTTGCACGTCGCCGGGGCAGTGCTCTTGTCGCAAAATGGCGTGCCGTTGCACAGGTTGCCGTCGTCCTCGTCCTGGCACTCGGCATCGGACTTGCACGAGCACACATACGTTCCGGGCACGCACACGCCCTGGGCACATTCGTCGCCGACCGTGCAGGCGTTGCCCTCCTCGCAAAACACGTTGGCCAGGTCCGGATCTCCGGCTTTCTTCAGCACCCAAGCGCAGTTCACGCCCTCGCACTGCTTCTTGGCCAGCTCCACGGGTAACTTCTGGCACTGTCCGGTCTTGGGTTGGCAGACGCTCTTCAGGCATGCGGTGTCGTCCACAGTCTGGCATTGCACGACGCTCGATGGGTTGAACTGGCAGGCGCCGATCGGTTTGTTGCAGAAATACGAGCCGTTGCACAAGTCGCCGTCGTCCTTGGCCACGCAGTCCACGTCAGTCTTGCACTTGCAGATGTCGGTACCGCCCGCGCACTTGCCGCCCAGGCAGACGTCGCCCTCGGTGCAGGCGTCGTCGTCACTGCAACCGGTGCCGTTCTTGGCTGAAAGCATGGCGCAAAGCCCGGTTGCGGCGATGCAGGTGTTCTTGGCACAGGCGCTGTCGTCGACGCTCGGACAACTGATGACCGTCTTGGGGTTGACCTGACACTTCTGGGTGGCGAGGTTGCAGAACAGCGTACCGTTGCACAAGTCCGCGTCTTCTTTGGCGTCGCAGTCGGAATCTTGCCCGCAGACGCAGGTGTCGCTGCCGCCCTTGCACACGCCGGCCTGGCATTTGTCGCCCGCGGTGCAGGGATTGCCGTCGTTGCACACCTTGTCGGCGTCGGCGGGCAAGGCCTTGCACTTGCCGTCGCTGGGATCGCAGGCGTTGGCAGTGCAAGGCGTTGCGGCCGTTGGACAACTGACGACAGTGGCGGGGTTGACCTTGCACAGGTAGGGAAACAGCGTGACGTCGCAATAAGGCTTGCCGGTACAGGGGTTGTCGTCGTCTACGCAATCGGCGGTGGTCTGGCACTGGCAGATCGTCGCGTCGCCCGCCTGGCAACTGCCGCCCTCGCAATGGCTTTCGACGCTGCACGGGTCGCCGTCGTTGCACAATCCGCCCCTCGTGCACGGGGCCGGTCTTGCACGCGCCGCTGGCCGGATCGCAACGGTTTTTCAGGCATTCTGTGTCTTTCTCGGTGGCGCAATGCACGACGCTGGCCGGGACGACGCGGCAGCGATACGGCAAGACCTTGGTGTCGCAGGCGAGGCTGCCGTTGCAGGCGTCGCCATCCTCCCAACCTTTGCAGTCGCCGTCGGTTGTGCATTCGCAGGTGCCGGGCCCGGGCGCGCACTTGCCACCGAGGCAGGCGTCGCCGATGGTGCAGCCGTTGCCGTCCGAGCAAAAAACGCCGTCGATTGCGACGACCTGGCAGTTGCCCTGGCTGCAGCGGGCGGCGAGACAAGGATTGTTGGATGCGAGGCAATCGCCGTCGAAATGGCAAGCGGGTCCGAGCGAACCATCGGCTGCGACAGTGGCGTCGCTGGCGCTGGTGTCGCTGACCGGGGCCACCGTTGGCTTGGGGGCGGTCGAACCTGCCGGCGTGCACGAGAGGGCGACCAGCGCCACCAGCGGGATCAAACGTTGCAGCAAGGGCATCCACCTTCACCGCAGTCGGGTCGCGGAAACGCCAGAATCGCATGGCGCCAAGCGAGTATGCGCATGCATTGCCGTCGGCACAAGACCGGCGGCGGCCGGCTTGCAATCGCTGGGCGGGGCCGTCACCATCGTGCCGATGCTGCTCCGATTCCGCTACCTTGCCTGCGTATTCCTGGCCATCGCCCTGGCCCTGTCCGGGTGCACGTCCGGCCTGGCCTCGAAGCCTGACGCCGCCGGCCCGAGCGCCGATGGTGCCGCCGTCGATTCCGACGCCACTGCCGAGGTCGCCGCCACGGACGATGCGAGCGCCGCCGTCGATTCCAGCGCCCCTGTCGATGCCAGTGCCCCGAGTGATGCCGGACCCGACACCGGCAGTGAAACCGACGGTCTGGACGGCGGTGACGTTGCGCTGGCCGAGACCACTTCCGACTGCACCACCGCCAAGGCATTCGCCAAGTGCGATGACAACAACCCGTGCACGGTGGGCGACGCGTGTTTCCAGGGTGCCTGCCAGCCCGGTACCAACATCTGCAAGTGCAGCCAGGACGTTGACTGCGCCAGCCTCGAGGACGGCTCGCTCTGTAATGGCAGTCTGTTTTGCGATGTGTCGTCGGGCAATCCCGCCAAGTTCGCGTGCAAGCTCAATCCGGCCACGGCCATCGTCTGCTCCAAGGCCAAGGACACGACCTGCTCGGTGAACACTTGCGATGAGGCGTCAGGCAAGTGCGCGCAAAAGCCCGTGTTTGGTGCAAACGTACCCTGCGACGACGGCAACGACTGCTCGACGGGCGACGCGTGTGCGGACGGAAAATGCGTTTCAGGCGTCAAGACTTGCGTCTGCACGACCAATAGCGACTGTGCCAGCCAGGAAGACGGCGACGCTTGCAACGGCACTCTGTTCTGCAATCTGACGCTGAACCCTCCAGGCTGCATGGTGAATCCCGCCACTGTCGTCACTTGCTCCATTGGCCTGGACGGCCAGTGCCTGCGCACGGTCTGCAACCCCAAGACCGGCACATGTTCTACACTTCCGGTTGAGAAGACCGTCAAGAAGAAGGCTGGTTGTCAGGAGGCAGCCGAGAAATGCGCGTACGTCGCGGCTCCAGCCGATGCACCGCCTGTGTATCCCTCCTGCGACGACGGCAACCCGTGTACCCAAGACGAGTCGTGCGCCAAGGGCAAGTGTCTGGGCACCTACATCTGCCCGTGCCAGAAGGACGCCGACTGCGTGGACCTGGACGGCGATGTCTGCACGGGCACGCCGTTTTGCGACAAGGCTTTGGGCGCTTGCAAGACCAATCCAGCCACTGTCGTCGCATGCCCAACCGCCGCCGACACGGCTTGCGCCAAGAACGAGTGTGCCAAGCTGACCGGCAAGTGCGCCATGACTGCGACGAAGATGATCGACCTGCCCTGCGATGACGGCAACGCCTGCACTGTGGGCGACGTGTGCGGCAAGCTGACCGGCCTGTGCGAGCCCGGCGTCAACACCTGCCCGTGCAAGGCCAATGCGGACTGCGCGGCGGTGGCGAACGACAACCTGTGCAAGGGTGTGCTCTATTGCGACCTGACCGCCACACCGCACGCCTGTGTCGCCAACCCCGGTAGCGCCGTCGTCTGCACGTCGGTGTTCGACACGGAGTGCCGGACCAACACCTGCGACAAGAAGTCAGGACAGTGCGCGATGTTGCCCGTCTTCGGCTTCAAGCCTTGCACCGATGGCAACCCCTGCACCGTCGGCGACACCTGCGAGCAGGGCGACTGCGTTGCGGGGCCCAACACCTGTGAGTGCCAAAAGGACAGCGACTGCGCCAAGATCGAGGACACTGACGCCTGCAACGGCACGCTGTTCTGCGACAAGACCGCCAAGCCGTTCCACTGCTCCGTCGATCCGAAGACCGTGGTCGCCTGCCCGACCGGGCCCAGCAGCCAGTGCAGCCTGAACGAGTGCGACCCGGCGAGCGGTGCTTGCAAGATGGTCGCGGCCAGCCCGTTCGCCAGTTGCGAGGACGGCAACCCGTGCACCAAGGGCGACCATTGCGCGAGCGGAAAGTGCTCGTCAGGCGCCAATGGCTGCCCGTGCCAACTCGACGCCGAGTGCGGCCAAGTCGACGACGACAACCTCTGCAACGGCAAGCTGTTTTGCGACAAGACCCAGGGTGCGTGCGTGCCCGCCCCCGGCACGCTCGTGACTTGCGCGTCCGGTAACGACGCTGAATGCAAGAAGAACACTTGCGTTTCGAGCACCGGCACCTGCGCGCTGAGCGTCGTGGCCTCGGCTTGCGACGATGGCAATCCCTGCACGGCGGACAGTTGCGGCGCCGCGGGCAAGTGCGGTCACAGCAACGTGAGCGACGGCTTGTCGTGCGGCGGCGACAAGGTCTGCAAGAGCGGGCAGTGCTCGAGCTTGTAGGCGAACGCGCGCGCGGGAATCTGCGGCAACTGCGCGATTCAGCGGCAGCCTTCGATCCGCCGCCGTGTTACCTTGGCGACAGTATCACCTGCCGCTTGCTGGAGGGCCATCGCCACGCCGCCAACGCAACCCATTCTACGCAAGCGATTTGCCGTGGCCGCAACGGTGCTGGCGTGCTGCGCCTGCGCCTCCCCGGAAGCTGGGACGTTCGTGACCGACGGCTTGCCGGACGCCGACCCGTCGCCTGACGTTGCCGGGACAACCGACGTTGCCCTCGTGGGGCACGGCGCCGATGCCGACACGTTGGATGGGCTGGCCGATGCCGCCCACCCGAGCGTTACCGATGCCGGCAGCGATGCCGCCGCCGCACCGTCACCCTGTCAGATCGCTGGGAAAACAGGTACGTGCATCGAGGTCGCGGCGTGCGCGGGCAAGGCCACGCCGGGCTACTGTCCGGGTGCCAAGAGCATCCAGTGCTGCACCGTGGCGTGGGCGTGCGACGAGTCGGCGCACCCGCAACCCAATGTTGGTCTACAAGAATTGCCGGGCGATGTAGGCTGTCCGGCAGGCATGGTCGGAATCGAGAACTTCTGCATCGATCGCTACGAAGCCAGCCTGGTCGAGATCGACGGCGCCAAGCCCTGGTCGCCCTATTGGAATCCCGCCGGAAAGGCCGTTCGCGCGCAGTCGCTGTCCGGCGCCGTGCCGCAAGGCTACATCGACGGCAAGCAGGCCGCGGCGGCATGCCAGGTGGCGGACAAGCGCTTGTGCCTGGACACAGAATGGTTGCGCGCGTGCCGTGGGCCGAAGAAGTACACGTATCCATACGGTAACGCCTTGAAGCCCGGCGTGTGCAACGACCACCGCGCGGTCCATCCAGCGGTCGAGTACTACGGCACCGCGGCCAGCTGGATCTACGGCAAGATCCAGAATCCGTGCCTCAACCAGTTGCCTGCCAGCGTGGCGGCGACCGGCCAGCACAGTGGCTGCGCGACGGCCGAAGGCGTCTTGGACATGATGGGCAATCTCCATGAATGGACTGCCGATCCGGCGGGCACGTTTCGCGGCGGCTTCTATGTCGACACCAAGCTGAACGGGCCCGGTTGCCTCTATGCGACGACCGCGCACGATTCGGGCCATTGGGACTATTCGACGGGCTTTCGCTGCTGCGCGGATCGCCAGCCCTGACGGCAGGGCTGCGGCCGAGCACGAGAGCGCTGGTTCGCAACGGTCCAAGCCTTTGACAGGCGCGCGGTTCCCGGCAAGGATCGACGCAGGCGCGCAGGCTTGGGCCAAGCGTCGCCCGAGGAGGCCAGGCCATGGACGCGTTCAGCCGCTTCTGGCGACAACCGAGCAAGCCCTACCGCGCCTTCCAGATGGTGTTCGCGGTGCTGACGCTCAACTTCGTCTTGCCCGCGCTGACTTACACCTTTGCACCCCAAGCGGCGATCGACCAGTTCCTGCAGGTCAACGCCCTGCTCGGCGGTTCGCCCTATGCGTTTCCAGAGGCTGCCAGCCGGGTGTGGCGCTACCTGGGCGCCGCCAACGTGATGACGCTGGGTCTGATGTGCGCTTTGCTGCAGGTGAATCTGCGGCGCTTCTATCCGGTTCTGGTGCCGCTGACCTTCATGAAGAGTTATGCCGCCGCGCTGTGGTGGGCCGGCTGGATCGCCGCGCCGGAGTTCAGGTTCTTCCTGGGCGCCGCTGTGCTCGACACGGTCACCAGCGCTGCCTTCGTGTTCTTCGCCCGCCGCGCGCACGCTGACATCGCCAACCGGGACGACAGCCAACTCGTGCCCGCGCCGCGGCTGGTCGGACCGTGAACTGGTTTGCCTTCGAGTTGCGCTGGCGCGACGCGCTGTTGGCCGCCCTTTTGCCAGCCGGGCCCGCGCGTTCGGCAGGGCCGGGGCATTGGGCAGGGCAGGGTCATGCGGTGGCGCAAGGTCTACCGGGCATCGGTGAACTCGATCTCCGTGAATTTTGGCGTGAGTTCGCCGTGCGCGCGCCCTGGACGCTGCGGGTGGGACTGCGCGCCATCGTGTGGACGTTGACCTGGCTGCCGGTGTGCCTTGGTCTGGGCCTGAGGCCGCTGCACCGCCTGAGCCCAGCACGGCAGCAGGCGTTCTTGCAACGGCTGGCCGATTCACGGCTGTACTTGCTGCGGCAGTTGCCCGCCACGCTCAAGGTCGTCGCCGCATTTGGCTATTTTGCCGACCCCGCGGTGCGCGCCGCCTTCGAACTCGCCGCGCCGAACCTGCAGGGGCAGCCATGAACGTCGTCGATGGCACCCAGGTCGGCGCCGTGCTGCAACGCACCTGCGACGTGGTGGTGGTCGGCAGCGGCCCGGCCGGCGCGGCGGTGGCGCGAACTTGCGCGCTGGCCGGCGCCTCGGTGGTCGTTGTCGAAGAGGGACCTCACGTACAGCCCACTGAATTCACGGCGGATGCGTTTTCCGCGATGTCCCACCTCTACCGCGACATGGGCGCATCGGTGACTTGGGGACGCGCGCCGATGCCGTACCTGCAGGGTCGCGCGGTCGGCGGCACATCGGTGGTCAACGGCGCGATTTCCTGGCGCTTGCCCCACGACGTGTGGGAGGAGTGGGCGGCGGCCGATCCCCAGTTGGGCGAGGCCTGGGACTGGTCGCTCCTCGAGCGCATCACCGCCGACATCGAGACCGACCTGGGCATCGCGCCCACCGATCCGGCGGTGGCCGGCGCCAAGAACCTGCTGATGGCCAAAGGCGCACAAGAACTCGGGCTCGAGCACCGGCCCATTGCCCGCAACGTCCGCGGCTGCGAGGGGTTGGGCCGCTGCCTGCAGGGCTGCCCGCGCGGCCACAAGCAATCCATGGAGCGCACCTACCTGCCGCAGGCCTGTGCGCACGGCGCGGAAATCCTGAGCCGGTGCGCGGTGCAGCGGCTGCTTCTGGAGCGCGGCAAGGCGGTGGGCGTTGCCGGGCACGCGCTCGACGGCCACGGGCGCGCTGGCGCCCGCTTCGAAGTGCGGGCGCGCCGGGCGGTGGTGCTGGCGGCCAGCGCGGTGCAAACGCCGCTGCTCCTCTGGCGAAACGGCTTGCGCCATGGCCCGGTCGGCGACAACTTCCAGGCGCACCCCGGCGCGGCGATGGCCGGCGTGTTCGATGAACCAGTACGGATGTGGACCGGCGCCACCCAGGGCCACGAAGTGATCGGCCTGCGCCGCGAAGGCATCAAATTCGAGGCGTTGGGTTTCGACATGGCGATCCTGGCCAGCCGCTTGCCTGGCGTCGGCGCGGACTGGGCGGCGTCGATCGCGCAGATGGCGCACTGGCTGGACTGGGGCGCGGCGATTCGCGCCCAAGCCAGGGGCACCGTGCGGCCTTTGGGCGGCAAAGGCGTGCTGCTGCGCTACAGTCTGGCGCCGGCAGACGTGGTCAAGATCCGCAAGGGTCTCGCGGTGCTGGGCGAGATGATGTTGGCCGCCGGGGCGCGCTACGTGGTGCCCGGCGTGCACGGCTGGGACGCGCAAGTCAGCGATCGCAACCACATGCGCGCCCTTCAGGAGCGAGGCCCGCTCGATGCGCGCAGCTACACCTCCGCGATCACACACATGTTCGGTACCTGCCGCGCCGGCTCCGATCCGGGGCGTAGCGTGGTGCGGCCGGACTTCCGCCACCACACTACCGAAGGTCTGTACGTCGCGGACTCGAGCGTGTTTCCCAGCAACACTGGAGTCAATCCGCAAACGTCGATCCTGGCGCTGGCGACGCTGTGCGGCAGGGCGATCGTCGGAACACCCGCCGCGACCGAACCGGATCGCATGGGCGAAAGCGTTGCGATGTTGTAGGCTGCTGGCCGCCGACGCGATCGCGGCCGACAAGAAGCCGCCGTGACTCAGCTCGATCCATCCGCCGCACAGCCCGATCCTGCCGGCGCACAGCCCGTCGGCCGCTCGACGCTGCTCGTCGTCTTCATGACGGTATTCCTGGATTTGCTGGGGTTTGGCCTGATCATTCCGACGTCTGCGTTCTATGCCGAGGCCTTCGGCGCGCGGCCGGCGCTCATCACCGTGCTGGGCGCGTCCTACTCGCTGATGCAATTCCTGTTCATGCCGTATTGGGGGCGGGTATCCGACCGCATCGGCCGTCGCCCGGTCATCCTGTTTTCCGTGGCCATCAGCTGCGTTGGCTTCCTTCTGTTCGGCCTGGCCACCAGCGTGTGGATGTTGTTCGCGGCGCGCCTGCTCTCGGGCTTCGGCAACGCCAACATCGCCGTGGCCCAGGCGGTCATCGCCGACACCACGACGCCCGCCAACCGCGTGCGCGGCATGGGGATGATCGGTGCGGCGTTCGGCCTGGGCTTCATCATCGGCCCGGCGGTGGGCGGCAGTCTGGGCCAGATCAGCCTGGCGACGCCGGCCCTTGTCGCAGCGGGCCTGGCCGCGGTGAACTGGGCGCTCGCCTTCTTCCTGCTGCCCGAGACGCGGCGAATCGGCACCGAAACGGCCCACGCGCGCTTGTCCTTCGCCGGCCTGCGCGAGGTCCGCGGCCAGACCAACGTCGGTCGCTTGCTCACGCTTTCCCTTATCATCACGACGGGTTTCGCGTTGATGGAGCAGGTCATGGGCCTGTACTTCGAGCGCGTGTGGGTGCCGACCGCGACCACCGCCGCCGGAGCCGTGGCTGGCCACAAGCATGCGGCTTTGCTCACGACCTATGCGATGGTGGTGGTCGGCGTGACGATGACCGTGGTCCAAGGCGGGCTGATCGGGCCCCTGGCCAAGCGTTTTGGCGAAGGCAGCCTGTTGCGCGTCGGCACCGTGCTTCTGGTAGCCGGCCTGCTCGGGCTGCCTCTGGCCGGGCAACTGGGCCTGTTCGGGATGATTTTTCCAGCCGTGGTGCTGCTGGCGTTAGGTTCAGGGCTGACCACGCCCTCGATCAGCAGCCTGCTGTCGCGCAGCACGGACGTCAGCCGCCAGGGTTCGGTGCTCGGCATGGGCCAGTCGCTGTCCTCGCTGGGTCGCGTCATCGGGCCGATGGTGGCCGGCGCGCTGTTCGAGGTGCAGATCGGCCTGCCGTTCCTGGTCGGTGCCGGATTGATGGTCATCGCCGTCTGGCTGGCCTGGGGCCTGGTCGGCGGCGGTCATTTCCGCAAGCCCGCCGCGGGTTGACCTGATCTGACCCAAGCCGGCCGCCGCCCGTTCGGCACTTCGACCCCGCCCGACCTCAGCTGCGCCCGGCAGCGCGAACACAGGTCGGTCTCCTGATCGATGGGCGCGACCTTGCCGCCCGCGTCCCGCATCAAACAGCCTGGCGATTCACAGTGTTCCAGCCCGAACGTGTGGCCGACCTCGTGCACGGCGACCTTGGCCAGACGTTCGCGCGCCCGCTTGCGATCCACGCCTTTGCGCGCCCGGAACGCTGAAATGACGCACGCCTTGCCATCCAGGGTCGCCAGCCCCAGCACGCCCCAGTCCGGCACTTCGCCTTTGCTGGTCGAGACATCCGCGCGCGTCAGCCCCAGGATCTTGGCGCCGCCCCTCGGCAATCTTTCGGCCAGCCAGTCCACCAGCACGTCGGCCCGCCACCGCCGCCGCGGCTCGAACCAGGCTTTGCGCGGCAGCGGAACCATAGCAAGTTTGCGTACTTCGATGGGGTAGAACGCCCGCAGCGAAGTCTGCACCGCGGCCATCGCGGCGGCGGGCGGCGCGGGCTGCAGCGGTTGCAGGTAGACGACGCGCGGTCCGGGCGCCACCAGTGCCAACACGAGCCAAAGCGCGGTCATCATGGCGAAACCTCAGGTGATCGGCCGGTCCGTTGCGCCCAGTGCCGCGCCACTTCGGGCCAGGCCAACGTGCGCGTGCCGTCCGGGGCATGGCCATGCCAGTCGCAAGTTTGCGTGGGCAGGTGACCGGGCGCGAACACTTCCAACCGGTGGTGAGGACAGTCTGGGCAGGGCAGAAGTCCAGAAGTACCGCAGACTTCAACCCGAGTCAGGGTCTTGGGCGGCGCCGGCAAGGTCAACAGCCGCCCCCGACTTGCCAACAGCAGCCCCGCGCGCACCAGGGGGGCCGCCGCCTGCATCGCCATCTGACCCTGCGTCGGCGCCCCGCTGAAATTGCCCGCCCAGGCTGCCACCGTCCGCTCGCTGGTCACGCCGATCGCGACCGTATCCGAGAAACCCCGTGAAGTTCCGGTCTTGGCCGCGACGCGAAACGGCAGATCCAGCGGCAGATCCTCGCCGAACGCTGGCCGCCGCGCTTCCGGATCCGCCAGCATGTCCATGACTTGCCACGCAGTCTCCGGCGTGAACAGCGCCTCCTCGCGCGCCTGCGGTGGTTTCCAGGTCGAACCATCGGCCTGGCGCACATCGAGGATCGCCCGTGGTTCCGTGACCTTGCCGCCCCGCGCCAGGAAACCGTACGCCGCCGCGACATCCACCAGCCGCACGCGCGCCGAGCCCAGCGCCAGCCGCAGTCCATAGTCCGCCGCGGTCCCGGGCAGCGGTCCGACGCCCGCCCGGGCCAGCCTCGCCATCAACCGCGGAATTCCCACGGTTTCCAAGACATGCACCGCGGCCAGATTGTACGATCCCGCCAAAGCTTCGCGATACCGCACCGGCCCCCGCTCCGCCTGGGCCAGACGCAACACCCGGTAATCCGAGGGCACGTCGAGGATGTCCAGCGCCACGCTCGCCGCGCTGTGGCCTGCCTCGATAGCCAGCGCGTACACGAAGGGCTTGAGCGCGGAGCCCGGATGGCGCTTTCTCGTCGTGATATTCAGCTGTTCCGTAGCGTAGTCGACGCTGCCCGCCATCGCCAGCACTTCGCCACTTGCGGTGTCCTGCACGACCACGCCCGCCTGTCCGACGCCTCGGTTGCCCAAGGATTCCACGTGTTCCGCCAGCCGATGCACCAGGTCGCGCTGCAGCGCCAGATCCAAGCTCGTGCGCACCACGCCGCCGCGCTGCACCACTTCAGCCGGCAGGTTCACCAACGCCCAGTCGACGAAATGCGCCGCCTCGAACGGTGCCTCGTGCAGGGCGGGGTGAAGCGCCACGGCCTGCAGTTCAGCGACTTCGGCGTGCGTGCGCTGGCCGTTCGCGACCAGCAGCCCGAGCACATGGTCGCGCCGCGCCAACGCTCTTTGCAGGTGGCGCAGTGGATCGTAGCCGTTGGGCGCCCGGGGCACGACTGCCAGCAGCAGCACCTCCGCTTCGGACAAAGCCGCGGCCGACTTGCCGAAATAGGTGCGCGCCGCCGCGTCCAGGCCATAGGCGCCGTGGCCGTAGTACGCGCGGTTCAGGTATTGCTCCAGAATCGCCAGCTTGCCCATCGTCCGTTCCAGCCGCAGCGCCAGCACGCCTTCGCGCAGTTTGCGAACCAAAGTGCGCGGTTTTTCAACGCCTTCCACGAGCCGCACGAGTTGCATCGTCAGCGTGGACCCGCCAAACGCCAGCCGACCGGCGCGCAAGTCCAGCCACGCCGCCCGCGCCAGCGCCCGCACGTCTACGCCTGGATGCTGAAAGAAGCGCGCATCTTCGGACGCCAGCACCGCCGCCACCGCTACCGCTGGCAATTCACCAAGCGGCACCCAGGCATGGCGTCGACCATCGGCCGCCGGCACGCTGCGCAACAGGTGACCGTCGCGATCTTCGAACAGCAACGGGCCGCGGCGGGTCGGATCCAACTGCTCGACCGGGTAGTCCCAACCGAACACCGCGATACCCAAGGCAATCGCCAGCGCGACCGGCACGCTCGCGATGCCGAGCCAGACTCGACGGCGACTCGGGTGCACCCGCTACCTCACGACTACGGCGTAAGCCAGGGAACGCCCACGGATCTCCGGTTCGTACATCGCCTCCACGGTCGCCGGCGCCGCCGTGAACGTGCCTGGCACCGTCGCTCGCGCCAGATACTCCAGCCGCGTCGTGCCACTGGGCATCATGTCCGCGAATCCGCGCACTTGGTCGTCGTGCGCCTCGGTCCAACTCCAATCGTAGTACTCGTAGCGCAGCCACGCCGGGCGCAAGGACACGTCGCGGTCATCGCCCACCGCACCCGGCCGCACGTTGACCGGTTCCAGCCCGGCCGGCAGCGGATCGACCACCGCGACGTCGTGGCGAGCAACCGGGGTCGTCACTTCCACGCGTACCAGGACCAGTTGCCCGGCGCGCAGCTCGGTCAGCACCTTGCCGCTGTCCGGATCCAACCACGTGCGCTGGATGGCAAAACCGTGGTCTTGCGCCGGCGGCCGCTCGTCGCGCGTCGCCACCGTCACCCGCGCGAGGTAGCGCACCTTGCCCTGGGTCGTCAGCCGCAACTCGCCCGGTCGCAGGTCCGCCAGCGCCAGGGACAGGTGCAATACCTCGTGACCCTGCAGCCTCTGGCTCGCCAGCGTCTTGCCGTCCAGGGTCAGTTCCACGTCAGCCTGACCCGTGGCCGTGCGCTTGCCGTAGTGCGCCAGGGCGGTAATGGCGTAGGCATTGTCCTGGGTATTGGACCAGGTGCCGTCGCGATGCTGGGCCGACAGCAGGTAGCGCGCCAACTTGGGCACCAGTGGATGCTCCGGTTGCGCCACCAACAGGGCCGAAAGCGTCGCCGCCGTAGACCGCACGTTGCGCTCCGAGGGCCAGTACCACAGGTCTTCGCGCTCGAACTCCGGCAGGACCGCCTCGTCGCCCGTGACCACCGCCTTGGCCGCCAGTTCGTCTGTAAGCTTCTTGACTTGCAGCGCCGGCCCATGCCCCGAGGCCAGCGCCCGCAGCACGAACGCTTGGGCGAACACCGGCAGCGCCGCGCGGGCATCGAACAGCTTGGTCAGCAAGCCCGCGTCCGGTTTGCCCAATTCGGCCAGGACGTACGCCGCCACCGCCAGCGTCGCACCATCGCGATTCGGATCCACCCGCGTCTGGGTCGCCGCCCAACTGACCAGCGCGCGCGTGCCGTCCTCGGCCAGCTTCTTGTCCACCGCCACGCCCGCCCGCTGCGCCTCGAGCACGCCTTCCATCGCGTAGACGGTGTAGTGCGGCTCGACGCGACCGCCCGGCCACAGGCTGAAGTGCCCGTCTTCGCCTTGGAATGTCACCAGCTTGGCCGCGCCCGCCGCCAGGAACTTCTGCAGCGCCGGACCCTTGAGCGAGTCCAACCCCGCGACTTCCGCCAGTTCCTTGACCTTGGCGAGCGGCACGAACCGGGAAAGCGTCTGCTCCAGGCAACCGTGCGGATACTCGACCAGCGCGCGCAGAGCCGGCTCCAACGCCGCGAGACCCGTGCGATCCACAGTGATGTCCAAGCGACTCTGGTCCGCGACCAGTCCCTGCGCCGGCCACTTCACCGCCATGACCGCGCTGCTGTCGGTCGTGCCCGCACCCGCCACGGTCCGATCGATCGCCAGCGGTCGCACTACCGGCAAGGTCATGCGCACGACATCGGCATGTCCCGCCAGTTGCGCCGTCGCCTGCAGCGTCGCTTCGGTCACGAACTCTACGGTGCCCGGAAACATCACCCGCGCGCTACCTTCGGCCGGAAGCGCGATCTTGCGTTCGGTCACCGCCAGTTGCACGCCGGTCGCCTGCAGCCGCACCGTCGCCTCGCCCGCCTGTCCCGAGTGGTTGTGGACGATGAACGCCAGTTCGGTGCGATCGCCCGGGGTCAGGAAGCGCGGCAACGCCGGCACGGCCATCAGCGGCTTGCGGATGGTGAAGCGCTTGTCCGCCGAGCCGAAACGCGCGCCGCGATCTGCGGTCATCGCCATCACCCGAAAGGCGGTCAGGTCATCTGGCGCGGGAAACCGAACGATCACGGTACCATCGGCGCCGGTCACCAGATCCGCCTTCCAATAGGCCGAGGACAGGAACCGCTCGCGCACCCGCCCCGAACCCGCGTCGCCGCCTTCGTCCGGATTGCCGTCGATCGGACTGCGCGGCCGCAACAGGCGGGCCCAGTTCGTCGTCGTTTCGACCGCCAGACCCCAGGGCTCGTACAGGACGCTTTGTGGATCCGGGGTCTTGTAGCCGATCAACTGCAGCACGCCCTCGTCGGCGACCGAAAGTGTCACTTCGGCTTCGACCGGCTCGCCATGGGACGTCACCCGCACCGTCGCCGTCACCTCGTCGCCCGGTTGGTACGCCTCTTGCGAGGTCGACACTTCCACAGTCAGGCGGCGCTCTTCGGCGGACACCGGCAGCGCCACCAGGCCCATCTGCAGCCGCGGTCGCAAGGCATCCTTCGGTCCCCGCCGCCCGGCCACCAGCACCACGCTCGCGAAGACGTTGGGCGCCGTGTCCGCCCCGAGCAGCAGGTCGATCGGCTGCCCCGCGCTCGGCATCGGCACCACCTGGGCGTCCAGGATGCCCGCGCGCTCCAGCGTGACCAGCGCCGTGCCGCCGGGTAGCGAAGTCCTCGCCATCAGTCGCGCCGTTTCCCCTGGCTCATAGCTGCGTTTCGAGGCGACCAGCGGCATGCGCACGCCGTCGTCGGTGGACCACCGAACCGCGCCCGGTCCCGATACCCACAGCCACGAAGAGGTCGTGGTCACCCGGCCGGCGCCATCTTTGCCCGTGAGTTTCAGGTGATACGAGCCGGGCCGCGGCGGGGTCACCACGATCGGTTGCACACCGTGCAGGGCCACCGTCTGGGTCAGCACCGTTTCATGAATCGCTTCGCAAGTCTCGTACTCGCGCCGGGCCTCGGTCGTTCTCCTGCAGCGGTAGTCCTCGCGGATCAGGGTCAGCGTGGCGGTGGTCGTGGTCGCCTCGCCGCTTGGCCCCAGGGCAACTGCCTGCACGGTCAGGGGTTTGCCAGCGTCGGCCATCCATGGCGAGTCCAGGCCGACGTAGCAGGACGTGTCGTACACAGTGACCACCGCATGGCCCGAGACCGTCGCGTTGGCCGCGTCGGTCACGTCGGTCTCGATCACATAATCCTGTGGCCCTGCACCATCTTGCTTCGCCGGCTGCAGAGTGAAGGCGAACTGGCCCTTGGCGTTGGTGCGGCCCGCTCCGTTGGCAATCGGCTCGCGGTTGGGCTCGTATTCGCCGTCTTCGCCCCATTCGCCGTACTCCTCCGAACTGCTTGAATCGAAAGTGAACTGCTCATAGCCCTTGAACTGCAGGTCATGAGCCCGGCGCGAAATCCGCCATTCGAGCTTGGCGTCGACCACCGGCGCGCCGAACAGGTACTGCGCGTCGGCGAGGCAGGGCACCGGCTGCAGTCCGGTAGGCTCGCCCGCTTGCGCCTGCACCTTCACTTCGAACGTGCGCTTGCGAAAGGCATTGACCAGGAACGACTGTTGCAGTGTCGCGCCGCCAATCGTCGCCTTGACCTGCCAATCGCCCAGGCTCGCTTCGTGCGCCAATTCGACGTCGAACGCAAAGCCACCGAAATCACTAGCCGTCACGTCCTGTTCCTGCACCGGATTACCGCGCGCGTCCTCGACCGTGACATGGACCTTGCGCTGGGCGGGCACGTGCATGCCGGCGTTGTCGGCTTCACGAACGATACCCTTGAGATGCACGGTCTCACCCGGGCGGTAGATGCCGCGGTCCGAGAACAGGATGCCGCGGATCGTCGCGCCCGCCCCGCTGGCTCCGGTCTCCACACCGAACGACCACGAGTGCAGGCCATCGTGCCAGCGGCTGTCGACTACCGCGAGATCACCGGACTTTTCCACGGCCACCAGCAGTCTGTGGTCCGGAGCGCCACCGCCTTCCGGGTCGAGCGCCGCCAGGTCGTCCGCCTTGCGCTGCTTGGCCGATCGCAGGGCCGGCGTGCCGGGCAGCTTGACCAGGCCGCGCGCATCCGACTTGCCCCGGAACGTCACCGCGCCGTCCTCCGTGTAGATTCGTACGGTTGCGTCCGGCACCGGCTGACCGTCGCCCAGACCGACCACCCACAGCAGGCCTGAAGCTGGCCCGGCCTTGAGCACCAGGCCGAGGTCGGTGATGTTGGCCAGCACGCGCCGCTCGCGCCGTTCGCTCCAGGTGTCCCGCCTGCTCTTCTCCAACTCCGCGGCGCTGAAAGTCGCCAGCAGCAGCCCGCGGCCGTTCAGCCCGCATAGCTTTGCCAGATCGATGGGTTCACGGTGCCACGTGTCGGGCGTCGCCTGGATCGGCAGGTCAATCTGCCGCGGGCTGAGACCGTGCCAAACCATCGGCTTGTTCGCGGCATCCCCGTACTCGGCGACCTGCGCGGCCAGATCGTCCAGGATCTTCCCGGCCACATCCCGCGCAATCGGCGCACAATTCAGTTGGACTTGCGTCAGGTTGCGCGTCCAGATGGCATAGCCCGGACCGCCGCGCTCGATAGACACCACGCCGGTATCGACCTTCAGTTTGGGCCGGCCACCACCGGTCTTGAATGTGAACGTCGGCGTCGCATCCACCGCCAGCGCCTGCCCATAGCTGTCGTGCAACTCACGGTCGATGCTCAGGGTATAGGTCGTGTTCGGATCCAGGTCGAGCACCGCCTCGTGTTCGTCGCCCTCGCCCCGTGACCAGGCGCGCGTCAAGCCCGGCGCGGCCGGCGTCAGGTGCACGGCTTCGGCGAGATCGGTGGTCTCGACCGGGGTCGTGAACTTCACAGCGAGTTTGGTCTCGTCCGGCGCCACCGGCCCGCCCGTCGGCGTCACGCTCACGACGCGAAAGGCCGGCGCCGTCGTCAGGGCCAGCTCGAACTCGGGATAGAGCGGCGCGTCGCCCACGGCCGGCAGCAGGTCCTTGCAACGCAAGGTGAACTTCGTTCCAGGCGCCAAAGCCGGCGCCCGCAGGATCACGTGCTTCCCAGCCGTGGTCGTCGGTTCACTGGACAGCGCCACCGCCCGCGGCCCTTCGTACAGTGCGCAATGCTGGGCTGCATCGGCGGCGCGCACCGGCAGGCTGAACGCGATGTCGATGGAAAACCCTGTCGGCGGCGCCGCTTGCGTCTCGAACCCGGTCGCTTCGAGCACGTGCAGCGGCGCGTCCACGAAGCCGAACGTCTTGATGTCGCTGCGGTCAGCCAGATTTCCCAGCAATCGCAAGGTGTAGCGAGTCGCCGGCTGCAGGGGCGCGGTCTGGACCACCAGGGTCTGCCGATCGCTCCAGTGCGCGGTCACCGCGGCCGGCGGATCCAACGCGACGGGCGGATCGGCAAGCGGTGGACCGACTTGCGCCTGGGCTACGGCCACGGCACTGAACTGCAGGCGCAACGGTTGGCTGACGTCGATGCGCCAGTCCTTGGGCGTGAACGCCAGGACGTGCAAGTCCGCTGGCGGTTTGGTTGGACTACAGCCGGTCAGCACCGCCAATGAAAGCGCGGTGGCGCACAGGTATCGAACCGAAACCATGGGAACCTCCGCCATTGCCGCGAGCGACGGCCAAGATTGCTCCCGAATCGGCGGGCGATCAACCGAGCCCACGATGTCCACACGGGGCGGCCCGACTGCGCTTGCCACGGCGCGCGCGTCCCGGTATGCAGACGGCCATGTATGCACCTCCCACAGCCTTTTTCGCAGCCATCGCCCGTGACTTTCCGGCCGATTTCGCGTCCACCGAGGCGGGCGATCGTCAGGAGTTCGGCCGCGATTGGACCCGCGTGTACGATCCCGCGCCGTCGTTGGTCGTGTTCCCGCGCACCACTGACGAGGTGTCGCGCCTGCTCGCTTTGGCCAATACCCATCGAGTCCCAGTGGTTCCATCGGGCGGTCGCACGGGGTTGGCGGCTGGCGCGGTCGCACGCAACGGCGAGGTGGTGCTGTCCCTGGCGCGCATGCGGCGCATGGATCCGGTGGACCTCGACGGCGCGACGGTGCGCGTTCAAGCCGGCGCCATCACCGAAGTGGTGCACGAGCATGCTGGCGAGCAAGGCCTCACCTGGCCGGTGGATTTCGCCTCCAAGGGCTCAAGCCAGGTAGGCGGCAACATCGCCACCAACGCGGGCGGCGTCAAGGTCATCCGCTACGGCCTGACGCGCAACTGGGTGCTCGGCCTGCAGGTCGTGCTCGCCGACGGTCGCGTGTTGGAACTGGGCGGCGCGCTGGAAAAGAACAACACTGGCATCGACTTGCGCCAACTCTTCATCGGCAGCGAAGGCATTCTCGGCGTCGTCACCGAAGCCACGCTCAAGCTGACGCGCAAGCCCGGAAAACTAGAGGTGATGCTGTTCGCGGTGGACGATCTGGCCGCGGTGTTGCGCCTGTTCCGGGAAGTGCGCCAGGCCCCGCTGCAGCCGATGGCCTACGAGTTCTTCACCGACGTCTGCCTGCGCCGACTCCTGGCCCACCGTGCGCTGCGGCCGCCGTTTCGCGAGCCTTCGAGTCATTACGTGCTGTTGGAGGTCGAACGCGCGGACGGTCTGGACCAGTGGCTGGCGTCGCTGTTCGAACGCGGCCTGGTCAACGACGGCGTGCTGGCGCAAAGCCCGGCTGAAGCGGCAGGCTTGTGGTCCCTGCGCGAAGGCATCAGCGAAAGCTTGTCGGCAACGGGACTTCCGCACAAGAACGACATTTCGCTGCCGATAGCCGCCCTCGAAGCGTTCGCCCTGGATTTCGCCACGGTGTTCGCAAACAGCTACCCGGGCTGGGAGATCGCGGTGTTCGGCCACGTCGGCGACGGCAACCTGCACGTCAACATCATGAAACCCGAGGCCATGGCCAAGCCCGACTTCCTGGCGCAGACCAAGGCCGCCGATCGGGACCTGTTCGCCCTGGTCGCCCGCCACGGAGGCAGCGTGTCGGCTGAGCACGGCATCGGCTTGCTGAAGAAGGCCGCGCTGCCGTTCACGCGCACGGCCGACGAGATCGAGATCATGCGCGCGCTGAAGCGGGCGTTGGATCCGAACGGAATCCTCAATCCGGGCAAGGTGTTCGACCTCTGAGCCTCAGTACAGGATGCGCGTGCGGATGTCGGTGCTGAGCTTGGCCACCGCGTTCTTCACGTCGTCGGACACGTCCTGGTCCAGGTCCATCACCAGGTAGCCAATCTGCGCGTCGGTCGCGAGCATCTGCGCGTGGATGTTGGCGTTGTGCTCCGAGACGATGCGGTTGACGTCGCGCAGCACGCCCGGCACGTTGCGGTGGACGTTGAGCACGCGGTGGGTGCCCGGAACCGGTGCGAGTTCCACCTGCGGGAAGTTCACCGCGCCCGTCGTCGCCCCGGTATTGATGAATTTCGTCAGGCTGATGGCGACTTCCCGACCGATCGCGGCCTGGGCTTCGATGGTCGATCCGCCCAGGTGCGGCGTCAGGACCACGTTGGCCAGGTTCTGCAGCGGCGTTGCGAAGTCGTCGCTGTTGGTCTCGGGCTCCTTCGGGTAGACGTCGACCGCGGCGCCGGCGAGATGCCCAGAGCCAAGCACCTCTGCCAACGCGGGAATATCGACCACGGTGCCACGGCTCGCGTTGAGCAGGTAGGCGCCCGCCTTCATCTGCGCCAGTTCAGCGGCGCCGATCATGTTCATGGTCTGGGGCGTTTCCGGCACGTGCAGCGTCACGAAGTCCGCTTCGGCCAACAGATCGACCAGCGTGGCGCACGGCCGCGAGTTGCCGATCGCCATGGTCGAGCGGATGTCGTAGGTGATGACGCGCATGCCCATCGATTCAGCCAATACGCCGACTTGCGAGCCGATGTGGCCGTAGCCGACGATGCCCAGCGTCTTGCCGCGCACCTCGTACGAACCGACCGCGAGCTTGCGCCATTTGCCCAGGTGCGCGTCCCGGCTGCGGTCGAACAGCTTGCGCGCGAGCACGATGATCTCGCCGATGATGAGTTCGGCCACGCTGCGGGTATTCGAGAACGGCGCGTTGAAGACCGGGACACCCTTGAGCTTTGCCGCGTCGAGGTAGATCTGGTTG
>CAYHHL010000054.1:0-29568 GCA_964356325.1 uncultured Enterobacteriaceae bacterium | reverse complement strand
ACGGGGCGGCGAAATCGCCTCGCGAACCGCGCAAGAACAGGTTCGACTGCGCTTGTCTTGTCGTGCCGTGGCGGCTAGACTCCACGCCCCTCCGCCGAGGCGGACCGAGGGCCCTTCAGTGCCTTTGCGCCTGCACAACACCCTGACGAAACAGAAGGAGACGTTCGAGCCACTGGTCCCGGGCCAGGTCGGCATGTACGTCTGCGGCGTTACCGTCTACGACTATAGCCACGTCGGTCACGCGCGTTGCTACGTCACGTTCGACATCGCGCTGCGGGTCCTGCGCCAGCTTGGCTATCGCGTCAAGTACGTGCGCAACTTCACCGATGTCGACGACAAGATCATCAAGCGGGCCAACGAACGCGGCGAGAGTGTGGAGACCCTGACCGAACGCTACATCGTTGCGTACCACGAGGATCTCGCGCGCCTGGATTGCGAGCCGCCCGACGTCGAGCCGCGCGTGACGACGCACATGCCTGAGATCATAGAGATGATCCAGACCATCATCGCGCGGGGCCATGCCTATGCGGTCCAGGGCGACGAGGGCGCGCTGCCGAACACGCAGGACGTCTACTTCTCGGTCGCTTCCTTCCCTGAATACGGAGCGTTGTCAGGTCGAGGCCGCGACGAGTCCGAGGGCGCCTCCGATCGCGTGCAACACGACACGCGCAAACGCGATCAGGCCGACTTCGCGCTGTGGAAGGCCGCAAAACCCGGTGAACCTTCGTGGGATTCGCCTTGGGGCGCCGGACGTCCGGGCTGGCACATCGAGTGCTCGGCCATGGCGTGCAAGCATCTGGGCGGCACTTTCGATCTGCACGGTGGCGGCAAGGACCTGATCTTCCCGCACCACGAAAACGAGATCGCCCAGTCTCGTGCCGCCAATGGCCAAGCCTTTTCCAAGGGTTGGATGCATGTCGGCTTCCTGACCGTCGACGCGGAGAAGATGTCCAAGTCCCTGGGCAACTTCTTCACGATTCGTGAGGTCCTGGCGCGCTTCCACGCTCAGGCGTTGCGCTATTTCCTGTTGACGGCGCACTATCTGCACCCCCTGAACTTCAGCGACAAGGCCCTCGAAGAATCGACGCGCCGGGTGCTGTCCGTGTACGAGAAGCTCGCCGCAGCGGACGGGCTGTTGGAAGGTAAGCCTCCGATTTCTCAAGCAGAAGTGCCGGAGCTCGTAGCGCGCGCGCGGACCGAGCTGATCGAGTCCCTGAGCGACGATCTGGCGACCCCGCGAGCACTTGCGGCGCTGAGCGAACCGATGGCGGCGCTCGGCCAAGCCTTGCTCAAGCCCAAGGCTGCCGGAAATCCGCAGATGATCGCCGCTGTTCGCCAGCTGGTGCGGGAAGCGGGCACGCTGCTCGGGGTGTTCCAGCACGACCCGGCTCAGGTGATCGCCGAGATCGTCGAGTCGGCGCGAGAACGCCTGTTCCCGGCCGATAGCGAGCGGTTGGCCACGGTGCAGCGGCTGCTGGCCGAACGCGAGTCGGCCCGGCTGGGCAAGGATTGGACCCAGGCCGACGTCTTGCGGCAACGGCTGCTGGAAGCCGGCGTGGAACTGCGCGATACCCGAGAAGGCACGACCTGGCGGCCGCAACTGGCCGAGAGCGACGTGTAGCTGATTGAACGACCAAGGAGAACTGATGGATCCCGATTTCGCCCGTGAGATTGTCGTGTTGTTGGGCTTCGTCGCCCTGTACCTGGTGGGCTCGATGCTGATGATTCGCGGCCACAAGGCCGACCTTTCCGCGGTCTCGCACGGCGGCGGTCCGAGCGGCGGCGGAGGAGGCGATCTGGGCTCTCCCCGCCTCAACCGACGTCGCAAAGCCCAAGCGCGCGAGGCGGCGGATCGCGCGGACCGGCAGAGCGCGGACGTCGCCGAGTAGCGTCCAGCCTGTCTCCAGACCCATGACCCTGCCACCTTGGCAGTCCAAACTCAGCGAGCGCACGCATGGCAGAGCTTCCAGCCAGCCCCCCGGTTTCGTCCAAGCTCACCGAGACCCTGGAATCGGTCGTCATCCGCTTCGCCGGCGACTCGGGCGACGGCATCCAGTTGACGGGCAGCCAGTTTTCCTCGGCCTCGGCGCTGGCTGGCAACGACACGGCGACCTTCCCCGACTATCCTGCCGAGATCCGCGCACCTGCGGGAACACTCGCCGGTGTTTCTGGCTACCAGCTGCATTTCTCCAGCCGCGACATCCTGACTCCTGGCGATCAGGCCGACGTGCTGGTGGTGATGAACCCTGCGGCGCTGGCGGCCAATCGCAAGTGGCTGAAGTCCAATGGTATTCTCATCGCGAACCGGGACTCGTTCCAGGCGCGCAACCTGAAGATGGCGGGCTACGAGCACAACCCGCTCGAAGATGGTTCGCTCAGTGATTACCAGATCTACACCATCGATCTGGCGCGCTTGACCAACGATGCGCTGACCGGCATGGGCCTGTCCGCCAAAGAAGTCGAGCGCTGCAAGAACTACTTCGCCCTGGGCCTGGTGTTCTGGCTGTACGAGCGCCAGAGCGAAGTGGTCGAGGACGACATCAAGCGCAAGTTCGCGACCAAGCCGATGCTGCTGGAAGCGAACCTGCGCGTCTTCCGAGCTGGCTGGGACTACGGCGAGAACACGGAGCTTTTTCGGGTGCGCTACCACGTGCCGCCGGCCCGGGACATCGCGCCCGGTCGCTACCGCAGCATCGCGGGCAACGACGCCGTCGCGCTGGGTCTCATCGCCGCCTCGCAAAAGGCCGGCGTCGAGATCTTCTACGGCAGCTACCCGATCACGCCGGCTTCGGAAATCCTGCACATGCTCTCGAATTACAAGGAGTATGGAGTTCGGACCTTCCAGGCCGAGGACGAGATCGCGGCGGTGTGCGCGGCGATCGGCGCGAGTTTCGGCAACCAGTTGGGCGTCACCGGCACGTCGGGACCGGGCATCGCGCTGAAGTCCGAAGCGATCGGCCTGGCGGTGATGACCGAATTGCCGTTGCTGATCATCGATGTGCAGCGCGGTGGTCCTTCGACGGGCCTGCCGACCAAGACCGAGCAGTCCGACCTGCTGCAGGTGATGTACGGCCGCAATGGCGAGTGCCCGCTGCCGGTGCTGGCGATCCGCAGTCCATCGGACGCCTTCGACACGACCTACGAGGCTTGCCGGATCGCGATCAAGTACATGACGCCGGTGGTGCTGCTCTCGGACGGTTCGATCGCCAACGGCGCGGAACCGTGGAAGATCCCGGATGCTTCCGCGCTCAAGCCGATCGAATTCAAGGTGTTGGACGACGTGGCCCAGTTGGAAGGAGGCGTCCTGCTGCCTTACGACCGCGATCCCGAGACGCTGGCAAGACCTTGGATTCGCTTGGGAACGCCGGGCCTGGAGCACCGTCTGGGTGGCCTGGAGAAGTGGGACAAGACCGGGCACATCAGCTACGACCCGGCCAATCACCACCACATGGTCAAGACGCGGCAGGCCAAGATTGATGGGATCACGCGGGAAATTCCGCCGTGCCAGGTAACCGGTGCGGTCCAGGGCGACGTGCTCGTGGTCAGTTGGGGCTCGCCGTACGGAGCGTGCTTGACCTCGGTGCGCTCGTTGCAGGACGAGGGCAAGGCCGTGTCCCACCTGCACTTGCGCTGGCTCAACCCGCTGCCGGCGGACCTGGGCGAGATCTTGCGGCAGTTTCGCACCGTGCTGGTCCCCGAGATCAATAACGGTCAACTGATCAAGGTGTTGCGCGCCAAGTACGCGATGGACATCCAGGGCTACAACCGCATCGCCGGCCAGCCGCTGACCGTGCGCGAGGTCACCGAGGCGATCACCGCGCATCTCGCGTCCTGATTGCCTGCGCGTGACTGAACTGCCGGTGAACTGCCCGGAACTTCTCGAGGACCGACCATGACGACGACGGATGCTCCCGTTCTGCTGAAGGCCAAGGATTTCGCAACCGACCAGGACGTGCGCTGGTGCCCCGGCTGTGGGGACTACGCGATCCTGGCCGCCGTGCAGCGCGCGCTCGCCAAGCAGGGCCGCGCGCCGCATCAGCTAGCGATGGTCGCAGGTATCGGTTGTTCCTCGCGTTTTCCGTACTACATGGCGACCTACGGCTTCCACAGCATCCATGGCCGCGCCCCGGCGGTTGCCACGGGTCTGAAGATTGCCCGCCCGGACCTGCAAGTGTGGATGGCGACGGGGGATGGCGATTCGCTGTCGATCGGCGGCAACCACTTCATCCACCTGCTGCGCCGCAACGTCGATCTCAAGGTGCTGCTGTTCAACAATCGCATCTACGGCTTGACGAAGGGCCAGTATTCACCCACTTCCGAGATCGGCAAGAAGACCAAGTCCACGCCGCAGGGCTCGGTCGACAACCCGTTCAAGCCGATCTCGCTGGCGATTGGCGCGGAGGCCAGCTTCGTGGCCCGCTTCATCGACGTGGATGCCAAGGGCGCGGCGGAAGTGCTGGCGGCGGCGGCGGCGCACAGTGGCACGGCTTTCATCGAAATCCTGCAGAACTGCAATATCTTCAACGATGGCGCGTGGGATCAGCTTTCGGCCAAGGAGGCGCGCGCCGACACGACGATTACCCTGGAACATGACAAGCCCATGATTTTCGGAGCTCAGCGCGACAAGGGCATCCGTCTGCGTGGCCTGAAGCCGGAAATCGTCAAGATCGGCGAGAACGGCGTGACCGAAGCCGACCTCTGGGTCCACGACGCCTTCGACGAGGATTCGACGCGGACCTTCCTATTGTCGCGCTTCGAGTTCCCGACCATGCCGGTGCCCCTGGGCATCCTGCGCTCGGTCCAGCGTCCAGTGTACGACCAGTTGCTCAATGCTCAAGTGGACTTGCAGCGCAAGGTGAAGAAGATCGACCTGCAGGGCCTGCTTGACGGCAACAAGACCTGGATCGTCGGCTGATTGCGTAACTAGCGGCAAAATTCGCCAAAATGACAGGATCGCCTCGCGAGCCACTAGCGGATCGGGGCGGTGGCGTACCGGTGTTTTGTGTCTTTCATGTGACGACCTCTGCGCACTCGGCTATGCTGGACCTGCGAGCGGAAGGCTGTCGGCCACCCGCACTGCGCGGGACCACGCCTTTTCAGCTGAGACATGGAGGTTAACCCATGGAATTGACTGTCGTGACGAAGATGGGCCCCGAAGGCAAGGACCTCGATGTGGACGACCTGGTCCACAAGCACCTGACCCAGAAGCTCGGCAAAATCGAGCAGCGCCTGGGCAAGCCCATCGTCGCGCGCGCCGTCCTGGTCGAGTTGCCGGAAGGCTTCGAAACCACGATTACGCTGCTGGGAGGACATGATCTGGTCGGCAAGGCGCACGGCGATCTGCTGCTGAAAGCGGTGGACGGGGCCGTGGACAAGCTCACCCGCCAGTTCGAGGCCGAAACCGAGAAACGCACCGGGCGAGAGCGTCAACGCCGGGGTAGCGGCGTCACCAAGGCGGTCGAGTTCTAGATTCGCCAGCCCTGATCAGGTTCTGCAGAGGCCGTCGCGCAGGTCCCGTCCCGGGTTCGGGTCACGGAGCACCTGTCGGCGGCCTCGGCGCTTTTGCGTGTGGAAGTGCGCCGTTGGTTGGACAATCGCCAGGCGGGCCCCTAGCATGGCCTGCACAGTGCCGATGCTGTCCGTGGACCCCGCCTGCAGCGAGGAGCGACATGCCCCCTGAAGTTCGCCACCTCGGCGTCGTTTCCTGCGCGATTCTGGTGCTCTTGAGCGGTTGCACGGATTGGGACGCGAAAGGTGGTCTCGTGGCGCCCGCACCGAGCCTGCACGCTTCCGCTGCCGCCCTGACCGACGCGGCAACCGCCGATGCGAGCGCGGGCCTGACTTACTGGGAGACGACGCCGCCCGCGGGTCCGGAAGTTACCGTAGGCCAAGCGGATATCCCGGAGTCCGACGCGTCGGCTGGCGACGCGGAGGCGGACGCCGGCGTGACAGCGGACGTCGGAGTGGACACCGCAGAGCAAGACGCCGTGCTGGTGGGCGACGCGATGGTCAGCCCCGACGTCGCAGCGTTCGACACGCTGGATGGACACGACGCCGCGGATGTCGATCCTGCGTGCCAAGGTGCCAAGAAAGCGCTCGGTTGCGCGTGTGCCAGCAGTGCGCAGTGCGCGGGCGTGGCTGGAAGCGCCGGCCTGTGCACGCTCGGCCCAGCCGGCCCCGTGTGCAGCCATTCGTGCGCGAAACTGAACTGTCCGCAGGGTTGGGCATGCGTGCCGCCGGCCCAGGTCTGCAAGCCGACGCCCGGGCCTGACGTGGCGACGGTCGACGCGCCCGACGGCTCGGAGGCGGATGTCCTGGATTCCGCGGGAGATGACTCATCGGACGTCTTGGTTGCCGACGCGCCGGGCGACGCCGCCGACGTGAACGTGCCTCCTGACGTCTTCACGCCCGAGGTCGTCACGCCTGACGTCTTCACGCCCGAGGTCGTCACGCCTGACGTCTTCACGCCCGACGTCTTCACGCCTGACGTTTTCACGCCCGATGCCTCCACCGATGTCGGCAAATCCGACGTCATCGACTTCGACTGGCAAGGCTACGGCGACGCGAACTACCCGGCGGACGCGGACATCTACGGCGGCGCGATCAACAGCTGCCTGTCGGTCTACTTGTACCAGCAGGAAAACTGCGGCAAGAATTCACCGAGTTCCGCATGCATCGACCAGTCGGCCAAGATCGGCTCGCTCTACGCCAACTTCTTGTTCGAACCGCTCGCCGAATGCCAGAAGGCGATGTGCGTGCCGCAATGCGCCGGATCCATGGATAACTCGTGCATGGAACAGTGCGTGGGCAAGTATTGCGCCTTGCCCTTCCTGTCGTGCGTCGCCAACGACACCAGCGGAGCCAGCGGTTGCGCGGCGGCGTTCGACTGCACGGCGCTTTATCCGGGCAAGCTTTTGACCATCGCCTCAGCCTGTTACGCCAACGCCACGCCCGCCGCGCAAAATCAGATGGCGGCCCTCATCGGCTGTACCGGCCAACCGCAGACCGAGTCGTGCCTGGACCAGATCGCGACCTGCTACGCCGTGCCTGGGGCCAGCGCCACCTGCGCCCAGACCGCGACTTGCATGCAAGGCTGTGGGGGTAAGGATACTTGCAGCTGGAAATGTCTCGGCCAAGCCGGCTCGCAAGGCGTGGCGCTGCTGGACGCGTTCTGGGACTGCGCGGTGGCTGTGTGCAAGCCCAAGTGCGGCGACAACAACAAGGCTTGCCAGGACGACTGTTACGCCAAGGAATGCGGGCCGCAGTTGACCGCCTGCCTGACCAACTAGCCGCGGTCGGGACGCCCGTCCAGCCACAGCACCGGCGTCGTCGCGCGGGCGTGGTCGATGGCGGCCCGGACTTCCTCGGGCGTGGCAAGTCTCGCCAGTTCAGGCACTTGCTGTAGGCCCTGAGCGCCCGGCCCCGATGGCAGATACACCGTCATGAGATTCACCGGCGCTTGCGGGTGATGGACCGCCAGCCAGTCCAGCACCGGCCGCGTGCAGCATTGCACGTGCCCTGGCATCACCAGGTGGCGCACGATGAGCGGCGGCAGGTGCATGTCATCTGGGCTGAAGTGCTGCTCCGGCCGGCGCGGCGCGTGCGCGGCGAAGTCCAGCGTGCGCGTCACTTCGGTCCAGGCGTCGAAACCATGCGCGGAATCGCTGGCCGGAACGCCCGCAAGTCGCTGACTGCACGCGGAATTACCGAACTTCAGGTCGACCACCCAGGTCGCCACCCAGCCGCCCAGCAGATCGCGCGCCGTGTCGGACATCAGCGCGTTGCAGTTCCACACCACCGGCAGCCAGTCCTGGGCGCCGACGTGCGCCATGGCCCGCAACACCCCCAGAAGACTCACGGTCGGATCGCCACCCACGAAGCTGAGCGTGCGCGCGCCCTGGGCCCTGCGCTTGTGCAGCTGCGGCACGAACCACGAGGAATCCAACGTAGCAGCGCGAAGTTGCGGATCGACGACGTGAGCCCATTCCGTGCAGAACAGGCAGCGCAGCGAGCAACCGCCCAGATCGACCAGCCAGGTCGGATCGAGGATGGCCTCTTCACCGCGCGAAAGCAGTTCCTTGTAGACCGTGGCGTGTTCGCCCAGCCGGCAGAACGCGCCCTGGCTGCCGGCCAGGCGATCGATGCCGCAATCGCGCGGGCACAACCGGCAGGATCGGTAGGCGAACTCGGCGCTGGCGATGCGATCCGCGAAGGTCCACGCCAAGTTCAACGACTCAGCGCTGGCCATGCCCAGGCACCGGACCGTGGTGGGGCTTGTCCGCCGCGGGATCGCGCTCCGACCCTGCCAGGGCCTTTTGCACGGTCGGATCGTGCGCCGCCACGTTCAGCGCGCCCGCCATCGCCAGTTCGGCCAGGTGCATCGTCGCGTCGTTCAACCGCTGCAGGGCGTCGCGCACGGGTTCTGCCTGGTTGGTCTGCATGGACGCCTGAACACTCGCGATTTCACCTTCGATCTCATCGCGTTCGTCCGCCTCCAACAGCGCGCCCACCGGTCCCTGCAGCGTGCGGATCGTGGCTTTCAGCACTTGTTCGGCCTCGGTGCGCGCGTCGATGAACAGGCGTTTCTCGACGTCGTCCTCGGCGTGTTCGAACGAGTCCTCGAGCATCTGCACCACTTCGTCGTCCGTCAGTCCATAACTAGGCCGCACTTCTATGGTTTTTTCGCGTCCCGTGCGCACGTCGCGCGCCGTCACGTGCAGGATGCCGTTGGCGTCAATCAGGAACGTCACCGCCACGCGCGCCAGACCGGCCGGCAACGGCTCGATCGGCACCACGAAGGTCGCGAGACTGCGGCAATCGGCCACCAGTTCGCGCTCGCCCTGCAGCACGTGCACCACCACACCGGTCTGCAAGTCCACGGAAGTGGTGAATTCCTCGGTCGCGCTCGCCGGAATCGGACTGTTGCGGTGGATGATGCGGCTGACCACGCCGCCCACGGTTTCGATGCCGAGCGACAGCGGCGTCACGTCGAGCAGCAGCATGTCGCGCCGCCCCGTGGTCATGATGTCGGCCTGCACTGCTGCGCCGAGCGCCACCACCTGATCCGGATCGATTTCGCCACGAGGAGCCTGCCCGAACAATTCCGAGACTTTACGGCGCACCAGCGGAATGCGCGTCGACCCGCCGACCAGGATCACCTCATCCAGGTCCGCCGGCTGCAAGTTCGCGTCGCGCAAGGCTTGTCGGCAGGGCAGCAGGGTCCGTTCGATCAGCGGCTCGATCAGCGTCTCGAACTCGGCGCGCGTCCAGGTCAGTTCGATCGGGTCCTGCCGCAGCGGCTGCAGGTCGAGCCTTACCGTCGCCGTCTCGCGTTCCGAGAGCTGGGTCTTGATTGCGATCATGGCCTTGCGCAGGCGTTGCAGCAGCTTGGGCTGACCGCGCAGGTCCAGGCCCTGGTCGAGCAGCGAGCCCGCCACCAGCTTGACCATCGCCTGATCGATGTCGTCGCCGCCCAGCCGGGTATCTCCAGCCGTGGCCAGCACTTCGGTCAGGCCCTGGTGCATGTGCAGGATCGAGACGTCGAACGTGCCACCGCCCAGGTCGTACACGACGATCCGCCCCTCGGTCACCTTGTCCAGGCCGTAAGCCAGCGCCGCCGCTGTGGGTTCGTTGACGATGCGCAAGACTTCGAGACCTGCCAGCCGCCCCGCGTCCTTGGTGGCCTGGCGCTGCGCATCGTTGAAATACGCCGGCACCGTGATGACGGCCTGGCGAACCTCACTGCCCAAGGCGACTTCCGCGCGATGCTTGAGCTCGCGCAGGACGAACGCGGACAGCTCCGGCGGCGTGTAGCGCTGGCCCGCGACCTCGATGCGCACCGCAGCCGAGCCACCGGGGCGCACATCGTGGTGCACTTTGTAAGGCAGCATGCCCAGTTCCGCGGCAACCTCGGGCGCGGAGCGGCCCATCATCCGCTTGACGCTGTAGATCGTCCGATCCGGGTGGTGGGCCAGGAAAGCGTCCGCCTGCACGCCGACGCGATCGAACTTGCCGTCGGCGTCAAAGGCAATGACCGAAGGCACGAGCGGTCCCGTATCGTATTCACCGGATAATACGCGTGGTTGACCATCTTCGCCGACGATTGCGACGAGACTGTTGGTCGTGCCGAGATCGATGCCTATGGCCGGCATCCTCGAGCGTGGAGCTTGAGTCCCGCCGGAAATCTGGATGGACATGACAGTTGCACCCTGTGGATGTACCGAAACTAATGAGTTTGCGCACGCTTGGCCGCGTCTTCAGGTCGTCTGATCGCGATCAACGCACCCGTCCGGTCGGCAGCAGCCCACCGCCCGCTTCCTGCATGGCCCGCACGCGTTCGATCAGGTTGTCGAGGTAGCTCAGTTGGCCCAGCGCCGATCGCAGGGTCTTGCGCGCTTCCACTTTCGCATCGCCAGCCGCCGTGGCCTCCGCGTCGTCCCAACGTCGCGCCGCTCGCTGCAGCGCCGCCGCCGATTCCTCACGTAATTCGGCTAGTTCGCCCGCCTGCTCCTTCAACTGCCAGCGCGCCGACTTGGCCGTATCGGCATCGCCGTCCAGGGCCGTCTTCAGGTCGTCCAGCGTCTCGTTCAATTCGAGCATATCGGCAAGGAACGCGGGAGGCGGTTGAAACTTCTCGCCGGGTTGCGCGCCTTCGAGCTCGATCACGTAGCGCGCGCGACTCCCGAGATCCTTCAGCGCGCGCCAGGCGTCGTTCACCAGCGAGGTGTGGCGCTGGGCATCGGCCACGGCTTGCGCACCTTGCGCGTGGAAACGGTCGGGATGCAGATCGCGCACCAAGCTGCGGACGCGTACTTCAGCATGTTGCGGATCCAGCAGCAGGCGCCGCGGCAGGCCCAGCACCGCGAAATGATCCGGTGCCGGTTCGCCGGGTCCAGGCTTGCGCGCCAGATCGACCTGACCGTTCGCGCCGAGTACCCACGGCTTGCCAGGCGGTGTCTTGCCATCGGTGGTCGCGCTATCGTGGCGGATCGCCATCGTAAGTCCTCGGGAAAGCGCGCTCAGGCCGAGAACGAGGAGCCGCAGCCGCAGCTCGCCTTCGCGTTGGGGTTGACGAACACGAAGCCCTTGCCGTTCAGGCCGCCCTCGAAGTCCAGCGTGGTGCCGCGCAGGAACACGAAGCTCTTGCGGTCCACGAAGATCTTGGGGTTCTCGCCGAATGTCGAGTCGCCGAGGCGCGCTGCCTTCTCGAAATCTAGCACGTACGACAGGCCTGAGCAGCCACCGCCGGTCACACCGACGCGCACGCCCACGAGTTCGACGCCCTGTTCGGCGGCAACCACGCGCAAACGTTCGGCCGCGGCGGCGGAGATGGCGACGATGTTGTGGGCGGGCAATGGTTCGCGGGGAGCCGCGGGCGCGTCGGTCTGCGTGAACGAAGCGCTGCCCGTGTTGGCCGGAGCGCCCTGGCTCGCTGCAGCTGGCGTCGGAGGCGTGTAGCTATGGGTGGTTACGTTGGTGGTCACGCTCGGCCTCCTTCAAGGACTGAGATTCTAACAAATCGGCGCATCGCTGGCAGGCTGGGCACGCGGAATTCCGAGCGGTCAGCCTTGCGCCTTTTGCTGCTTGGCCTTGTAGTCGGCGAGCGCCGCGCGAATCGCGTCCTCGGCCAGCACCGAACAATGGATCTTGATCGGCGGCAAGTTGAGTTCCTTGACGATGTCGGTGTTGCGAATGGTCGCCGCCTCCTCGACCGTCTTGCCCTTGACCCACTCGGTGGCGAGCGAGGACGAGGCAATCGCCGAACCGCAGCCGAACGTCTTGAAGCGCGCGTCTTCGATCACGCCGGCGGCGCTGACGCGGATCTGCAATTTCATGACGTCGCCGCACTCGGGAGCCCCGACGACGCCGGTGCCAACGCTGTCGTCGTCCTTGGGCAGGGAGCCGACGTTGCGCGGGTTGTTGTAGTGATCCAGGACCTTGTCGGAATACGCCATGGGGTCTCCTGTCGATGTCGTTGCTAGTGGCCGATCCAGCTGACCGTACTCAAGTCCACGCCTTCTTGGACCATTTCCCACAGCGGCGACATCTCGCGCAGCCGGCTGACTACCTCGACCACGCGCTCCAGCACATAGTCGACCTCTTCTTGCGTGTTGAACCGGCCGATGCCGAAGCGAATCGAGGTGTGCGCCAATTCGTCATTCACGCCCAGGGCTTTGAGCACGTAGCTCGGTTCCAGGGAGGCCGACGTGCACGCCGAGCCCGACGATACCGCGATGTCACTGATACCCATGAGCAAGCTCTCGCCCTCGACGTACGCAAACGAGACGTTGAGGTTGCCCGGCGCGCGCTGGTGTTCGTCGCCGTTCAGGTAGATGTGCGGCACCCGCGCCTTCAGCCCTTCGTACAGGCGATCCCGCAAGGCGAGGATCCGTTTGGATTCCGTGGGCATTTCCTGCTGGCACAAGCGCGCCGCCTCGCCGAACGCGACGATCAGCGGCACCGCCAGCGTACCCGAACGCAAGCCGCGCTCGTGACCGCCGCCGTGCATCAGGGGCTCCAACCGAACGCGCGGCCCCTTGCGCCGTACGTACAGGCAGCCGACGCCCTTGGGACCGTACATCTTGTGCGCTGTGAAGGCGCACAGGTCGATCTGCATGGCCTCGACGTCGATTTCGATCTTGCCCACGGCCTGCGCGGCGTCGCAGAAGAACACCACGCCCTTCTCGTGGCACAGCTTGCCAATCTCGGCCAGGGGTTGCACGACGCCTATCTCGTTGTTCACCGCCATCACCGACACCAGGATGGTCTGATCGGTGATCGCCGCGCGCAATTCGTCCAGGTTCACCAGGCCATCGGCCGCGACCGGCAGATAGGTCACGCGAAAGCCCTCGCGTTCCAAGGCCATGTGCGAGTCCAGCACTGCCTTGTGCTCGGTCGTCACCGTGATCAGGTGATCGCCCTTCTCGTGATACATGTGCGCGACGCCCTTCACGGCCAGGTTGTCGCTCTCGGTCGCGCCCGACGTGAAGACGATCTCCTTGGCAGTCGGGGCGTTGATGAGCCGCGCCAGATGCTCGCGGGCCGCCTCGACGGCTTCCTCGGCCTTGCGCCCGAACACGTGGGTCTTGGACGCCGCGTTGCCGTAATGCGTCGTGAAGTACGGCAACATCGCCTCGACGACGCGCGGATCGACCCGGGTAGTCGCGTGGTTGTCCATATAGATCGGCAGGTTCACTGACATTTGTCGCCTCGTGTTGGTCTCGTCCGTCGTCATCGTCTCGGAAGCCAGGGCGCGAGGTTCGTGTCGCCGTCCAGCGCCCGCACGACTTCGGCCACCGCAATGGCATCCGCTCGCCGCGCCAGTCGATAACCTCCGGATGCAACTCGATCGATATCCGACCAAACTGGTCCTACATTAGGCTCGCGGCGGCGCAGTGTCAATGCGAAGTGGTGTCGTGACCGGGCAAACCGGCTGCCGAACCGCGAGAGTTTGACACTGCCACGGCAGCTTGCCTATACGGGGCCCCCCGTCCGCATGGGCGATGTGCAACGATTGGAGGCTGCCATGGTGACGCAAGAAGACGTGATGCAGGTGCTGGCGGGCGTGGTGGAACCGGACTTGGGCCTGGACCTCGTGAGCGCCGATCTGGTGCGCGGTGTCGCAGTCGGCGAGGGCAAGGTCGCGGTGCACGTGGCGCTGACGACCCCGGCTTCCCCGCACAAGGCCGCGCTCCATCAGCAGATCCAGGCTGCGTTGGCCGCGCTGCCCGGTGTCACCGAGGTGGAACTGCGCCTGCAGGCCGATCCGCCGTCGGGCAACGCCAAGCTGCCCAACGTCCGCTATGTGCTGGGCGTCGGCGCGGGCAAGGGCGGCGTGGGCAAGTCGACAGTCGCGGTCAACCTCGCCGTGACGCTCGCGCAACTCGGTGCAAAGGTGGGCCTTTTGGACGCCGACGTGTACGGGCCGAGCGTGCCGATCATGCTGGGCCTGCGCGGCACCAAGCCCGCGGTCAACGCCCAGCGCAAGATCGTCCCGGCCGAGGCGCACGGCATCAAGGCGATTTCCATGGGTTTCATGGTCCAGGAGGACATGGCGGTGGCCTGGCGCGGGCCGATGGTGGGGCGCGCGGTCACCCAGTTCGTCGAGGACGTGGATTGGGGCGAACTGGACTACCTGATCGTCGATCTGCCGCCGGGAACGGGCGATATCATCCTGTCGCTGTGCCAGTCCATCCCGCTGTCGGGCGCGGTGGTGGTCTCGACGCCGCAGGACGTGGCGTTCGCGGACGTGCTGCGGGCGGCGCGCATGTTTTCGATGCTGAAAGTCGAGATGATCGGCCTGGTCGAGAACATGAGCTACTTCCACTGCCCGGACAATGGCAAGGACTACGAGATCTTCGGGCCCAGCAACAGCAAGAACAACGCCGAGGGCCACGGCATCCCGTTCCTCGGTAAGTTGCCATTGGATATGCTGATTTCGCCCAACGCCGACGCGGGCCGGCCGATCGTCGCCGCCGAGCCGGACTCGCACCAGGCCGAGATCTACCGCGCCATCGCCGGTAACATCGCGTCGCGCTTGGTGCAACTGGCCTGGAAGGACAAGTCCGTGGGCGAGCTGGGCAAGGACTTCTTCGGCGCGCCGCCGCCCCAGGCCTGATCGGCATCGCGCGGGCCTGCGCCGTGAGCCGGAGCGAAGTCACGCCTGCGATCGCGCGCCTGATCCACGAAAAGCGACGCTGTTCCGCAGCTTTGGTGCGTGCCTGGCACGGGCTGCGTTGACCGGTGCCCCGGCATTCCGCTAGCTTGAATCTGTACCACCGACACATTCGAGAATCATTGGAACTACGGCGGTTTCGAGGGGAGCGGCATGCGCGCGTGTCTGCAATGCGGAAGCAGGACCGAAGCGGCGTTCTGTGCCAGGGACGGCACGGCGACGATCGTGTACGGCCGCCGACCGACCACCAGCCACCTCGAGCCCGGCACGCTGTTCGCCGGCCGCTACCGGATCCAGGGCGAGATCGGTCGCGGCGGCATGGGCGCGGTCTACGAGGCGTTGCACACCGGTACGAGCCAACCGGTGGCGATCAAGACACTTCTGCTCGACATCGAGACCGACGAGGCGACGGTGCGGCGCTTCTACCAAGAGGCACGCATTTCCGCGGGCCTGCAACACCCGAGTACGATTCGCGTGTTCGACTTCGGCCAGTCCGACGACGGCGTGTTCTACCTGGCGATGGAGCGGTTGCGCGGTGAGACGTTGGGCGAGCGAATGCGCAAGCTCGCGAAAAGTGGCCAGGTCCTGGGCGAGGTCGCGGCGACGCGCGTGGCCATCGCGGCGTTGCGCAGCCTGGCCGAAGCGCATCGGTCCGGTCTGGTGCATCGCGACCTGAAGCCGATGAACATCTTCTTGCACGAGATAGGCGGCGAGACCATCGTGAAAGTATTGGATTTCGGCATCGCGAAGTCCGAGGACACCGGCTTGACGCGCACGGGTACGACCGTCGGGACACCTTCGTACATGAGTCCTGAGCAAGTCCTGAACCGATCCGTGGACGGGCGCGCAGACCTGTATGCTTTAGGCGTCATCCTCTATGGTTGCGTGTCGGGCTGTCTCCCCTTCACCGGCGATTCCTCCCAGTCGATCATGATGAAGCATGTCGACGAGCCGCCCCCCGCACTGGCGCGACGGTTGCGCGCGCCGACATCGGAAGCATTCGTCGCGGTCGTCGAGCGCGCGCTGGCCAAGCAGCCCGAAGACCGCTTCGCCTCGGCCGGAGCGATGCGCGAAGCCTTGGAACAGGCGGCAGTTCGGCGCGAGGAGGGCACCGTGCGCATGCTGCATCCGATGACGGGCGCGGCGAGCCGCTTTGCCATCGAGGCGACGCTTTCGGCCTCGGTGACGGCCCTGGCGGGTGCAACGTGGCTTCGCGACAAGCGCACGTGGGTGGCCGCCGGCGCAGTCGCCGCGACCTTGTGCCTCGGCCTCTTGACGGCGTTCGGACGCGCACGGCCCACGACGGCGGATGCGCCTTCGCTGGCTGCATCGGCCCCTTCGGCCGTCGAGGCGTTTGTCGCGCCCGCCCGCACCGCCGCGTCGCCGCTGTTGCCACCGCCGTTGCCGGCCGACCAGCCGCCAGCAGGTCCTGTCGCGCCGCCGACGCCACAACCGCCAGCGCTACAACCCCCCGTGCCCCAGGCGCTTGCGCTCGGCTCGCCCCAGTTGGAAGTCAAGAAGGTGCCGACTGCGCCGGTCGCCAAGCCCGCGCGCAAGCACCGCGGCCATCACAAACGCTAGCGTGACGCGTGCAGCACCGCGAAAGCCGGCGCCACGGTGCGCGCCGTTACCTGGCTGGCGCCGGCCAGCCGAGCCAGCAACGAAAGTTCCGCCGGGGTATAGCTGCGCCGGATCGATTGCATGCCGTCGAGTTGCAGGGGCAGGAACGGCGCCGTCAGGGTCGTCGCCAGCGCTGCGCCGAGCACGTTGACCGCGCTGCGGAACAGATCCACCACCAGGATGCCGTGTTCCGCCGCCGCCATGGCCTGGCTGAACAGGCGCACCAACTGGCCCGGCGTCAGGTGGTGGGTCGATTGCGTGCAAATGAACAGGTCGACCCGCCCCGGACCCGAGAGTGCTTGGAGATCGCGCAGATCGAGGGCATCGCGAACGTCGAAGTCGATCGGCACGCCAAGCTTGCGGCCCTGTTGCCGACCCAGACGGACGTACGCGGGCTCCCTGTCCGTCACCGTCCAGCGCAACGCAGTGCCGTCGGGTGGGTGCTTGGCGACGTGCAGCGCAAAACCTCCCGATCCCGCCGCGAGATCCATGACATGCGCCGAGGCCAGGCCAGCCAGGCTCTCGACCACTTCGCCCGCCCAGGTATCGTAACTGCCGAGGTTGCGGTTGACCCGATCGAGCAGGACCATCTCGAGACGCTTGACCAGCGCCGGAATCCAGGCCCGATCCAGCAACTCGCCGCGTTCACTGCGAACCACAGCATCGCAGCGCGCGGCCAGGGCCAGCAGCGGGTCGGCGATCGGCTCACGACGCAGTTCGCCCAGCAGCACGCGGGCATAGCAGGCGATCAAGCGTTGCGCTTCGGGTTCGGGACCTTGCAGCAGGCGTTGCAGTTGCGTCTGCACCAGTTCGACGATGAAGGGATGCGCCTCGAGCAGACCCTGGACTCGCGACGCCCGGTGCGCATCGAGCGGCAGACCGAACGGCGCGGTCAGGCCAGGGGACAATCGGCGGGCAAAGCGCAGCAGCGGCATGGCGACACGCGGAGTTGAAGTTCGTCAGGGAGGCCCATACTGAGCGCCCCCCGTGACGAACGTCAAGCCGGCTTCAATCGCGTGAGGGCGGGCCCAACACCACGTTTTCCGGCGAATCCGACCGCGCCCAGATCGGCGGCAGCAGCGCAGTGCCGCGGAACCGTCGGGCCGCGTGGGTGTCCAGCGCGATCGTCAGCATGACCAGGCGTTCCACCGCTCGTTCGCGCATCGGGTCGAGGTCCTGCAACACGAACAGGCGCGGACGCGGGCGCGTTTTCAGCCAGCCGACCGCGAGGCCATCGTGCTTGATCAGGAAGGTTTCCGGCACCCGCGTCGGGTCCTCGGGCCGTTGCGCCCGGTCCAGGGTCACGCGCCCCGAACCGTCTTCCAACGCGCCGATTCCCTTGTTGGATCCGGCGTTGGTCAACTCCAGCTTGAAGGCTTCGTCGCCGTGCTGGCGGACGTCGCAGGCCACCGCGGTCGGTTCCTGGTAGCCGGCAACCCCTTGTTTTGCCATGCTCATATACGAAGATGCCTGGCATTCCGCCAACCAGACCCGGCCATCGGGTTCGCTGACGGACACGTCCCAAGTGAGCAAATCACTGGCTTCTCGGGTCGCCGTGCCGCTGCGGCGGTCGTGGTGCAAAGCCGGGGGTATGGCGAGCAACTTGCCGACCGTCCATGGTTGCCCGGTGTCGGCCGGATCGCCGCGCTCGATGGGCACTTCGCGGACCTGGCCGAGCACCGTCGGCACCACAAAGTTTTCGGCACAGCCGCTAGCTAACCCGGCGGCCATCGCTAGCAGGGTGCCACCTAGGAACAAACCATGAATACAAGGGAACGTGGTCATGGGGGACCATTCCTTGCGCCGATGTTGAGCTCTGGAAGCAGCGATCAGGGCCTGGCAACGCTACACATCGTACGTTCGCCAAGCCCTGAACGCTGGCTTCCTCGCGCGGGGGATCGCGGGCACGTGCTGTCTCGACGCGGACGAGCGACGCATGGAATGGGTTGCCGCGCCGCCTCGTTCGGATCAAACCATCGCCGTTCTTGCCACGAGCGCCGCTGCAGAACCATGTCAAGTATCGGTAATCACGTATGTTTGACCGCCATCGCCATCGAGCGCACAATTCCGCGCTCGCCCGCGTCACGTGGGCCATTTGCCGAGGGAAGCTCATGCGCCGTTTTCGCCTGGTCACCGCCGCCGCCGTGCTGGCCGTTTCTGTCACCGCTTGCAAGAAAGAAGAGCCCGCGCCCGTCACTGCGACCGCGACGCCAGAAGCTGCCGGTGCCGATGCCGTCGCTGGGGCCCCGGCGACCCCGCCGCCGCCCGCTCCGGTGCCGCCGCCCGCCGCTGCCTCGCCATCCGCAAACGCAGGCGATGCCGCCCTGGGCAAGTCCGCGCTGACCGATCCGTGCCCGATGCCCGGCGAGGATCCCGCGACGTGCCCCAGCATCCAGGCCAAGGTCGACGACAACATCCAGGTCGGCCACGTGCTGGTCGGTTGGGAAGGTTCGCTGCCGGGCAAGAAGGTCGGTCGCAACCAGGAGGATGCCAAGAAGCTGGCGACGCAGCTGGCCCACGAGGCGCGCAAGCCGGGCACTGACTTCGTGAAGTTGATCTGGGCGCACTCCGACGATCCGGGCCCAGGTGTCTACAAGGTGACGCCGGACCTGCGCGGCCGCTACGTGCCGCCGTTCAGCGCGATGGCGACTTCGCTGGGCGAGGGCCAGGTTGACGTCGTCGAGACCAAGTTCGGCTACCACGTCATGAAGCGCGTGCCGTTCACGTTCGTGCCCGCCGAAAAGCCGCTGGAAAAGGTCGCGACCGACCCGTGCCCTCAGGCCGGCGAGGATCCGGCGACGTGCCCGACCAAGCAGGAGCCCGCGCCGACGCAGGCGACCGTGAGCCACATCCTGATTGGTTTCGCCGGTTCGCTGCCCGGCGAGAACGTGACGCTCACCAAAGACGAGGCCAAGGCCCTGGCGATCAAGCTGTTGCACGACACCCGCAAGAAAGGCGCGGACTTCGCCAAGATCATGAAGGACAACAGCAAGGATCCCGGTCCGGGCACCTACCCGGTCAACGCCGAGGCGCAGTTGGTCCCGCCGTTCAAGCAGTTGTCGCTGACGTTGGGCAAGGGCCAGATCGACATCGTCGAGACCAGCTTCGGCTACCACATCATCAAGCGGAACGATTAGTTCATGAATACGCAAGCGAGCCCGGCGTGGCAGGAAGACCTGCGCGCCGTCGCGGACCGTTGCACGCATGCCGTCCTGCAGGCCACGAGTCTGGAGGCGCTGCGCGAGGTCGAGGTCGATGCGCTCGGCAAGAAAGGCGAGGTCACCGCGCTGATGAAGCGGGTGGGCACGCTGGCGGCGGACGAGCGCAAGGCCTATGGCGCGGCGGCGAGTCAGGTGCGCTCCGAAGTCGAGGCGGCGATCGCGGGGCGCAAGCAGGCCTTGGAAGACACGCAAATCGATGCGGAACTGGAGGACGCGACCTTTGACGAGACCCTGCCCGGCAAGCTGCCGCCGCAAGGTCACGTCCATCCGCTGAGCCAGGTTCAGGCCGAGGTCGAGGCGGTGTTCACGTCCATGGGCTTCCACGTCCTGGACTACCCCGAAGTCGAGAGCGAATTCGACAACTTCGAGGCGCTGAACATCCCCTCGTGGCATCCGGCGCGCGAGATGCAGGACACGTTCTGGCTCGACGACGGCCATCTGCTGCGCACGCACACCTCGTCGGGGCAAGTGCGCGCCATGCATCAGTTCGAGGCGCCGTTTCGCGCCGTGTTCCCGGGCAAGGTCTACCGCTACGAGGCGACGGACGCGAGCCATGAACACACCTTCCACCAGGTCGAAGGGCTGATGATCGATCGCCACGTCTCGGTCGGCCACCTGCTCGACTCGATGCGCACGCTGCTGTCGGCCATCCTCAAGCGCGAAGTGGAAGTGCGTCTGCGGCCAGGGTATTTCCCGTTCGTGGAGCCGGGCTTCGAGCTCGACATCTCCTGCCAGGTCTGCGCCGGTCAAGGCTGTTCGGTCTGCAAGCAATCCGGGTGGTTGGAACTGCTGCCGTGCGGTCTCGTGCACCCGCAGGTGTTGCGCGCGGGCGGTCTGGATCCGGCGCACTGGCAGGGCTGGGCGTTCGGTCTTGGTCTGTCGCGCTTGGTGATGATGCGCTTCGGCGTGCCGGACGTGCGCCTCCTGCTGTCAGGGGATGCGCGCTTTCTCGGCCAGTTCTGATTCCATTCAGGCCGTTGCCGATGCCGCGCCCGAGGTGAAGTGATGCTGGTCTCCTGGCGCTGGATCTCGCAGTGGGTCGATACTTCGGGCGTCGATCCGATCGCGTTCGCCGGCCGGTTCACCTGTACGGTCGCGGAGATCGATCACGTCTTGACGGTGGGCCAAGGTCTCGAGCGGGTGCTGGTCGCCGACGTGCTCGCGGTGGTGCCGCACCCGAATGCGGACAAACTCCGGCTGGCGACAGTGGATCTGGGCTCCGAGCAGGTGACCGTCGTGTGCGGGGCGCCGGATCTGCGCGTCGGCATGCGCGTGCCGTTCGTGCCGCCCGGTGTGACCTTGCCCTCGGGAATCGCGGTGCGCGACGGCGAAGTGCGCGGCGTGCGTTCACCTGGGATGCTGGCTTCTGAAGCGGATCTCGGCCTTTCTGAGGATCACGGCGGTCTGCTCGAACTGCACGGCTGCAATGCACCAGCAGGCACGGCTCTTGCGCAAGCCGTTGAACTGACGGATGTCCTCTACGACGTCGACAACAAGGCGATCACCCACCGCCCGGATCTCTGGGGCCAGTACGGCATGGCGCGCGAAGTGGCGGCGATGCTGGGCAAACCGCTGGCCGCCATCGAGCTTGCGGTCACGCTGGGCCAGGGGCGACCCCTGGACGTCCAGGTCGATGCCGCGGCGCCGTGTCCGCGCTATCTGTGCGCCCGCATCGAAGGGGTGACGATCGCGCCCTCGCCGGTGGATCTGCGCTTGCGTCTGCGGCGTTGCGGCGTGCGGCCGATCAGCAACATCGTCGACGCGACCAACCTGGTCATGCTCGAAACCGGCAATCCGCTCCATGCGTTCGACGCGCGCCACGTCCGAGGCGAGCAGATCCGGGTGCGCCGGGCGTTGGCGGGCGAGACGCTGACGACGCTGGATGGCCAGGAGCGCGTGCTGCAGCCCAGCGATTGCGTGATTGCCGATGGCGAGGGCCCGGTTGCGCTGGCTGGCATCATGGGCGGCGCCAACAGCGAGATCCGTGAGGATACCCAGGTCGTGATCCTCGAGGCCGCCGCGTTCGAAGCCCCGGCGATCCGCAAGACCGCGATGCGCCTGGGGTTGCGCACGGAGAGCTCGGCGCGCTTCGAAAAGGCCTTGGACCCGCTGCTGCCCCACGTCGCCGCGCGCCGGTTCCTGCGTCTGGTGCTGCAGGTCTGCCCGGAAGCGCGCGTGGTGAGCGACCTCGCCGACGAAGGTCCGTACAAGACCCAGCCGCATCCGCCGGTGCTGATCCATACCAGCGGTGCGTACTTGCGCCAGCGGCTGGGGGTCACGGCCGAGGAAATGACCGACGCCTGGCTGGACGCCTGCCTGCAGGCGCTGCACTTCGGCGTGCAACGGGCGGGCGACCTGCGCATCGTCACGGTGCCGACCTTCCGCGCGACCAAAGACGTGAGGATTGCCGAGGATCTGGTCGAGGAACTCGGGCGCCACTACGGCTACCAGCGCATCCGCAGCCAGCCTCCACTCATCCCGGCGCGGCCGCCTCACACGTCGCCGTTGCGCCAGTTGGAGCGCGATGCTCGGCAAGTGCTGGTCCACGCAGCGGGTCTGACCGAGGCGTTGCTGTACGGCTTCGATCACGAGGGCGATCGCCAGCGCTTGGGTCTGGCCGAGCCAGGGCGGCAACGCCTGGGCGTGCGCAACACGATTGCCAACGACATGAAGCACTTGCGTCGCAATCTGGCGCCCAATCTGATCGCGGCGGTGGAACGCAACCTGCAGCAAGGCGACGGTCAGCAGGCCCCGCGCGAGGGTTTGACCATCGGGCTGTTCGAGATCGGCCGCGCCTTCGTGCCGGTGCCGGCAGGGGCGCTGACCGCGGCTGAAGAGCGGGCGATCGACTTGGGAATTCCCGATGTCCTGCGCCAAGCGGCGCTCGGCCTGGACCTCGAGGCGCAACAGACCTATCTGGCGCGCATGGACCCGGACATGCGCCTGAGCGTGGAGGAAGCCCGCGATCGCGCGACGCCTTTGCCGTGGCAGCCGATGCGCCTGGGTATTGCGCTGGGTGTGCGTCTGGGCGGCGGTGCCGAAGGGTCCAAGGCGAGCCGGCCGCCGCTTTCGGTGACGCAAGACGTGTTCGCGCGGGTGGTTGGCGCGCTGCAGGCGGTGGCGGATGTGGCGGGCGTGGGCCCGATCGAGGTGCGCAAGCAGACATTGGCCTTGGACCTGTTGCCCGCGGCGTTTCCCGATCGCGACGTGACCTGGATTCATGCGCAACGCCATGGCATCGTGACGGTCCAGGGGCGGCCGGTGGGGCTGGTGACCGCCCTGCACCCGCGCGTCCGCCAAGCGCTGGGTGTGCCCGCCGAAGTCGTGGTTGCCGAACTGAACCTGGAGGCGCTGCTCGACCTGCCCAAGGTCGCGGTGCAAGGCAAGGCGCCCGCGCAGTTTCCAGCCTCGACGTTCGACGTGACGGTGCCCTTGGCGTTGACTCACAAGACCGCGGACGTGCGACGCATTCTGCAGGAGCAAACCGCGGCGCTCGGGGTCACGGTCGAAAAGGTCAACCTGCTGGACGTGTTCGTGGGCGACGCCGCGCCGGACGTGCGGTTCGCGACGTATCGCGTGGTATCTCGGGCCCGCGAAGGTACACTTTCGCCCCAGCAACTGGCCGCCGTGTCTGACGTGGTGCGAGGCAAGTTCATCGACCCGAACTTCTGGCTCGGCATCCTGGGCAAGTTGGAATCATGAGCGATTACGGCCAGCGCGTGCTGTTCCTGTCCGGCCCGGTCGAACCGCCGTGGACCCGCAGCGACAAGAACCTGGTGCGGGGGATCGCCTCGAATCTACAGCGTTATCGTGCGCGGGTGCTGACCCACGAAGGCGTGACGCTGGCCGAAGCCCGGGTCGAGACCGAGCCGGCCTGGGGCCCGCGCTTGGGCGGCCACACGCCCTTGGGGCGGCGCCTCGGCCTGTTCGGGCGACTCATCGACCAGCGCGAAACGGCGCTCGTGCACCTGTTCTGGCCGGCCGATGTGCTGGTCGCGGGCGTGGTGCGAACGGCCTGTAAGATTCGCGGGTTGCCGGTGATCCACACTTTGGTTCGGGCGCCGAGGACGACCGTTGGCATCAGCCGGGCCTTGGTGGGTAGTCCCATCGTGTGCCTGACGCAGGAGACGCAACACCGCCTGATCGCTGAGGGAATTGCCAACACGATCTGGGTGCCGCCCGGAATCGTCGTGCAGCCGCCGACGCCCGCGGGCGAACACGCGGCGATCCGACGCAAGTATCGTATTCCACATGGCATTCCGGTCGTGATCTACGCGGGTGACTACGCCCACAACAACGCCGCCCGCACGTTCGCCGCGACCATGCCGCGGGTCCTGCGCCAAACGGAAGCGCATTTCGTGCTGGCCTGCCGCATCCGCAACGACGAGGACGCGCGTGAGGAAGCCCGCATCAAGGAGGCGATCACGGCCGACGGCATCGCGCATCACGTCACCTTCCTGAACGAGGTGTCGAGCTTGCGGGAACTGTTTGCGATTTCGACGATCCAGGTGTTCCCGGCCGACAACGCGTTCGAGAAGATGGACTTGCCCATGGTGCTTCTCGAAGGCATGGCCGAGGGCGTGGCCACCGTCGTCGCGCAGAAGCCTCCTCTGACCGAGCTGGTGCAAGCTGGCGCCGCGCTTGGGGTTCCGCCCATGGACCCGGTGAGCCTGGCGGTCGCCGTAGTCGAACTGCTGCGCGTGCCGGAACGCGCGGAAACCATGGCAAAGCTGGGCCGGCAACTGGTCGAGGACCGCTTCGACGTGCGCCACGTCGCCAGTCGTTACGAGGACATCTACGACGAGGTGTTGAGCCAGGTCCGCCCACGCTCAGGCCTTTCGGGCCTGTGGGGACCGCTGTCATGACGTCGATTTGCGCTGACCTGCCTGCGGGTCTGTGCCAGATCGCGGCGTGGCTGCTCGCCGGGCTCGCGGTGCTGGCGCTGCTCGCGTGGTGGCACCTGATCTTCTGGACGCGGCGCCTGACCCACGTCGCGGAGTACGCGGAAACGCTCCGGTTTTCGACGCCAGATGGCAGTGCCTTTGAACTCCGCCACCTGCTTCCCGAATGCAGCGCTCACGCCACGCCGGTGCTGCTGGTCCACGGAATCGCCATCAACCACAGGAACATGGACTCGCGCGGCCAGTGGTCGCTGGCTCGCTGTCTGGCCGCCACGGGGCGCGACGTGTGGCTGCTGACGTTGCGCAGTGGCCGGCCCGATCTGACGCGCGCCGAGCGGCGCCGGGCCAGCTTTGCCGCGATGGTCGAGCACGACGTGCCCATGGCGGTTCGCGAGGTCCTGCAGCGCACCCACGCGCAGTCTCTGGATTACGTGGGATTTTCCATGGGCGGCATGCTCTTGTACGCGGCGTTGGGGCGCACCTTGCCCGAGGCCCTGGTGCGGCGCGTGGTCATTCTCGGTTCGCCCGGGCGGGTCATGCCGATCGTGCGGATTCCGGGCTGGGCCTTGCGCCTGCCGTTGCCCGACCTGCGGCTGCGCCTGCCCTCGCGGCTGTTCGCCTTTGCTTCCGAGTGGCTGCACACGCCGCTGCACGCTACGACCCTGCACTTGCCCAACGCGGCGCCAGGCCTGACCCGCCACACGCTGGTCGACGCGGTGCAGGACATTCCCTCGGGATTGCTGCATGATTTCAGGCTTTGGTCGGTGATGGGCGGCACGATCACGGTGCATGGCGAGCCGGTGCTCGAAGGCCTGCGCCACGTCAAGGTCCCCGTGCAGTTCATTGCCGGCAGTGTCGATCGCCTCGGCCCGGTCTCGGCCGTGCGCGCCGCCTACGAAGCCTGGGGCGCGGATTCCGGGGCCGCCAAACGCTTGACGATCGTCGGTCGCGCGCACGGTCAGGTCGAGGACTACGGCCACGCTGACTTGGCCATCGGCGCGCGCGCCCCCACCGAACTGTATCCCTTGGTCCTGGACTTCCTGAACGCCGAAGCTGTGTTGCCAGAGACTTCCGGCCGCGCGGAGGCCGTGGGCGCATGAGCGACGCGAAGAATGGCAAGATGCGCATCCTCGTGGACGTGACCACTTGGGTTCCGGGGCGCACCGGCATTGGCCTCTACACCGAGAGGTTGTTGCGCGCCTGGCTGCAACTCGGCACCGGCGATACGCTTTATGCTGCGTCCAACGTGGGCTTCAGCGAACTCACGGGCGTCGCCATGCCGCACGTCGGGCCGCGGTTTCCGGTGCGCGCCGTGTGGCTGCAGACTGCCGTGCCTGCCCAGATCGCCAGGATCGCCCCGGACTTCGCGTTCTTCCCGAACTACATGGCGCCCATCCTGCCGACCTGCCCGTACGTGGTGACGGTGCACGATCTAGCGGTGTTCCTGTATCCGGAGACGTTCACCTTCAAGAAACGGGTGTTGCAGCGGGCGTTGCTGCCGACCCTGGTACGCAACGCCGCTGCGGTGCTGACGCCCAGCGAGGCGACGCGTCAGGATGTGCTGAAGCTGCTGCCGTGCGATCCGCGCCGGGTCGTGGCGATTCCGCTGGCGGCGGGCGACGAGTTCAAGACGCCGCCGACCGCCCAAGAAATTGCTCAGGAACGCGCGGCGTTGCACCTGCCGGAACGCTACGTGCTGGCGGTGGGGACGCTGGAGCCGCGCAAGAACCTGGTGCGGTTGATCCGGGCGTTCGAGCGCGTGGCGGCGCGGCATCCCGACGTGCATCTGGTGATCGCGGGCGGGCGTGGCTGGCGCGACGACTCGATCCGCGCGACCCTGGGCGAGACGCCGGCCAAGCAGCGAATCCATACAGTGGGTTACGTGAGTCCAGCGGCACTGCGGGTGCTGTACGCCGAGGCGTTGCTGCTGTGTTATCCCAGTCTTTACGAAGGCTTCGGGTTGCCTGTGGCCGAGGCGATGGCGATGGGCACGCCGGTGCTGACGTCGCGCGGCAGTTCGCTGGACGAAGTGGCGGCGGGCGCGGCGATCGCGGTGGATCCATTGGCGGTGGAGGGCATTGCCTTGGAGTTGGATCGGATCTTGGGCGATGCGACGCTGCGGGGCCAACTGCGCGCGCGCGGGCTGAAGCGGGCGGCGGAACTGACGTGGCAGCAGACGGCAAAGGCGACGCGGGGCGTGTTCCAGAGGTTGAAGCAGGGGCGGATGCCGATGGAGGGGGCGTGATGGCGGCGGGAACGGGCGCGGGAACGGGTTCGGGGTCGGCCCACGCGCTGGCTTGCCCGGCGACGCACCAACCACTGCACGATGCCCCACCTGCCCTGGTGGCCGCGCTCAACGCTGAGATCGCGCGACGGGCCCTGCGCGACGCCAGCGGTAGTCTGGTCACTCAGGCGCTCGATGGCGGGCTGCTGCGCCAGGACGCGGCGGTGCTCTATCCCGTTCGCGACGGCGTTGCGGTGCTGTTGGCGGAGGCGCCGATCGTGCTGACGGTGGAGGAACGTGGGCTTGCGGGCTGACAACTACCGTTTCGTTGCACGCCGGTCCCGGAGCCCGTTGCAACTTCATGCCGTCATACGGATTCTATCTAATTCGCGCGTTCCAGTTCGAGGTTGCGCTCGAAGTTGCGCCGTGCCTTGACAGCGACCGCCTCGGCTTCCGCGAGCAGCCCTTCCTCGGCCAGGAATGCGTCGAAATCACCGCCGATGAATCGCTCATCGAGAGTTTGACTCATCGTTTCTGCTCCTTGCGCACGTCGGCAGCACGCTTGCGGGCCAGGTCGAGGTCGTCAGACGGCGTCTTCTTCGGGAATGCCACGCCTACCGATGCACCGCGACTTTTCCGTGCCCCAACTCGACGTACCGCGCATTCGTCAACGCGAGCGTCAACCGCGGTAGGCCGCTTTCGAACAACGCCAACAGCGCGGTATTCGACATATTGCCCACTGAAATCAGCAGCAACTGTCTGGGACGGCCATGGACCAGGAATGACGTCACAAAGTCCTGATCCTTGGTCACGACGATGCGGTCCTCCGCATCCGCGAACTGCTCGATGGCGCGGTCCGAAGTGCGATTTCCCGCAGGCAGGTCCAGCGTGTGCACGGCATCGTGGCCGTTCGCGCTCAACCAAACCGCAAGACGTCTGGGTAGATGCGCGTCGATGATGAACTTCACAGCGCCAACGCCTCGATGCGGTTGACGCGCGCCAAGTCCGCGGCGTACGCGAGAACAGCGAGCAGGTCGTCACGCTCGAGATCCTCGTACTCGGACAGAATCTCTTCGAACGACTCTCCGGCCGCAAGCAAGCTCAGCAGCGTTTCGACCGGGTAGCGAAGACCCCGTACACATGGCTTTCCATGGCAGATTTCTGGGTCGATGGTAATGCGTTCGTGCCCTTGCATGCGGCTACCTCGTGTTTGTTGAGCGTATCGGTCCGGTTCGGCGCCGGCAAGCGAATCCCCCGCTCTGGCCGCTACTGCACGTCGTAAGGCACCACGAACGTCAGCCCCGCCGCGATCACGAACTCGCTCGGCCGCGCCGCGTTGATCGCCATCGACGCGTCGATCGCCACCTTGGTCGTGTGCCAGCCCAAGCCCGCGCTGACCATGTGCCGCGTCGCGTGCGCCACTTCGGTCTGGTCGAACACATAGCCCGCGCGCACTTGCGGGCCTTCCTCGCCGAACTGGTAGCCCCCGCCCAGCCGGTAGGCCTGGCCCGTGGTCGCCACCGCGCCCGCCGGCAACACCGTGGCGTCGTTGCGCACACCCCATGAACCGTCCGCTTCGACCAGCACGTGTTCCGCCACGTAGCCGACGCCCAATGCCACGCGTCTCGGTGCTTCGGCGGCGTCCAACTTCAAGCCGTTGCGCAGCACCGCTCCCAGTCGCAAGCCGCTCAGCGCCACGTCGATGCCCAAATCGCCCGTCCAACCGGCGACATTGTGCTTGCCGAGCGGCGCGCGCGCGTCCACCGACAGATAGCGCGCCGACGCCCCGAGCATCAACCGCCCGGAATCGTTGTTGACGCCAACCGCAAGACCGCCGCGCAGGTCGGTCGCCTCACGCCGCGGGGCATCGAACGACCAGTTCACGTCGTGCGAAACACCCACGCCGCCCGCCAGGCCCCAACTCGAGGTCGCGTCCACGGTGGCGGCGTAGATCGAATCCGCACCAGCTTGACCGTTACGTGAATACCCTGCCTCTATGGTATGTTGTGGCACTTGAGCCATCGCCGCTGGGTTGGCGTACAGCGCCTGCACGCCGGTGCCGCCCGCTGTCACCGCATCGCCCAGGCCGAGCGCCGAACTGCCCATCCCCGCCGGCCGATACGGACCGAAGCCCATCGCCCACGGCGCGGCAAGCACCAGAAGGATCAAGGGCTTGGAACGCGTGTGCGACAGAACCGTCATGCCGGCGCCTTGTCCGCGGCCTTCTTCATGCGCTTGATCAGACCGTCCCAGCCTTCCTTGTCCAGGATCTTGCGGAACGATTGCTTGTAGGTCTGCACCTGGCTCGCGTCGTCCACCACGATGTCGTACACCCGCCAGCGCGCGTCCTTCTGCAGCATGGCGTACTGCACGTCGGCGCTCGACTTCTTGACCTTGAGCGTGGTCGACACCACCGCCTTGCCGGCCGAAGGCGTGCGCACGCCGTTCCAAGCGATCTCGACCGTCGATCCGGGCTTGAAACGCTTGACGTAGGTATTGATGACCATCTTGCTCAACAGCTCCGTGAATTCCTTGCGTTGCGGCTCGGTCACCTCGGCGTACTTCTGGCCCAGCGTCAGCTTCGCCATCTCGCCGTAGTCCACCACGCCCGCCAGCTCCTGACCGATGCTCTTGTGCAATGCCGGCAGGTTGGCCGCCTGCTGCGTCAGTTGGTTCAGCCGCTCGTACAACGCGGCGACGAATTTCTGGGGATCGGCTTGCACCGGTCCAGTCGGCGCCGCGGCCTTGGCTTCCGGGGCCAGTGCCACCGCTTTCGCCTTGACCGGAGCGGGCTTGGCTTGGACCGTCGCGGCCGCAAGCAGCGCAAGTAGCATCAGCAAGGCCAGTATCCACATCGACTTCATCGCCATCCCCTCGCGCTCGTGCTCACCCTGGTCGCGCCTGCTTGCAACGCGCCAGCGCCGGTTC
>CAYHHL010000053.1:26762-30092 GCA_964356325.1 uncultured Enterobacteriaceae bacterium | reverse complement strand
ATGACAAGGTAGATTGTGTCGAGAACCAGGGTCTCCAGGCGCCCAGCGTCCGGCGGCAGAACGGCTGCCACTCGAGGTGTTGCGCACCGACACGCCAACGTGGCAGGCCTACGTGGCTTCGCGACGCCACCGGCGCGAGCCATTCTTCGCCGAGGCGACGGGGCGCGTAGAGCTGTGCAACGTGCCGATTGCAGTGCGGTTGCGGCCATAGTGGACGGCCACGTTGCCTGCCCGGGACCTCAAGGCAAGGCCGGCGGAATCCAAGCACAAGTCCAACTGAACTGGCACAGGTCGAAGTCCAACTGCTCGCCATGCGAAGCCATGTAGCGCACGACCTGATTCAGCAGCAACGACCCGAGATCGAACGGCTTCTCCGGCGAGGGCACCGGGAAGCTGTGGACGCCCAGCGGCGTCATCATCGGGAACAGGATGCCGCTCTTGCCGCCCACCTTGGCATTGTTGTTGCGAATCAGCCGCAGCGGCGGGTCCAGCCGAGGCGCGTCGAAACCATCGGCGACTTTGAGCAGCGACGCCAGGTTCTCCACGTCCATCAGCACGCCTTCGCCTTTGGCATTGGTGTGCCGCTTGGTGCCCTCGACGCCTTCCACGGTGCCGACGTCGACCAGTACTTGCTGCACGCTCTTGCCGTAACGCGGGTCCACCGTTTGGAAATCGATCAAGCCCGCCGCGCGCGCCAACGCCACGCCTGACGCGGTCGGCACGCCCGGATCGCCCAAGGTGTTGATGTAGAAGATGCGGGTCGACACGGTCTCGCCCGTGCCGTAGGTCAGGGTGCGATCCTGGTGGATGAACGGCGCGCTGTTGGCCGGGTCGGCGCCGTCCAAGGCCACCTGGGCGATCCCTAGCATCCGCCGCAGTTCCGGATTGCCCCGGCGCAGGCCGAAGCCGTCGGTCACGGCCAGCAGCGGTGAGCCCGCTTTGTACTCGTGGCCGGCGTACTTGACCGTGTCGGTGAACTTGTCGATGACCAGGGTTGGCGTCCCGGAGATCTCGCAACCTTCGCGCAACTTGGACTTCAACTCCACGTCATACAACGACAACCGCAGCCGGTCGCCCTTGTCCGAAGGCACCGCGACTCGCAAGGCTCCATTGGGCTGCACCCGCGCGCAACGGTGCTCGCCACTGTCCAGGTTTTCCAGGACCGCGATCTTGCCCGGCACCAGCGGCTGGATCGGCGCGATCTTCACTTCCTTGTACTCGACCAGATCCGGGAACGCCTCGTACAGCGCGCCGTCGTGGACCAGCAGCAGGGGACCCATCATCCGCAAGATCATGGCGTCGCGCACGCCGCCCAACGTACTGCGCGTGCCCACTTCGCCCAACACGCCGCCTGCGATGATCGACACGGTGGTCTCGATTTTGGGCTCCAAGCCGGCGACGAAGCTGCCCAAGATGCCGCCGAGTGAGCCGCCGATCAGGTGGATGGGCGCGCTGCCGCCGACGTCGACCGTGCCGTCGCCATCGAAATCGCCCGCGAGATCACCGGCACCATCATGATTGGCATCGTATTTCCAGTGGCGCTTGCCATCGAAGGACGCCAGCGTGCGCACGACCTGCATCGTGTCGACCGCGGTTTGCCTGACCACGTCGCGGGTGTGGAAGATGTACGAGGTCCAAAAGTCGACTCCGGAGTCCAGTTTGCCATCGGCGTTCTGGTCCAGCGCCCGTCCCGCGATGATGGCCTTGCCCATGCCGTCCATGCCGTAGGCCAGGAACAGGCCGCTCACGAGCTCGATTTGCGCCTCGTCGATGTCCACGCCATGGCTCACCGCGTCGATGCCCAGCGTGGCGATGCCCTGTCGCGCGAGGAAGCCGGCGAAATTCATGGCGTCGAACTTCGTGCTGCCATGGCCGTGGATGAAGATGGCCACGGGCGCGGGCCCCTTGCGGAATTTGGGAACCATCAGCCAGAAGTTGACGCCTTCGTGGCGGGTGAAGGCCACGCCGGTCTTCGGATCGAGCTGCCAGACCTGATCGGTCAAGGGCAACTGTTCCTTGGTCTCGCCCACGTAACGCGGAAAGAACTGCGGCGAGTCGATGGTGCCCAAGGCGTTGAAGTCGATGAACGCGAAGTTCTCGAAAAAGATCTTGAGCTCCGAAGGCTTGCCGCCCGCGCCGAACTGCGAGAACAGCGTCTTGGCCATCGGCATGAACGTCGCGCCGGGGACGATCTTGGCGTTGCCATCGGGCGAATTCTCATGCACGTCGGCGAGTTCCATCTCGGCCGGAAACTCCGTCGCCAGCCGGGCCAGCGGTCCCAGGCCGTACAAGCCGTCGCGCACCGCCACGAAAGGCTGCGTCCATTTCTGTGTGGTAAACGTCCAGGTGAAGGCGACGTCTTTCACGCCGAGGTCGAGTTTGGCCAGGCATCCCGGCAGTTCGCCGAGGGCGTCAGTCTGCCCTGCGTGATTCACGAACTCGAACGGCGACTGCACCGGATGGCCCTTGGCGTCGAGCAGCGCCTTGGTCAGCACGACCGCGTAGGTGGTGCCCTCGCGCAAGGGCATGGCCGGCTTGGCGATCAACGTGTTGGTCTCGCGTTCGTAGAACTCCAGGATCTGGCCATTGGTGGCACTGCGCGTGTTCGGGTGGTCGAGCACGCCGTCCATGTCGGTGTCCTCTCCCGGGTCGAGCACCCCGTTCTTGTTCAGGTCTTCCTCGACCTCCTCGAAAATGAGCTGCTTGAGCTGGCCGCGCGGATCGTCCCGGTAGTAGTCCGCGCGATCCAAGGCGGTGGGAAACAGGCCCTGGCCCAGGTCCACCGGCATCGGCTTGCAGAAGTCCGCGGATCCGTGGGTGACGTCGATGACCAGCAGCACGTCGTTGCGCGGATCGAAACGGTCGCCGTGGCGGGTCAGGATGTTCTCGACGTCCAACGGCGCATCGAAGCTGACGCTGATCGGCGCGAGCGTGCCCCAACCGTCAATGGCATCGAGGCCTTGGCGCGTCTTGGTTTCCCACTCGGTCGGCGCCACGAGGCTCGCATTGACCCGGCGCAGGGTCGGCGAACTGGCGTCGAAGCGCGTGGCGATGTCGTTGGGCAGCGGAATGTCTGGCAAAGGGCGGTGAAACGTGTCGAAGCGGATCTTGGCACCTTGGCCCGCTTCGGTGCGCGCCAGCCCTGTCGGTGCATGGGATTCGCAGGCAGCGAGCGTCGTCAGTGTCAGGGTCAGCAACGTAAGCAGGGACTTGGGGCACGAAACGGGCGAGTGCATGAGAAGCGCTCCTTGGCCTGCGTGAAAGCTGGCGTCGAACAGGAAAGCGGCGTGACTTCAGCGGCACTGACTTCAGCGACACTGACTTCAGCGA
>CAYHHL010000053.1:0-26662 GCA_964356325.1 uncultured Enterobacteriaceae bacterium | reverse complement strand
CACTGACTTCAGCGACACTGACTTCAGCGAGGCGGCGCGGCAGGCAAGAGGCCCAGGGTCACGCGCCCGCCGTGGATCGGCGAATCGGCGTCGAGACCCGCCAACGCGCCGCCGGGCAGCAGTAAGCCGTATTCCGCGCGCAGTGCAACGACAATCGGCCAATCCGCTGGAGCCAGCGTGCCAACGACTCCCAGGTCCAGTTCGGTGCCCAAGGCGTGGCCGTCCGGTGCCTGCGACAAGAAGTTGCGCGGTTGGCCACCGCCGACGCTACGGGTCGAGAACGGGTCGACGGGTACCCGGGGCGACCAGGCAAAGAGAGCGCCGCCATAGACTTCCAAGCCATCCGCGACCCTGTAGCCGACCTTGGGGAACACGGTGATGGCGCTGGTCACCGAACCGCCGGTGGCGAGGCGATCGAGGTCGGCGCTCGGGTAGCCCACGTAAAGGGGATCCGAGGCGGTGACGCGCGCCCGGCCGCTTTGCCAGCCGAGTACTTCGGAAAACATCAAGATGCCCTGCTGGTAGTTGGGGTTGGCCTTGAAGGCGTTTTGCGTGCGGTCCTCGATGTTGTCGTCGCCGCTCAGCCAGCCGGCGTCCAATTCCAGGCGCAGGCCCGTCAACCCTGCATCCCAGCGGGCGCGCGCCACGGCGGCGGACTGCAGGACATCGTGCTCGGGGAACGAGGGCGACGGGGCCAGGCCGGTGGTTCCGACGATCAGCGCACCCTCGCCCATCAGGCGCAAACCCTGGCCATCGCTGCGGAAATCGAAGTCGAAAGTGCCATCGATGACGTGAACGCGCAGGGAAGGATGCACACCGGAGCCGAAAGTCTGGTCGCGCTGGACGTAGTAGAGGCCGGCCGAGCGGACCTTGCTGAAGAACAGACGGGCTGCGAACACGCCTTGAACCGCGTCGTCGCTGCGGCTGCGTATGGCGTTGGCGTCCTCCTCGACCTGATCGAAGCTGCCGGCGAGGAACAGGCCGCGCAACGGGCCCGTGGATCGACCGAACGGTTGCAGGACCAACTGCGCGCGCAAGACCCGGTCGCCTGTGGTGGGCAGCACGAACCAGTCGTCGCGGCGGGCATCCAGCGCGTGGTTGCCGTCATTGGCGACGAGGCCCATGCCCCACTGGCTGGTCATCAAGCCGACGCGCAAGGTCGCAAGGTCGCGCACGGACAGTCCGGCCCAGGCTTGGGTCGGCGTGAAGGATTCGTACCGGTTGCCGGGCAGCTTGTCGCCGGCCAAGGTGGGGCGACCGCTCAACGTTCCGCTGGCGATGTCGGCGCCGACCGCTGCCTGCAAGCCGAACAGGCCCAGGCGACGGCCCGTGTCGAGATCGGCGCGTAGGGTCACGCGGCTGGCACCTCGCAGTTCCGATCCGGATCGCGCGCCATTGCGATCGACGGCAAAATCGCTGGCGCGCACTGCGGATGCACGGGCCATGCCGGTGACTTGCAGGGACCCAGGTTCGGCCTTGGCGGGCGCTGGTTGTGCGGCCTGGGTCGCGGCGAGCGGCGGGCTGAGCGCCGGTCCCGGCTGAACGGGCGTGGCCATCGCGGGCAATTCCACTGAAGGTACGGGGGCATCAGCGACGGGCGGGTCGGCCCAGGCCGCGGCGGTCCCGAGCGACAAGGCCGAGGACAGAACGACGGCGAACGCGGCGGCCGCACGCGAGTTCAGGCTGGTCGAGGAAGGAGCGAACATCTCAGGCATCGTGCGTTCCAGTGCCAGGCGGACGGCTGGCTGCGCGGGTCGAGGTGGCGTGTCGGCGGCCGACTGCACCTGTGGCGGGGCAGTTTGCTGGATGTAGCAGCGAATAGGAAGGTCGGCGGCTGCTGGTGGTCGGGGTAGTGCGCCCATGAGCGACAAATCCAACTCTATCCGTTGCGGTGGTACGGGTCTTGCAACTGAAGCGGAGCAACCGGCGCGGGCCCGGCTACTACTTCAGGAGGCAGACGATGTCGGTTCCCATTTCCAAATCCAACTTTACGGCCTGGACGGCCGCCCTGGCCATGGCGCTGGCGGGCTGCGTGGGCGACCCCGGCCCGGCCGGTGGCCCAGGCCTTTCCGGCGACGCCGGCGCGCAAGGCGCCAAGGGCGATCCCGGCGCACCCGGCGGCAAGGGCGATCCCGGTGGCAAAGGCGACCCTGGCGCTCCAGGCGCCAAAGGCGATCCAAGTGCGCCCGGCGCCAAGGGTGATCCCGGCGATCCAGGCGCCAAGGGCGAACCCGGCGCCGGTTACCTGGCGCTCGAAGCCACCGGCGTGGTTGGTCTCGTCACCGACGGCGGCAAGAAGCCCGTGACCAGCGGTCAGATCTACTTCGTGCCGGCCGCCGACGTCGCCGCGCTGCCGGCGACGACGATTGCTATCGACTCGACCAATGACGAGCCGCTCGAAGACCTGATCGCCCAGAAGGGTGCGCAATACCTCAAGGCACCGGTCGATGCCACGGGCCGCTACGCGCTGACCACCGTGCCCGCGGGCAAGTTCTTCGTGACCTTCATGCCGGCGGCCACAGACAAGGACCACTTGCCCGGCGGCGACTTGTGCCGCTCGGCGCTGACCACGGCCCAGCTCAAAGGCGCCCGCTTCGATATCCGCATTTCCGACGCGATTCCGGCAGGCGCTACCTACGTCGGCTCGGGCGCCTGCGTGAATTGCCACGGCAAGAAGCACATCGGCCAGACCATGCACCGTCTGGGCATCTGGTCGCCGTACGAGCATGGAATGCTGCAGGACACGTCGCTGCGCAAGACCGAGCTTTACAAGGCGTTGGACGGCAAGTTCACGACCGCCGGGACCAAGATCTGGTTCTACGCCTATGACGGCACGCGCAAATTCGACAAGTACAAGACCAGCGAGACCGACCCCGGTGCCGGCGTGTCGTTGACCGTGACCGTGCGCAAGAAAGGCGATGACTTCCAGATGGTCATCGACAACGTCAAGGACCCGACCGACCCGAATACGCCCTTGGTCCTGCGCGTCGACACGGTGTATGGCGGCGGCGTCTACAAGCAGCGCTACCTGACCAAAGTCACCAATGCATCTGGTAGCTTCCAGACGACGCTGCCGCTGCAGTTCAACCAGGAAGGCAAGGAGGACGCCATCTACCCGCGCACCTCCAAGGTCTGGCGCGACTACCACGCCGACTGGTGGTTCAGCGAGGCCACCGGCAAGATCCTGCCCGTGCCGGTGCCCAAGAACTCGTTTGAAAAGAACTGCATGAGCTGCCACGCCAGCAGCGCCACCATCACCGGTTCGGACGCCACGACCTGGAAGGCGACGGTGGTCAGCGACCCGATCTGGGGCGACTTCGACTACGACGGCGACGGCGCCCGCGACGAGATGAACGTTGGCTGCGAGACCTGCCACGGCCCCGGCTCCGCGCACTGGGAGTCCGCCGGCCAGGGCAAGCACATCGTCGCCCCTAGCCGCTTGACCCCCGAGCGCGAAACCATGCTGTGCGGTCAGTGCCATAGCCGGCCCAAGGGCGTGCTCGGCACCGACAGCCCGATCAACTTGGCGGGCAAGATGATGGTCGCCGGCACCAGCCGCAACGACTTCCTGATGAACCAGACCAAGGGGCAGCTCGACGGCAACGCGACCGACGACTTTCATGCCGACGAAGGCAAGCACTCCAAGTCGCACCACCAGCAGTACTCGGACTTCATCCGCTCGAAGATGTACAAGAACGACTCGCTGCTCATGACCTGCGCGGAGTGCCACGATCCGCACAAGTACACGAACAAGAACCAGCTTCGCTATGACGCCAAGGACAACGTCGCGGCCTGTGGCGCCTGCCACTCGCCCCTCACTGCCAATGTCGTGGCCCACATCGACGCCAAACTGCCTGGCACGGGCGCGATGATGGCCGCCGCCAAGTGCGTCGATTGCCACATGCCCAAGGGCGCCAAGTCCGGCGCCGGCAAGCCCGGGATCAAGCTCGGCACCGTGCAGTTCTGGGAAGGCGACATCTCGAGCCACAAGTTCGACATGCCGAAGAAGGCCTCGGCCAAGGCCGACGGTACGGGCATGGTGACCGGCTACACGACGGCCTGCGGCACCTGCCACACGAAGATCCTGTAAGCATCAGGCATTCTCGGGGTGCACCTTGCCGCGCACTCCGGGCACCTCGGCCTCCCTGCCTGGTCCCATCCTCTGGACCGGGCGGGGAGCGCCCTGGCACTGCCGTGTCCTGTAGTCGAGCGAAGACACCCTCGCAGTCGGCGCTTGCCCATCCAGCCAACACGAACTGCCTCTCGCGCGTTGCACGCCGATTGTTCGGCGGCCGAGTGGGTCCCGTGCCCGTCGATCCAGCAAACGCCAGGATCTTCCATAGGTTCAACTCCGCCGAAATTCCGGCAGGTCGTGCCGAAGGTTCGGCGGGTGGCGCTTCGACTGGCCCGCGCGCCGTCGCCCAGCCCGCGACTGCCGGAAAAAGCGGGGCAATTCACGGTTGACCAGCCGATCCGGAGGGCGTAGCGTCGCTTTCTGTGGCGGTGGCTCGCCACGGTGACTGCCGCGATGAACCTGCTGCAAGAAGCGCGTGAACAGGCCGCGTCCCGCCAACGCCCGCGCTACTTCTCCGTGCAGGTGCAGTTGCTGCACGAGTGCAACCTGGCGTGCGCGCACTGCTACGACGCGCTGCATCCGAGCCTGCGCATGCCGGGCACCGTGGAAATGCTGAACAGGATCGACGCCATCTACACGTTCGGCAAGCGGCTTGGCGTGTCACCGGACATCCACCTTTCGGGCGGCGAGCCCACGGTGCGCAAGGATATCGTGCAGTTGGTAGACCGCATCTTCGACCGCCACGACGGCGATGCGCTGCTGTTCACCAACGGCACGCGCTGGACGCCGCAACTGGCCCGCGACCTGCGCTCGACCGGCTTGCACTGGGTGCAGATCAGCCTGGAGGGCCCGGAGCCGCTGACCGACGCCGTACGTGGCAAGGGCGTGTACGGCAAAGCGATACAGACATTGCACCTGCTGCTGGATCTAGGCTTCCGGGTCACGGTCAGCATCACGCTCACCCGCGACAACGTGACGGCCATTCCCGCCTTCGTGGCCGAACTCGATCCGCTGGGCCTGCACTTCCATTTGCGCGAGGTGTTTGCGCTCGGCAACGGCGCCAATCTGATTGGGCTTTCCCAGTCGCAACGCCGGACGTTCTACGACTGGGCGGTCCACTACGCGGGCGAGTCCAGCGTCGGCGTGGAAGATCCGGTGCATTGCTCCGTGGACCCCAAGTTCGCGCGCACGCAATCGGGCTGCGTGGCCGGTCGCAACCACCTGTGCATCGACGTGGACGGCAGCGTGCACCCGTGCCGGCCGTTGCGGCACGCGGTGGGCCATGTCCGCGATCTCGACAGAGCTTGGCATCATCCGGACATGGTGCAGATGGGCGATCGTCAGTACAGCGGTGACTGTGGCCGCTGCACGTTGCGTTGGCACTGCGGCGGTTGCCGGGTGCACGCGCGTGACGAAGGCGACCTGTTCGGCAGCGATCCGCGCTGTTTTGCCAAGGATAGCGACGTGCTGTTGCCCCAGTGGGCCGGCAAGATGCTCCTGGGCGCGGAACGTCTGGCAAAGCGGTTGCGCTGATTCCTCGGTGCGCCCACCTGGGCCGCATAGCCATGACACAGCCTTCGCACAGCCTTCAAATCGGCGGTCGGCGCGCCAGCTTGCTTTGCAGTGTCGTGCGCGGCAACCCCAATAGTTCAGCGGCCTTGCCTTGCTGACCCGCGGCCTGCGCCATCGCCCAGTCGATCAACGCGTCCTCGAAATGGTGCACGACATCTTGGAAAACCACGTCGTGACACGCGCCCAGATGCAGCGAAAACAGCCCATCGCCATTGCCTTGTTGCGCATCCTGCAGGTCGTCAGGCAGGTGCTCCGGCAAGATGTCGCCGGCGGCGCAAACGACGACTGCCGCCTCGACTGTGCGGCGCAGTTCACGCACGTTGCCAGGCCAACTGTACCTGCGCAAACAGCCCATCGCCGCAGCGGATAGCGTCATCGGCTCGAAGCCACGCTGTCCGGCCAGCTTGTCCAGGAAGTAGCGCGCCAACAGCAAGGCGTCATCGCCCCGATCGCGCAGCGGCGGCAGTCGCAACTCCAGGCCGCGCAAACGATAGTAGACATCCTCGCGGAACTTTCCGCTGGCCACGGCGTCGCGCAACGTCACCTTGGTGGTGGCAACCACTCGCACGTCGACCACTACTTCGCTGTCGCCGCCGACGCGCGTGAAGCGACCTTCCTGCAAGACCCGCAGCAGCTTCACCTGCAAATCCAAGGGTAAGTCGTCGACGTCGTCGAGCAGCAGCGTGCCGCCATGGGCCTGCTCGAACAGCCCGGCACGCCGCTTGACCGCCCCGGTGAACGAGCCTTTTTCGTGACCGAACAGCTCACTTTCCGCCAGTTCGCGCGGAATGGCGCCGCAGGGTACGGTGACGAAGGGACGGCTGGCGCGCGGGCCATGGCGATGCAGCGCGCGGGCCACGACTTCTTTGCCCGTCCCGGTTTCGCCGATCACCAGGATGGGCGCGTCGTGTTGCGCAAACAGATGAATTCGTTCATAGACGCGGAGCATCGAGGGGGATCGGCCGACCAGCCCGAAGGTCTCGGAGTCGCTGTGGATCGCCGCGCGCAATTCGGCGAGTTCCCGGCGCACGCAGCGGATTTCCCGGAGCTTCGTCAGCCTGGCGTGCAACTCCGCAAATGGAAAAGGTTTGGTGAGATAGTCGGCGGCGCCCTGCTGCATCGCCGCCACCGCTGTTTCCACCGAGCCATACGCGGTCATCACGATGACGTCGACACCCGGGTGTTCGGTCTGGATGCGCCCGAGCAATTCCAGACCGTTCATGTGCGGCATCTGCACGTCGGTCAGCACCACGTCCCACGCGCTCTCGGACAGCCGTTGCAGCGCAGCCGCAGCCGAGTCCACCGCGTCGGCCATGATGCCAATCGCGGCAAGCTGGCGCGCCGTGGTGCGCCGGCTGATCATCTCGTCATCGACGACCAGGACGCGCATCACCCATTCCTCGCTGCCAAGGACCAGATCGGCGCAACTCTTGTCGATTCGGGGCAAAGTTCCCGGTCGACGCGGCGCGTGGCTCGGCAAGCCGCGCTCATCCGCTTCAAGACTCGTGCCAGATCTCGTGGTGTTGTCGTGCATGGTCCTCGAGGCCGCGCGCAGGGGGCCAGCACGAGGATCGCACAGCCCCGCCGACACGTTCTTGATCCGGGTCACGCGTGGACCTGATCCAGACCAAGCAGCAATTCGCCCTGCGCAAGTAGGCTGCAAGCCATGAAAGTGGCCCAACCCGCGACTGGATACGCTCACCGCATCGTCGCGCCGCCCGATTCCGAGGGCCTGACGGGACGGATTCACCCAGCCGCCCACGGCCCGCGACCGGGCGACCTGCTGTGGCTGGTCCGCCTGCGCTGGGTGGCCGTCGCCGCGATGACCGTGGCCATCCTGACCGCCCACGCCATGCACCTGGTGTCGACCACCGGCTGGCTGCTGGCGGTAGCGGGTTTGCTCGTCGTCTGCAACAGCGTGTGGTTATGGCAGTTACGCACAGCGCTGCAGCCGTGGACCGACGTCAAGCTCGCCCGCTTCACCTTCGTCCAGCTCCTGGTCGACGTGACGGCACTGTCTCTGGTGACGCACCTGGCCGGCGGCATCGAGAACCCGTTCGACAAGCTGTTCGCCTTCAACGCCGCGCTCGGTGGCATCCTCCTGCCGCGACGCATGGCCTGGCAGTCCATGATTGCCGGCGGTTTGGTGCACAGCGCGTTGGTGCTCGGCACGCAGTACGGCGTCTTGGACGTCCACCCGCTCAACCTGCACGGCATGGCCTCAGATTGGGCGACCAACGGCCGCCACGTCGCGATTCACCTCGGCATCCATTGGCTCGAAATGATTGGCATCGTGTATTTCGTGCGTACGCTGCGGGTCCGCAAGCAGCTCGCCGAACAACTGCAGCGCGAGCACGAGCGGGTGGCACGCAACCACGAGCGCATGGCGCGGGTCGGCGAACTCTCCGCGGGCGTGGCCCATGCCATCCGCAATCCGCTGCACGGCGCGCTGAACTGCGTGGACATCCTGGGGCAGTGCCCGCATTCCGCCGAGGGTGAGTGTCCCGAAATCCGCGGGATGATGAAGGAAGGCCTGTCACGAATCGATCGCGTGACGCGTCGCCTCCTGGTCCTGACGCATTCCGCCGCGCCTGCCCCGGTGCGCACCTCGTTGCCGGACATGCTCAATGAACTGGCGCGGGTCTCAGAAGCCCGCGCGTTGGACCGCGCCGTGACCATCGATGTCAGGGTCGCGGGCCTGCCCGAAATCGACTTGGACCCGGATCGCATCGGCGAGGCGTTCCTGAACATCATCGACAACGCCATCGACGCGTCGGCGCCCGGCGGCGTGGTCACGGTGCGATCGGGCTTGCGGCACGGGCCGGAACCAGGCGTGTGGATCGAGGTCGCCGACAGCGGCGCGGGCATTCCTGCGGCAGTGTTACCTCATCTTTTCCAGCCATTCTTCACCACCAAGCCAGTCGGCGAGGGCTCCGGCATTGGCCTGGCGATCGCCCGACGCGCTGTCCACGACCACGGTGGCGACATCGAGGCGATGAGTGAGCCCGGTCAAGGCGCCTGCATCCGCATCACGCTCCCGTGCCTGCGTGCGCCATGAACCGCGCGCCGTGAGTCGAGTCACGCCAGACTCACCAACACCGTCTTTTCATTGGTGAAGTGCGCAAGCATCGCGCCCAGGCTCGCCTCCTTGCCCAACCCCGAACTCTTGATGCCGCCGTAGCTCAGCGCGCTTTGCACCACCAGATTCTGGTTCACCTGCACGAAGCCCGCCTCGAGCCGATGCACCGCGTCCATCGCCGTGCGCAAGTCCCGCGTCCAAATCGTTGCCGCCAAGCCGTAATCGCTGTCATTGGCCAGCGCAATCGCCTCCTCGTAGTCGCGAAACGGCAGCACCGCCGTCACCGGTCCGAAGATCTCCTCGCGCACCACGGCGCTATCCGGCGTCAGGCCGGTGAACAGCACCGGGCGCACGTACAAACCGTCCTTCAAGCGCGGATCCTCGGGCAACTGCGAGCATTCATGGGCCATCGCCCCCGTAGTCGCCTTGCCCAGGCCGATGTAGCGCTGCACGGTGGCAAACTGCTGCGGCGAGATCACCGTGCCGATGTCAGTCCGTTCGTCCAGCGGATCGCCCATCACCATGCGGTCCACGCGCGCCTTCAGCTTGGCCACGTACTCGCCCAGGATCGACTCGTGCACCAGCATCCGACTCGCCGCCGTGCAGCTCTGGCCCTGGCGGGTGAAGCGCATGCCGGTGATGGCTCCCTCGATCGCCCGCTCCAAGTCCGCGTCCGCCATCACGATCATCGGACTCTTGCCGCCCAGCTCAAGTGTCACGGGCACCAGCTTCTCGGCCGCCGCATGCGCGACGATTCGACCCGTGCCCACCGATCCCGTGAAGGTAATCTTTTTGACTTGCGGGTGGTTGCACAGCGGTGCGCCACAGCCCGGGCCATCGCCCGACAGCATGTTGAACACGCCGGGCGGCAGGATCTGCTGCAACAGCTGGCAGACTCGCAGCACGGCAAAAGGCGCTTCTTCCGCGGACTTCACCACCACCGAGTTGCCCGCCACCAGCGCCGGCGCGATCTTCAACGCCATCAGCAAGAGCGGCGCGTTCCACGGGATGATCGCCGCCACCACGCCCACCGGCTCGCGCAAGGTGAACGTCAGCACGTCGGGACGGAACGGCACCGTCTCGCCCTTCAGTTCGCTACCCAAGCCACCGAAATAGATGAAGATGTCCGCAAGAACGCCGGCTTCGACGCGACTTTCGGTGCGTATCGCCTTGCCGGTCTCCAGGGCCACCAGCCGCGCCAGTTCCTCCACGCGTGACTCCAGCAATCGCCCGCACGCCGCCACCAGCTTGCCGCGCTCCCGAGCACTGCGCTTGCGCCAGGACTTCTGCGCTTCCACAGCTGATTGCACGGCCGCGTCGACATCGTCCGCGTCACCGTCAGCCGCCTGGGCAATCACCTGCATGGTCGAAGGGTTGTGGACGTCGAAGCTGCGGCCCGATCGAGCCGGGGTCAACTGGCCGCCGATGCAGTGGAAGCCCGCCAAGCTCAGCGCCAGGGCGTGCGGATCGGTGACGGTGGGCAGCGATTCAGGCATGGTTCCTCCAGGAAAGCGCACAGGTTGGCGTCAAGCTATGACACCGGCCATGCGCAACGTGCAAAGTTCGTCCGCGCTCAGGCCCAGCACGTCCGTGAGCACGCTATCGGTATGTTCACCCAGACCTGGCGGCGGCGTGCGCACCTGGCCCGGCGCCTCGGTCAGCTTGATGGCGACGCCCGGCACTCGAATCGGCCCCGCGGTCGGATGGTCCATGGCCACGACCATGTCGCGCGCCAGTACCGCTTCATGTTCGAGCACTTGGCCGACGTCCAGGATGGGTCCGCATGGCACCCCCGCCTTCTGGAGACGCCGCAGCCAGGTCGCCACCGAATCCTTCGCGAACGCTTGGCTCAGCGTGGCGAACACCTCGTCCCGGTGCGCCACGCGTTGCGGGTTGGTGAAGAAGCGCGCGTCCTCGGTGAGGGTCTGGTCCTTCAGCAATTCACAGAGTTTGCGCCACTGCGCATCGTTGCCTACCGCGAGGTTGAAGTGCCCATCGGCGGCGGCAAACGTCTCGTACGGCGCTATGCTCGGGTGGCGATTGCCCGCCCGCTTCGGCACTCGCCCGGTGTGCAGGTAGCTGCTCGCCTGGTAGGTCAGCAAGGATACGACGGAATCCAGCATCGAGACGTCCACTGTCTCGCCCTGCCCGGTCTTGGCGCGCCGCACCAGCCCCAGGAGGATGCCCTGCACTGCGTACAGGCCCGACACCAGGTCGGCGATCGACGTCCCCACCTTGGTGGGCGGTCCATCGGCGGCGCCCGTCAACGACTGCAGGCCGGAAAGTCCTTGGATTGCCAGGTCATAACCCGCCCGATCGCGGTAAGGCCCGGTCTGCCCGAAGCCCGAGATGGAGCAGTACACCAGCCGCGGATTGCGCGCCCGAAGTTGCTCGGCGCCCAGGCCCAGGCGCTCGGCGGCACCGGGTCGGAAATTCTCGACCACGACGTCGCACTGGTCCGCCAGCCGATACACCAGATCCAGGCCGCGCGGGTCCTTCAGGTCGACCGCGAGCGAACGCTTGTTGCGGTTGATGCTGAGGAAGTACGTCGACTCGCCCCCGACGAACGGCGGACCGAACGCGCGGGTGTCGTCGCCCTCGCCCGGCTTTTCGATCTTCCAGACGTCGGCGCCGTGATCGGCCAGGATCTGCGTGCAGAAGGGTCCGGCCAGCACGCGGGTCAGGTCGAGCACGCGCAGGCCTTCGAGGCTGCCCGGTCGCGAGGTCTTCGGTTGTTGATTCATCGGCGGTTCCGGGCGGCGCTCATCGGGCTCCCACCGGGCGCAGGGACGGCACCGGGAGCGCGAGAGCGTAAGGGCTTGCGCAGGCGCGGACAAGCCTTCCGCGGAATCTGCTCGCCGCCGCCGCGATCGACTCTCCTCAGCGCAGGCTGACCTCAGTCGCTACCGGCAGCGGTCGCGCCTCGCCGTCGACCTGGCCCACGCCGGTCAACACCAGTTCCACCTTGCCAATGGGCGTGTCGGCCACGCGCATCCGCAACGGAGTCCAGTCCTTGGCGTCCAGCCACACGGTGAAGCCGCGCTTGACCCGGCATTCGCTCACCGTCGCGTCGACCGGCAGCCCTGGCCGCGAACCCTCGACCACCGTTCCTGGCACCGGCACCGCGACGGCTTCGACCTTGCGCACGCTCAACTGGATGCGGCAGACGTCGGACCCCACATAGAGGATGCCCGCCAACTGCTGGCCCGGCTTCACCTTCTGCTGGATGAGCCAGGGCACCAGACTGACGAGGTCGTGCGCTCGTTCCTCCAGTTCCCGATCCACATGGATTTCAGGCTTGCCCGCGGGCGCAAAATCCGCCGTCAAGTGGCGGCCGTCATACGTCGCTTGCGTCTTGCTCTTGCGGCGCAGCAGCTCGGTCGACCACCGCGCGGCCAGGGGGCGCCAGTCCGCGTCCAGCCACGAGGTCGAAAGACTGCTGCCGGAGTACAGCACTCCCGCCAAGTCCGCGGAATGCCCTTCGATCGTCACCGCGCGCACCGACTTGCGGCCACACGCCAGCTTCGGCCCCACCAACAGCCTGCCTTGGGCGATGGTGGTGTCGCGCGCCCGGACATCGAAACGAAACTCGAGACTGCGCGCCGGCTTGGCCGATGCCAGCGTCGGCGCCACCAACGCCAGGCCCAGGATCATCAGCAGGGCGCGCAGCATGGGTGGCCTCCGACGTCCGACTGTGCCAGAAACCCGGCCACGCGTCGCGAAACAACGGCAATGCTACGTCAGAATCGCTACTTGCCAGGGCCTACGTTGAGGATCTCGCTCAAGTTGGGGATGAGCAGGAACTCGACCCGGCGGTTGCCGCGCTTGCCCTCGTCGTTGCTGTTGTCCGAGACCGGCTGGTACATCGCATAGCCGCCCGCCGAGAGGTTCTTGCCGTCCACGCCGCCGTCCTTGATGAGGAATTTCACAACGGTCAGAGCGCGTTGCATCGACAAGTCCCAGTTCAGGTCCTCGGCGCCGGCGGTATCGGTGTGGCCCGCGACCTGGAACAGGCGATCCGGCAAGGACTTCAGCACGCCCGCCAGTTCACCCAGGACCGGCTTGGCCTCGTCCTTGAGCTTGGACTTGCCGCTGTCGAACAGGATGTCGCCCTGCAGCGCGATGACCAGGAAGCCGCGCTGGACCTTGACCTGCAGTTTGCCAGCGTCCGACATGACCTTCAGGGCGTCGCGGACCTTGTTGATGGACGCTTCGACCCGGGCCAGGCGCTGCTTGGCTTCATCGCGCTCGATTTGGCAAGACGCGTACTTCTTGGCCGCATCGCCGCCCTTGTTCGTGCACTCGTCCAGGGCCTTCTTGGTGGAATCGCGTTGATCCGTGATGGTCTGCAAGGCGTTCTTGTTCGCCGCGTCGGTCTTGGCCGCTTCCTCGGCGCATCCCCTGCGCGCCTCGTCGAGGTCGCCGGAGCACTTCTTGGCGGCGGCGCCCATCTCGCCCTTCAGTCGGCCCATGTCGGCGTCGTACACGCTCTGGCGGACGCAACCGGTGGCAAGGGTAGCCAACGCGATGCTGGCGGCGAGGATGCGAATCGACATGAGAACTCCTTTGCATGTTAGACGCTTACGGCAGGGCACCTTGGAAGCGGCAAGCGATTGTGCGCCACTGTAGCAGAGTGCGCGAAAAGGGGATAATCACTGCCAGGAGGTTCTTCATGGCCCGGTCCATCTTTGCCCTGGTACCCGACGCACCTCGCGCGGTCGTCGTCCTGGCCGCCTTGCGAAACCGCGGCATCGCCAACGACAAGGTGTCCGTCCTGTTCGCCGACAAGAGCCACTCTCGAGACTTCGCCAAAGCCCATGACACCCATAGCGAAGGCGCGGCGGAAGGCGCCAGCATCGGCAGCGTGGTCGGCAGCGCCTTGGGAGTCGTGGCTGGCATCGGCTCGATCGTGATCCCGGGCCTTGGCATCTTCATGGCGGCCGGACCGCTGATGGTGCTGTTCGGCGCGATGGCGGGCGCGGCGGTCGGCGGGCTGAGTGGCGCGCTCAAGGGCCTGGGATTGCCTTCGGCGATCGCGGAGTTCTACGTCCAGCGCCTGAACGACGGCCAGGTGTTGATGGCGGTCGACTCGGATACGGGGCAAGGCATGGAAACTGCGCGCGAAGTCTTCACCGACACCGGCGCCGAGGAAATCTACTCGGCCATGCAAGCCGAAGCGGACTACACTCGCGGACCGAGCAAGCGTTGATTCACGAGAGCCGAGGAGTTCACCATGGCCCTGCAGGTTCCGCTGCCAGACGCCCGCGGTCCGGGTGCGCTGCCGATGGCCCACGCGCCGCCGGGTTTTCTCGCCGCCCTGCGCGAAGTCATGGGTCCTGAAGGTGTTCTCACCGACCCCGATGATCTGCTCACCTGGGGTCGCGACTGGACCCGGATCTACACCCCCGCTCCATGCGCCGCCGTGCTGCCCGAATCGACCGAGCACGTCGTGGCAATCGTGCAGCTTTGTCGAAAGTTCGGCGTGCCGATCGTGCCGTCGGGTGGGCGGACCGGCCTGGCCGCGGGCGCGGTGGCAATGCACGGCGAATTGGTGTTGTCGCTCGCGCGCATGGACCACATCGGCCCGGTCGACACCTTGGGCCAGTCGATTCGGGTCCAGGCCGGCGCGATCAACCAAGCGGTGCAGGACGCGTGCCGGGGGGTTGGCCTGCAGTGGCCGATCGAGCTGGCTTCCAAGGGTTCCGCGCAGATAGGCGGCAACCTGGCGACCAATGCCGGCGGGCTCAAGGTCATCCGCTACGGCCACGCGCGCCACTGGGTGCTGGGACTGCAGGTGGTGACCGCGGCAGGTGAAGTGCTCGAACTGGGCGGCGCGCTGGAGAAGAACAATTCGGGCCTGGACTTGCGGCAATTGTTCATCGGCAGCGAAGGCACGCTCGGCATCATCACGCAAGCCACACTCAAGTTGGCGAAACGGCCCGGCCACGTCGACGTGCTGCTGTTCGGCCTGCCCGATCTACCCGCGGTGCTTCGGCTTTTCGAGGTTGCCCGCCAGACGGCGCCAGGGACCATCCAGGGCTTCGAACTGTTCACCGCGTTTTGCCTGGAGCGGGTCATCGCCCACCGCAAATTCAAGCCGCCGCTGGGTAAAGCGTTTCCGTGCTATGCCTTGCTGGAGTTGGAGACGACGCCCGGAGCCGATGGCCGAGCAGGGCTGGACGCCTGGCTGGCGCGACTGCTCGACCAAGGCGTGGTGCAGGACGGCACGTTGGCGCAAGATCCCCAGCAAGCACGCCAGCTTTGGAGCTACCGGGAATCCATCACCGAGAGCTTGGCGGCCAACCGTCCGCACAAGAACGACATCGCCTTGCCGGTCGCAGGGTTGGCGGCATTCGTGCAGGACCTGGAGACGACCTGGCACGCCGCGCGCAAGGACTGGCCCCTGGCGCTGTTCGGCCACGTGGGCGACGGCAACCTGCACCTGAACACGTTGCAACCCGAGGGGATGGCGAGCGAGGACCTGGCGATGCGCACGGCCGCGGCGGATGCCGAACTGTTCGCGCTGGTGCAGCGCCACGGCGGCAGCATTTCCGCGGAGCACGGCATCGGCCTGGTGAAGAAGCCCTACCTGCAGTTCGGGCGCAGTTTCGCGGAGATCGCGATGATGCGGGCAGTCAAGCAAGCGCTCGATCCGACCAACCTGCTCAATCCCGGCAAGATCTTCGACCTGTAGCGCCGCTGCCGAACTACGCCGCGCTCGCCGACTTCCGATCCGCGGCATTGCGCTCGGCGAGTTCGGCCAACAGGGCGTCGCCGTGCTCCTCGATTTCGCTCAGCCAGAAGCGACAGCGCAATTCCGCACGCTTCATGAACCGTTCCGCATAGGTACGCCGCTCCGGGAAGCGCAGGGCGTACTTGACCAGGATGCGCGCCATCGACACGTCGCACAGGATCTTGGTCAGGCGCTCGGCGTGCAGCAGGCCCGGCGCGAAGTCGAGCTTGGCGTCCCACTCGCTGAACAGGGCATCGGTCCACGCGCCGATCGGCAGTTCGTACGTCGACTTCAGCTTGTTGCGCGCGATCCGCACCAGGATGGTCTGCAATGCCTTGTACTTGTAGGCGAACAGCCGGGAAAGCTGGCGCTCCAGGGGCTCGTTCTCGGCCACGCGCTTCCAGTTGGACCGCGCCATCTTGACGATGAACCGCCGCGGATCGCGCAGCCCCTGCATGAGCTGGTCCTTGAGCACCATCAGCGACTGGATCTGGCTCGTGCCCTCGTAGATCGGCAGCACCAGCGCGTCACGCAGCAGCTTTTCCGGCGCATATTCCTGGGTGTAGCCGACGCCGCCCAAGATCTGCATGGCCATGCGCGAGTGCTCGACCGCCTTCTCCGACGAGATGTACTTGAGCAACGGCGTCAGATCGCGGGCCTGGCGCTTGATGCGGCCGACCTTGCGCTCCATCTCGGCGCGCTTCTCCTCGTCCTTGGGCGGATCGAACTTGAGGATCTGCTCCAACTTCTGGTAACGCTCGACCTTTTGCGCGGTTTCAAAGCACAGCGCGCGGATGCCGTGGACGTACAGGTCCATGTCCTCCAAGTAGTCCGCAATCATCTCGTGGCGATCGATGGTCTTGCCCATCGTCACGCGCTCGGCCGCGAACTCCCGCGCGGTCCGCAGTGCCGCCTCGCACACGCCCAGGCCCTCGAATCCGACGCCCAAACGCGCGAAGTTCATCAGCAAAAGCATCTGCTCGAAGCCTTCGCCGCGCCGGCCGATCATCTCGCCGACGCTGTCCTCGTACACCAGCGAGCACGTGGGCGAGCCGATGTGGCCGATCTTGTGCTCGACCTTGCTGATGCGGACGTTGACCTTGCCGCCGATCTTCTGCCGGACGAGCAACAGCGACAGGCCCTTGAGTCCCGGAGAACGCACGGGATCCTCGGTACGCACCAGCACGAGCTGGTACTGGCCGTGACCCGAGGTGATGAAGATCTTCTCGCCGTTGACCAACCACGTGCCGTCCGCCTGTTCCACGCCGGTGACGCGAATCTGCGCGAGGTCCGAGCCCGCGCCCGGTTCGGTCAGGACCATGCAGCCCCAAGCGTCGCCGCGGCAGATTTCCCGAATGATGTCATCGTACGGGGTCTCGATCACGCGGCCGTTCTTGAACTTGGTGCGCGGGTCGCGCAAGGCGTAGGTGAACAGCGAGAGCGCGACGCCGGCGTGGAAGCCGAAGTGGGTCATGCACGACGTGTCGGCGCGGGCCATCATCTCGGACGCGGCGAGATGGACCAGCGCGGGCGCGTTCAGGCCGCCGACCTCGCGGGGCAAGGGCAGGCCGTAGACGTCGAGTTTCTTCAGGCCCTGGAAGACCTTGGCGAATGCGGGACCGACGATCACCTCACCGTTCTCCAGGCGCGTGCCTTCCTGATCGATGCGGCGCACGTGCGGGTCGACCTGCCTGGCGACGAAGCGTCCGAACTCCTTGAGGATGTCTTCGTACATGTCGCGGGCGTCGCGTACCGTGGCGGGGCGGTCTTCCGCGGCGGCGCCGTGCTCGGTCAGCTCGACCAGCGTGTCCCAATCGACCGCCTCCTCGATGTAGAAGCGCAAGTCGTCGTTATCGGTATAAAAATTGTCGCTCATGGTGGCACTCCTCATCGTCCTTGCGCGCGGCCGTAGGGGGTGGCGGCGGAGCGGGACCTGATCGGTTGCGGGTGGCGCGGCGCGAACTGGCCGGTACCCGGGGAAAGGGATCCAGGACGGACCGCCAATCCATGCTGTGGCTGCGCGCTCCCGCGGGCGACGGACCAGCCAGCGAAGGCGGATCCGGGCACGCAAACGGCCTATTGGTCAACATGCTCGCTTTGCCGCACTGCGTCAAGAAAGGATGAACGGGGCGTCGCGTGGGCCTCGAGCTTGGGCTTTGAACCCTTGGGCTTTGCGCTTTGCGTCGCGGTCGCCACTCGGTTACCCTCACGCTTCTTCACGCCTGTCCCCAGCAGCGCGCGAACTGACTGTCTGAAGGAGACACCATGCGCCCGCTCGTTCAACCGAACGCGTGCAAGTCCTGGGGATCGCTCTTGGCTTGCTTGATCCTGCTCTCTCTCGTGGCCTGCGAGCAGAAACCCGTCGCCGCAGTGCCCGTCGTCCAAGCCGACGCCCTGCCGTCTTCGGATGCCGGCCTCGACGCGCCGGTCAGCCCGGATCAAGTCAGCCCCAGCGATGCCGGTTCCGCGTGCAAAGCGATGGCTGATTGTGCCGCCGCCGCGCCGTACTGCGATCGCCAGACCGGCAGTTGCGTCGCCTGCCTGTACGGTCCGCAGTGCGCGGTCGGAGCCCGTTGCGTCGATCACGCCTGCGTTGCGCCGGTTGCGTGCCAGTCGGACAAGGTCTGCCTGGGAGCGGGCGGCGTGTGCGACAAGGCCGCTGGCGTGTGCGTCGACTGTTTGTCCGATGGCGATTGTCCGACCCCGGCAGCCGGGACGGGCGCCAAGGTCTGCCGCGCGCGCCAGTGCATCGCCGCGCCAGGCGTCTGCAAGGGCTCCAAAGATTGCAACGCCTTCGGCCAGGTGTGCGATACCGCAAAGTCCGCCTGCGTCGAGTGCACCGGCACGCCGGACTGCGCGAGCACCGAGTTCTGCACCGACAGCTTGTGCCTGCCCACGGTTTGCCTGCCTGGCGGCGCGACGTGCAGCGGCCTCGACTCGGTCTTGACCTGCAACGCCGAGGGTTCCGCCAGTACCTCGAGTTCGTGCGGCGCTGGCGCTGCGTGCGAAAAAGGCAAGTGCGTCGCGCAGATCTGCAAGCCTGCGGGCCAGCGGTGCGAGGGCGCGACGGTCCAGACCTGCAACCCCGCCGGCACCGCTTGGGTCGACGGTCCGGCCTGCAGTGGCAATCAAACCTGCCTGGACGGCGCTTGCCTGGCCCACGTCTGCCTGCCCGACAGCGTCACCTGTGAAGGCGCGAGCTTGCGGACTTGCGCGCACGACGGCCTCGGCAGCAAGGACAGCGCCTGCGAAAACGGCCAGATCTGCGACACGGGCGCGTGCAAGCCGCTGGTCTGCCTGCCATTCGCCAAGACCTGCATAGGCACCCAGGTCATCCAGTGCGACGCGTTCGGGCTCACCGCCGCCATCGCCCAGGACTGCGGCGCGAGCAAGGTCTGCAAGAATGGAGAATGCCTGGAGAAGGTCTGTGTCCCCGGCGTGGCCAGTTGCGACAACGGGGGCACACTGCAGACGTGTAGCGTCGACGGCCTGTCGCTCGTGCCCCAAGCCTGCGCTCCCGGCACCGTGTGCGACCTGACGTCCTGCAAGCTGATGATCTGCGCGCCCGGAGCCAAGAAATGCTCAGGTACCAAGCTGTTGCAATGCGACGCCAAGGGCTTGAACCAGGGCGCGGTGCAGGACTGCGCGGCGAGCGGCAAGCAGTGCGTCGACGGCGCGTGCACGGCCCAGGTCTGCACGCCCGACAGTATCGTGTGCAGCGGCAATGGCTTGCGCACGTGCAGCGCCAACGGCCTGAGCTTCACGGACAAGGCGTGCGCCGCGAGCACCAGCTGCGACGCGGGCCAATGCAAGCCCCAGGTGTGCACGCCGAACGCCAAATCGTGCGACGGCGTCAAGATCGTCCAATGCGATGGCAAGGGCCTGGGCACCGCGCTGGTCACGGATTGCGGCACTTCGGCCAAGTTGTGCCTCCAGGGCGCGTGCAGTGAAAAGCTTTGCGATCCCGGGAGTGTGGCGTGCCAGGGCAACGCGGTCGGGGTGTGCAGCAGCGACGGCAAGCAGTGGAACGTTACCCCGTGCGACGACAAGAACCCTTGCACCTCCGATATTTGCGATGCAAAGACCAGCACCTGCTCGCCTGGCTTGACCAAGGGCTGCGACGACGGCCTGCCATGCACGATCGACGAATGCAACACGTGGACTGGCAATTGCGACCACACGGCGCTGACCGGCGCGTGCAACGACGGCAGCGCGTGTACGACCGGGGACGTGTGCGTGGGCAACCAATGCGTGGCGGATCCGTACGGGATGGTCAGCACGGTGGCCGGGACGGGTCAGCAAGGCGCGAGCGATGGGCCCATGAATTCAGCGACGTTCTACTTGCCTACGGCCATCGTCCGAGGCGGCGACGGCACGCTGTACCTGAGCGATCAGGGCGGCCCCCGCATTCGCAAGATCAGCCCGGCAGGCATCGTGTCCACGCTTGCGGGCGACGGCATTGCTGGCTTCCAGGACGGCCCCGGTGCCCAAGCCCGCTTTTCATCACCTGCGGGTGTCGCCGTCGATGCCTTGGGCAACGTCTTCGTCGCGGATCAGAACAACCACCGTATCCGCAGGGTCGCGCCCGACGGCACCGTGTCCACCGTGGCCGGCAGCGGAGCCGGCGGTTCTCAGGATGGTTCCGCGCAATCCGCCACTTTCAGTTCGCCCATTGCCATTGTTCGCGGCGTCAACGGCGACCTGTTCGTCGCAGATTCCGCCAACCACCGCATTCGCCGCATCAGCGTCGGCGGGATCGTCTCGACTTTCAGCGGCGGAGCACAGGGTTACAAGGACGGAGCGGCAGGTGTCGCCCAGTTCAACAACCCGATTGGCCTTGCGCTGGACCCGAACGGCAAGCTGTACGTCACGGATTCCATCAACCAACGCATCCGCGTCGTCGCCGCCGACGGTTCGGTTTCGACGCTGGCGGGCAGCGGCGCGGTGGGCTTCGCGGACGGGCCGGGAACCAGCGCCCAGTTCGCCAATCCCTACGGCCTCGCCTGGTCGCCAGCGGGGGCATTGATCGTCGCTGACGCCGGCAACTACAGAATTCGGTTAGTCTATCCCGATGGCAGCGTCACGACGGTTGCCGGCTACATCTCCAAGCCGGGTTGGACCGACGGCCCCGGCAAGCAGGCGCTCTTCAACTACCCCTCGGGCGTGGCGGTCGACACTGCGGGTGCGATCCTGGTCGCCGATCGCAACAACAACCGCATCCGCAAGATCGTCCCCAACACCATGACGTGCCAGGACAACAGCCCGTGCACGACCGACGCCTGCGACGCCAAGACCGGCCAGTGTGTGTTCACCGCCATCGGCACCGGCAAACCCTGCGACGACGGCACCGCCTGCACCAGCGGCGAACTGTGCGACGCGGCGGGCAAATGCGCGGCCAGCAAGGTCACCACCTGTGACGACGGCAACGTGTGCACGAACGACGCTTGCGATCCGTACTCGGGCAAGTGCGTGTTCGGCAACAATGTTTCGGCGTGTTCAACGGGCGACGGCTGCAACCTCTCGACCGTTTGCCAGGCCGGCGCGTGTGCCCCAGGCAAGCCGATGGTCGCGACGTTGGCAGGCCAGGCCACCGCGGGCTTCCAGAACGGCGTCGGCAAAGCCGCTAAGTTCCAAAGTATTACCGGTGTTGCGCGCAGTGCCTCGGGTGATCTCTACTTCGCGGACCAGGCCAACCAACGCGTCCGCCGCGTCGCCGTCGATGGCGCGGTCACCACACTGGCGGGCAGCGGCGCCGCGGGCAACGCCGACGGTCCCGGCAGCGAGGCTACGTTCAACAATCCCAGCGGAGTCGCGGTCGACAAGGCCGGCAACGTCTTCGTGACCGACACCGTCAACCAGCGCATCCGCCGCGTCACCCCAGGCGGCGTGGTCTCTACGTTTGCTGGCTCGAGTGCCGGCTATCTCGACGGCCAGGGCACCAGCGCGCAGTTCAACACACCGTTCGGCTTGACGATCGATGCCTTCGGCAACCTCTACGTCAGCGACGCGGCCAACCAGCGCATCCGCAAGGTCTCGGCCAAGGGGGTCGTCACCACCCTGGCCGGATCGGGCCAGCAGGGCTACCTCGACGGCCAGGCCAGTTCGGCACAGTTCAGCGGCCCGCGCGGACTCGCCCTGGACAACAACGGCAATCTCTTCATCGCCGAAATCAGCAACCACATCCGCCGGCTCAGCCCGCAAGGCGTCGTCTCCACTGTTGCCGGCAGCGGCCAAGCTGGCTTCGTCGACGGCGCGGCCTCTTCGGCGCAGTTCAACAGCCCGTTCGGGGTAGCCATTGACATCGCCGGCAATCTCCTCGTCGCGGACAGCGCCAACCGGCGGATCCGCACCATCGCCAAGGACGGCACGGTCGCCACGCTCGCCGGCAGCGGCGGCCAGCAATTGCTCGACGGCTCGGGTATCCAGGCGGCATTTCTCTATCCGTACGGCATTGTGCTCGATCCGCAGGGCACGATCGTCGTCGCCGATCTGAACGCCGTGCGCACCATCGCGCCGCAGGTCAAGATTTGCGACGACGGTAGCCCTTGCACCACGGATAGTTGCGACGCCAAGACCGGCGGCTGCACCTACACCAAGCAACCCGCCAAGACGCCGTGCAATGACGGCAACGCCTGCACGACCGGCGAGGCCTGTGACGCGAACGGCGCCTGCGCCGCGCTGGCAAAAACCTGTGACGACAGCAATCCTTGCACCACGGACGCGTGCAATCCCTACAGCGCCGACTGCGAGAACCTGGCGAACGACGGACCTTGCGACGACGGCAGCGCGTGCACGCTCTCTGACCATTGCCTGGGCGGCAAGTGTTCGACCGACAAGGCTTTCGTCACGACGTTGGCGGGCGGCAAGAGCTCGGGCTACCTCGACGGCGTCGGCGCCAACGCGGCGTTCTACGGTCCGCACGGCATCGCGATCGACGCCGCGGGTAACGTGTACGTCGCGGACCAGAGCAACCAGCGGATCCGCAAGATGAGTCCTGATGGCAAGGTCACCACCGTCGCCGGCAGTGGCCAGGCAGGCTACCTCGACGGACCGGGCAGTTCAGCGCAATTCAACAGCCCTGCGGACGTGGCGGTGGACAAGTTCGGCACGCTCTATGTCGCCGACGCCAACAACCACCGCATTCGCAAGATCAGCCCTTTGGGCGTGGTTTCGACGTTGGCGGGCAGTGGCCAGACCGGCTACCTGGACGGCGCCGGCTCGAGCGCGAAGTTCAACTTCCCGCTGTCGGTGGCGGTCGATGGCAACGGCAAGGCGTACGTGGCGGACATGAACAACCAACGCATCCGCACCATTGCGCCCGACGGAACCGTTGGGACTCTCGCTGGTTCCGGACAGCAGGGCGGCTCCAATGGCCCCGGCACTTCGGCTTCGTTCTCATCGCCCAACGGCCTGGCGGTCGACGCGTTAGGCCATGTCTTCGTCACTGAAGGCAATTCCCACGACGTGCGGCACATCGCCCCCGACGGCAATGTCGATCTGGTCGCTGGCGGCGGCCAGGGCTATGTCGAAGGCAAGGGGCAATTCGCCAAGTTCTTCGCGCCTTCGGACGTCGCGGTCGGAGCGGACGGCGCGCTTTACGTCGCAGATTCAGGCAACAAGCGGATTCGGCGCATCGACAAGGACAGCACCGTCAGCACTTGGGCGGGCAGCGGTGTGAACGAATTCAAGGACGGCGTCGCGACCCAAGCGGGCTTCCCGACGGCGCAAGGCATCGCCATCGCGGCGGATGGCGCGCTCGTGGTCGCTGATTTTCATGGCATCCGGCGGATCTCGAGCTTGGGCACGTTCTGTGTCGACGGCTTGCCTTGCACGACCGACGTTTGCGACAAGGCCACCGCGAAGTGCAGCTTTCCTGTGATTGCCAACGGAGGCGGCTGCGAGGACGGCGACCCCTGTTCGGTGGCGGAGACGTGCAACTCCAGCGTGTGCGGCGGCGGCAAGCAGAACACTTGTGATGACGCGGATGTGTGCACGATCGACAGTTGCGAAGTGGCGGTGGGATGCAAGCACGCGCCGAGCGGTGCACCTGGGTGTTGCGCGCCCTACGCTTTGGAAAACCATTTCGATGGCAAGGACGTAGCTGGTTTCACCTTCACGCCGATGCAGGGCAGCGTCGGCTGGCAGGTCTGGAACCCCGCGGCGAAGTCCCAGTCGGCATCTGGCGTCCTGTACTACGGCAGCACGAGCAACTTCAACAATGGCAGCACCAACAGCGGCTCCGCGACCTCTGCGGAGTTCGCAGTACCCAAGGCCAACCCTTCGGTGTCGTTCTGGTATTTTGCCGACACCGAAAACGGCAGCTACGACGTGCTGAGTCTGAAAGTTCAGCAGCAGTCCGGGGCCCAGGCGACGCTGTGGGTGAGATCGACGGTCGGATCCTGGCAGAAGATCACGGTGAACCTGTCCAAGTACGCCGGGCAGCCGGTCAAACTGGTGTTCGCTTTCGACACCATCGACTCGTCAGCTAACGGCGGCTTGGGCGTGCTGATCGACGACGTGCAGGTCTCGAACAACTGCCCGTAACTACACGAACAACCCCGCCAGCCCGCCGGTCATGTAGCCCACCACCGAGCCGCCGAGCATCGCGCGCAGGCCCAACGTCGCGAGATCCCGTCGGCGTTCCGGAGCCATGCCGGCGATGCCGCCGATCTGGATGGCGATGCTGGAGAAGTTGGCGAATCCGCACAAAGCGTAGGCGGTGATGATGGTTGCGCGTTCGGACAACGGCGCCTGGCTGCCCAGGTTCTTGGCGAGTTCCAGGTAGGCGACGAATTCGTTCAGCACGATCTTGATGCCGAGCAGGCTGCCGACCTGGGCGGATTCGGTCGAGTCGATGCCGATCAGCCAGGCGATGGGCGTAAAGGCCCAGCCGAAGACCCGTTGCATCGTCACGCCTTCGATGCCGATGAGGTGGCAGGCGCCGGCCAGGACCGCGTTGACAAGGGCAACCAGCGCGATGAAGGCAATCAGCATGGCGCCTACGTTCAAGGCCAGCGACATGCCTTCGGATGCGCCCGAAGCCGCGGCGTCGATGACGTTCTGATGGATCTTGGGCACTTCGATGTGATCGCCGGGTCCAGTCGCGGGCTTCTCGGTTTCGGGCACCAGAAGTTTGGACACCAGCACCGTCGCGGGCGCGGCCATGATGCTGGCGGTGAGCAAGTGCCCGGCGATGTTGGGAAATGGCCCTTTGAGCATGTCGACGTAGGCCGCGAGCACGCCGCCTGCCACCGTGCCGAACCCGCCGACCATGATGCAGTGCAGTTCGGACCGGGTCATGCGCGGCAAGAAGGGGCGGACCATCAGCGGCGCCTCGGTCTGGCCGAGGAAGATGTTGCCGACGGTGGAAAGCGATTCCGCGCCCGACGTGCCCATCCAGCGCGCCATCCAGCGGGCCGATCCTCGCACGACATGCACCATGATTCCAGTATGGTAGCCCAGGGTCATCAGCGAACTGAAGAAAATGATGGTGGGCAGGACCGAGAATGCGACCAGGGCACTGCCAGACACGAGATCGCCGAACAGGAAGCGCGCGCCGTTGTTGGAGTAGTTCATCAGCGCCACGAAGGCGTCGTTGACCGCGGCGAAGATCGGCTCGCCCCAACTGGTCTTGAGGATGAAGGCCGCGAGCACGAGTTGCAGGATGACGCCCGTGACCACGACGCGCCAAGGGAAGATCTGGCCCGGACGGCGTTCTCGGAACAGCCAGCAAAGCGCGATCATGACCACCAGGCCGAGAATCGCCTGCAAACGTGGCAAGATGCCGGCGTCGTGATCGAGATGGCGCTTGAGTTGGTGGGCCTGCGCTACCTCCCCGTGGCCGGCAATCCCGGTAGCGGTGGGCGTGACGGGCGTGGCTGGCGCGGTGGCGGCGAACGCGAAGTGGCTGGCGGCCATAGCGGCGCACAAGGCGAGCACGAGGACGAAGATACGCGAGGCGATCGGCATGGGCGCTCCAGGTTCATGGCGCGCGCTCGCTGCCTGCTGAGGCTGACGGACGCAAGGTCGCCACTTTCCGACGTTTGCCGGCTGGCCGTCAATGGCCTGGCTAGAGGTGACGCCGGGTTGCCGCTCACACCAGCCGCGGGCTACGCTGGACCTCCCGCAGCCTTTCGGAGAACCGATGCCCGTGCTTCGTGCCCTCGTGACCAGTCTCGCGCTCCTGCTGCCGCTGCCGGCCCTGGCGCAGATCGTCAACGTCCAGTCGCTCATCGGCAAACCGGCGCAGGAGGGCGCGTCCGGCAATGTCGCCGCGGCGCTGGAGTGGCAAGCGGGCAACACGCAGCTGCTGGCGGGATCGGCGGCGACGACCGGCTTCTACCGAAGAGGCGATTGGCTGACGTTCCTGACCGTGAGCGGCGCGTACGGCAAGAAGGGCCAGCTGGGGCGGTTCGAGGCGGAGCCGTACCAGCAGAAGATCTTCGAACACCTGCGCTTGCGACGGCAACTGACCGAAGCCTGGAGCTGGGAGGCGTTTGCCCAGCACGAGTTCGACCGCTGGCGGCGGCTGAAGTTCCGCGCGTTGCTGGGAACGGGACCACGCCTGGACGTAGAGGCGACCAAGACGCTGCGATTCGCCTTCGGGATGGCCTACATGGCGCAGTGGGAGCAGGTGCTGAAGCCGGCCGCGGGCGATCCGGCAGGCAGCGTGCTGGAGCATCGGCTGTCGAGTCATCTGACCGGCGGCTGGCAGATTTCCGACACGGCGGCGCTGGCCTTGACCGTGTACGTACAGCCCAACCTGCTGGACGCGAGCGACGTGCGCGGATTGGTGGACGGTTCGCTGGCGGTGGCGGTGACCAAGACCCTGCAACTGAAGCTGATCTACGCGCAGGGCTACGACACGACGCCGCCGTTGCAGGTGCGCGGGTACGACGCGAGCACGAAGGTGGCGGTGGCGGCGCAGTTCTAGGGGCGGGTGCGGCCACGGTCGCGGCCACGGCTCCGGGGTCTGGCCCGGGGTCGGGCTCGGGTGCGGGCTCGGGTGCGGGTTCGGGGTCGGGCTCGGGGTCGGGCTCGGGTTCGGGTTCGGGCGTAGGTCACAGCTCCTGCTAGCGATTCCGGCTCCGGCGCCGGCTCCGGCTCCGGCCCCGGCTCCGGTTCCGGCCCCGGCTCCGGCCCCGGCCCCGGCTCCGGCCTCGGGTGTGGTGCGGACGCGGCCCTCCCTCCAGTGTCATCCTGA
>CAYHHL010000052.1:0-30249 GCA_964356325.1 uncultured Enterobacteriaceae bacterium | reverse complement strand
GTCCGCGTAGGCGGACTTCGCAGATCAAGGCGCGGCTTCAGCCGCCGGCAATTTTTGCGGATTCATGACCTGACGCGGCGGAATCGGCAACGCAGTCGGAGCCTTGACTGCCACGGCCGGTCGCAGCACCAACTTGAGCGCGCGCAACGCTTCGGGCGCCAAACCGGTGCTCGCCGGGGCCGTCAACAGGTCGAGCAGCCGGCCCATGTCGCCCTGCACCGTCCACGTCACCGCCGTCGCGACTGCGGTCGTCGTGGAAACCGCAGGTGGTTGAAGCGCTTGCATCAGCACTGAGCTCTCGTCGTGCCCCGCCTGTGCCGCCTCGGCCTCGCGTTGCGGCCCGGGTGAATCGGGATGCCGGGGCGTCGCGCCCGGACCCAGGCCGGCCAGTTCACGCGCCAGTTGGAATGCCCGCGCGCTGCCTGCCTCCAGCGTCGCCCGATCCGGGCTGTTGGGCGGCGCCAGGCGAGAACTCGCATCGGCCGCTCGCGCCATCACCTGCGCCAATTCCTGCACCCGCGTCGAGAGTTCCTGCACGTGGCGATCCGAGGGTCGCGTCGCCGTGCGCCGGCTGTCCGCCGCCCACGACTCGATGCGGTCGCGCAAAGCGATCGCCGCCTCGGGACCCATGCACTCGAATCGCACCGTCAGTTCGCGCTTGTCGCGTTCCAGCACCGCCGAGGCCAGCCGCACCGTGTTCGCCAGCGCCCCGCCCGGCAGCCAGCCGGCGATGCCCTGTGGCGACGGCACGTAGCTCCAGACTGGCCCGCCGCTGCGCAGGTCCGCCAGCCGCTGCTCGACGCCTTTGTCCTGAATCAGGGCGGGCTTGCGCTTCTGCTTGACCGCGGAAAGATGCGCGAGACCGCCGTCGTCACCCAGCCACAGCACGTGCGCGCTCGACGCCACTGCCCGCCAGGACGGCCCGCCCGGCACTGGAAACCACACCGAGGGCCCCGAAGCCGTGCGCACGACCGAAGCCTGTCGCAGCTTGGCCACGCGCTGGACCACGGCCTTGGCGTCGTCGACCTGTACGATGAGCGCGGCCCCGTCGTCGAAGCGGGCCAACAGCAGTTGCGGGTCCTTGAGCTTGACGTCCAAGGCTTCGAGCAGCGCCAACGGGGCCAGACCCACTGCCGCCGCCGAACCGGGCGTCACGTTTTGCTGAAAGCGCGTCAGGCCGGCCCGATGCACCCCCAACAGTTGGCGCACGTCCGCCGGCACGTCGTCCAACGGCCCGGACTCGCGATCGCGCAGGATGTAGGACACCGCCGCGCCGGCCAGCAGGACCAGGACCGCGGCGACCGCCATGACCGAGCGCCGCGGCACCCGCCGGCCCGCCCCCGCCGGCTCACGCTGCACCAGCCACGCGATGATCACGCCCACGCCGTACAAGACGATCAGCGGTGCCGACATCAGCGACTGGTTGATCGGGTCCGGGGTCGGCGTCAGGACGGCGCCGATGATGAAGGCGATGACCACCCAGTAGCGGTAGAAGCCCAGGAAACCCTTGGCGGACACCAGGCCCAACGCGGCCAGCACGTACATGAACAGCGGCAGTTCGAACACGGCGCCGAACGCCACCAGCATGAGCACCGAAAACGACACCGTGCTCGAAAGCGTCGGTTCCAGCGTCATGCCGGGCGCTTCCATGGTCAGGCGGATCAGGAAGTCGGTCATGAACGGCAGCACGACCAGATGGGCGAACGCCGCGCCGAGCAGGAAGCATGCCACCGAGCCGGCGATGACCGGCGTGATCAGGCGCTTTTCCTTGTCCAACAGGCCTGGAGCGACGAACGCCCACATCTGGTAGAACACCATCGGGCTGGCCAGCAGCAGACCGCCGAACAGCGAGATCTTCATGTAGACCTCGATGCTTTCGGTAATCTGCAGCGCCTTGATCGCGTAGAGGTTGTTGTTCGCCAGCGCGGTCCGCACCGGCTCCGAGAGCAGGGCGTACAACTCGATGTGGAAGTTCCACGCGACGAAGAAGCCCAGCACCACAGCCACGGTGGCGCGGAACAAACGCTTGCGCAATTCCCCGAGATGCTCGCGGAACGACATCGTGCCCTGGGTTTGCCCCTCGGGGCCCTGGGTTTCGGTCATGTCAGGTCGGGTCCTGCTTGTCTTCACCGGTCTCGGCCGGCGGGGCGACGGGCGTCGCGTCAGCGGTCTCGGCGGCACTGCCAGCTCGGCGCGGCACGTTGGCCCGAGGTAGCGTGCCATCGGCGGCCTGTGGTGTTAGAACCGCTGGGAACAACGCCGAAACTGCCGAAGTCATCGGGCGAAGATCTGAACCGGCAAGCGGCGCTGCTGCCGCCGTCACCTGCTGGCCCGGTTCGGCACGGCGTCGCTCGATCACGGCCAGGGTCGATCCGTCGAGCGGCGGTCCCTGCGGCGGCTCGTGCACGGGCATGCGATCGGCAACTGGGGACGGTCCCTCGACAAGAGCCTGTGCCGCCTGGAGCCGAGGCGGCGCGACCGGGTGCTCGTCGATCGGCGGCGGCGCGGGCTGCGCTTTGCGGCGGGAATCGTCGAGGTCGACCTCGCGCACCAACTCGTCCATCGTTTCACGCAGTTCAGACTGAGCCAGATTCGCCGCCCGGCGCAGATCGCGCAAACCGGTCCCGACGGTCTTGACGACCTGCGGCAACTTGTCCGGGCCCACCAGCAGCAACGCCAGGATCACGATCACGATGAGTTCCGGACCGCCGATGCCGAACACGCGAACACCTCGACCGGCGAGCCACACGGTCTCGGCCAGCGTAGTCCCCAAGGCACGCGATGTCACGCGAGGAAGGGGGGCGGAATCGGCCCAGAACCAGGGCGAATCCGCGTCAGAACGGCGACTGCGACGATCGCAACGTCAGCGCTCGCCGTGCGACGATGCCCAACACGCGGGGAGTCTTGCGCATCCTATCGACGTCATTCGCTTCTTCGGGCACCGCGCGCAGGGCCTTCAACAGAGGCACCCGCAGCGGTTGGTGCAGACCGTACAGCGCGTCCGCCAGGCGCAATCGCAACGTGTGGCCGACGCGCAACTCTTCGATCTGCAAAACAGAAGCCACGGCCTGAACCATCGCCTCGGCTTGCGGCGCGAAGCGTTCCGTCTGCAGGTGCGCGCCCCGTTCGATCGCGTCCCGAGCCATCGGTCCGGCCAGCAGCAGACCCGCCGGCGACCGCAGCCAGCGCTCGACTTCGAACAAAGCTTTCTCGCCCGCGCGCTCGGCCAGCACCTGGCCACCCGAGGCCGGCGACGGCGGTCGCGTCTTTCCGTGTGGAAACAGGCTCGAGGGCGGCAGGTCATGCAACGGGCCCTGCACCAGCAGGCGCAACGCCAACAGCGCGTCAGGCTTGAGTTCTCGCTGGGCCTTGTGCACGAGCCACTGCGGTTCGCGGTAGGTGTGCAGCGCGTCGGCCAGCAGGATGAGATCGAACGACGAGGGCGCGAAACTGGCCTCGCCGTAGACGCGATCGACCAACGTCAACCGTGCCGCGACCTTGGCGTCCAGGCCCGAGTGCAGTTCGGCGATCCGCTCCGAGTCGAGATCACACACCGTGACCCAGTGACCGTCGCGCGCCAGATCCATCGCCAGATCGAGACGGGGCACGCCGGCCAGCAGCACGCGTAGCGCTCGAGGTTCGACGCCAGGCTCGGCGGGCTCCCGCGTGCGCAACCATTCGTCCAAACCGGGCAGGACTTGGGCACTCGCCTGCGGATCCAAGGCGTACGAGGGCAGCGGCACCCCGTGGTGCTGGCGGACGCCTTCGATTTCGCGCTTGAGGCGTACCATCGGCTAACCAGGCGGCCAGGCGAAAGATCTTCCCGCCAGCAGGTGCGCATGGAGGTGCAAGACGCTCTGGCCGGCCTGTTCGCCCGAGTTCAGCACCGTGCGATAGCCCGCGGTGTCGACGCCCAGCTGTTGCGCGACCTTGCGCACCGCCGCCAGGATCTGGCCGAGCATTGCATCGTCAGCCGGCGTCGATTCGGCGAGCGAAGTCAAGTGCTTGCGCGGGATCACCAGCACGTGCACCGGCGCCTGCGGGTGAAGGTCCGCAAACGCCACGACGTCCGCGTCCTCGTGCAGGAACTTCGTGCCCAGCTCGCCCCGCGCGATACGGCAGAACAGGCAGGATTGACCACGCGCATCGGCGGACATCAGGCGGTCTTCTTGGCCTTGTTCGCGGCCTTGGCGGTCACGATGCGGCGCTTGATGCGCTCGATCTTCTTCTTGCGTGCATCGAGACGGCGCATCTTCGGACTACGGCTGCCACTGCCCATGGGATCCTCCAAAATTCAGTTTCGTTCGAGTCCACGGCAAGAGTGACCTGCGGGAGCGAAGCGCGACACCCTACAGCGGCAGACGGGTCGTCGTCAACGCCAGACCGTCAGTCCCCATGCGTGCGCGCGTCAGACCGAAGCCGCCGCCCTGCAGCCGCACCAATGCCACGACGCCATCCGAGGTCGGCAGCAGCGCCAGGACCCGCTCGACGCCAGCCATCGCCACGGGCTTGTCGGGCCGCAGCGTGCGTGCATCCACCCCGAGCAGCAGGGCGTCCTGTCCCGTCTCATGCGGAATCGCCGCGAACCACAGCCGACCCTGGGCCGCATCGAGCGTCCACGGCTGATCGATCGTCACGGGCTGGGTCGGCAGGAAACGCTTGCGCAATTCACTGGAAAGAAATGAGATCTTGCCGCCACGCAACACCAGCAGCGAAGGTTCGCCGCGCAGATTGGTGTCCAGGCCGAACGGATCTCGCGTCGTGAAGCTGGCGTAGACCCGATCCTGCGCCGGCCACGCAAACGCCTGGCGCAATCCCGCAATCGGCTCGCCGACGTCTTCGTGGCTGAAGCTCGCTTGCGGCTGGCCCTGCTCGTCCACCATCGCCAAGGCGTACTGCTGCCGATGCCGCGTGCCCGTGATCGTCAGACCCTGGTCCGGCGCGCCGTCGATGCCCGTGGTGCTCTCGAGCATCGGCGCGGTCTTGTGGTAATCCAGCACCTCGAGCGTCCCAGTCTGCAACGACGACAGGTCCACGCGCAGCCAGGTCGAGGCGTTGTCCCGCAGCGACGATCTCGCCAATAGCCGCCAGGACTTCGCGTCCGGTTGCAGCGCCGCGCCGATCAACAGGTCATCGCCCCGCATCAGCGTCCGCAGGTCCGCGCCGGCCACGATCTCTGGCGGTTGCCCCGGCAACTGCTCGATGACCACCAGCCGCTGGTTGGACAGCCCGACCAGGCGAATCCGCTCGCCCACCGCGGCAATGCGAGTCCACGCCTGGGCTTGCACCGGCCACGCCTCGGGCAGGGCGAAGGGTTGCAGGCCGCCCGTTTCCAGATTGATGACCAGCCAGATGTGGTCTTGCACGAGCACCAGCCGCCCGTGCGCGATGCCCGTGGCAAATGCCGCGTCCACTTTGAGTTTTTGCAGCCCGGGCGGCATGCCTTTGGCCCGCAGCGCCGGCGCAGCTTGGGTTTCGAGCGCCGTCTGCAGCTCCTTGCGCTCGGCCTCGGGCAGCAGGTGCGCCAGTTCAGCCAGCACAGCGCGCGCCGCGAAGAATTCAGCTTTCCCCAGGCGCAGATCGAACTCCGCCCGCAGAGCCTTGCGCTTTTCGCCGTTCTGCCGCGCCAACTGCAACTCGTTGCGCAACATCTTGAGATCTGTGGACAATACCGGATGGGCGCGCATCCAGCCGTGCAGGACCGTCGCCGCCGCGTCGAGCGCGCCCTCGTCGAGCAGAGCCTGCAACTCGCCGGCAACCACCGCTTCCGCCTCGCGTTGCCGAGCCTGTGTCCGGACTTGCGCCAGGGCCTTGGCCTTTTGCGCGGTCGGCCCCTTCTGCCAGGCGGCCGGCAGCGCCTTCAGCCAGGTCTCGGCGTTGTCGGCGTCTTCCATCTCCACCGCGGTGCGCAGGGCCAGCAGGTGTTGCAACTCGCTCAGGTGCTCGGCCAGGGGCCCCGACTGCAACCCTGCGGCTTCACGCACGACACTCCACGGTCCGGCATGGCGATCGACGCGCACGTCATGGCCGGTCACTTCCACCGGTTCATCCACGCCGATGCGATCCGCCACCAGGGCCAGGCCGCGCAGGGCCGCCACCTCGTCGTCGGAGGCCGCCACTTCGTCCAGCAGCGCGCGCAGCCTGGCTTCCCGTTGGCGACGTCCGATGAACACCAGGTAGTTGCGATCCGCCTCGGTCGCACCGTCCAATGCCGCCAGCGCCCGGGCCGCCTCGTGCGCGGCGTCCAGATCGACTGCATCCAGGGCGATGTCGATCGCTTCACGCAGTCGGCTCGCCTGGCCCTGCACTTCCGCAGTCCGCAGCCGGGATTCCAGGGAAAGGAAGGGCGCCGCCTGGCCCCACTTCGATCGCAACGCCTCCAACTGCGCGCGGGCGTTGTCCAGTTCGTGCGAGTACAGCCCGGCTTCCACCGGGGCGAGGTCTGCCGTCGCGCGCTGCAGTTCGTCGTGGCGCAGTCGGGTCAGCAACTTGTCCGCGGCGCCGAGTGGCTCCAGCACTGACGCGTGCTTTTCGAGCAGGGCTTTCGCTTCGGCATGACCGCCGGACTGCAGCAACGCCACGGCCACGCGCTCGATCGCTTGCGGATCTCCGCGCATGGCCAGGTCTTGGTCCAGCGCGGCCGCCCGCGGATGCTGGGTCTCCCGGGCTGCACGAGCCAACAAGCGCTGGAACTGCAGGCCGTTGGCGTCGCGCGGCGCCTCGAACTGCGCATCGTCCAGCCACGCCGCCACTTCCTCGAACTGACCGAAGCGCTCGACCAGGAACTCCGCATAACGCCGGGTATAGTCTGCAGCTTTCTGCCCTGGAGCCGCGCGCGTCGCCGCGAGATAGCCCAGACGGGCCTGGGCGAAATCGTAGCCCGCCTCGGCTTGTTCACCCAGCGCCCAGAGTGCGTCGGCGGCGCCCTGCGGTTCATCCGGCGTTTGGGCGGCCAGCAGCGGTCGCGCCCAAGCACGCGTCTTGGCGATGGGATGCGAGGAAGCACTCGGCTTGGACATGGCGGCCATCTTATTGGCAGACACCCGCGAGGCAAGCCTTGCCCGTGCCACACGGCGTCAGATCGGCGACCGCGGCGTGGCTGCAGCCCAGGATCGCATTGCACGTGTCGGCGGTGCAGGCGTTGGTGTCGTCGCAATCGAGCGCGGGCGGCGTCAACTGCAGCGTCACGGCGTCGGCCGTAACCTCGCCGATCGCCAAGGTACCATGCGCCAGCAAGCGATTGCCCCAGGCCACCAGAGCGGCGAATCCGTCCGTGCCACCCTTGCCGTACGCCGCGACCGACTTGACGCTGTCATCGACGCCCAGTTGCCAGATGGCCGCGTCCATGGCCCAGGTCTTCTCGCCGGTTGCGCCCGTCGTGCCCGCCAGCGCGAGCGACCCGTCCTTGCGCACGATCACCGCATCGAACCGCGCGGTCTTCTGGCCCACGAACGCTGGCGCTTGCGGCGTCGTCGCCGGCACGATCGTCTGGGTGCCGATCTTGCCGTCCAGACCGATGCGCACCACAGCGCCCTGCCACGCCGGCGGCTTCACGCCCGTTTGGCCCTCGTCGCAACCGCCCGCCATTACCGCCGTCGCCTGCGACGCCAATGTCACTGCCCGCAGCGTGGTTTGCGCTCCGACGGTCGTCACCGTCTTGCTCCACAGCACGTTGCCCGTGTCGCCCGCCAGCCGTGTCGCCAGGCCTTGCCGCATCCCACCCACGTCGTCGTCGCCCACCGCAAGCACGCTGCCGTCGGCAAGGGCCTGCACCGCATGGAAGGCATCGTCGCCGACGCCTCCCAGGTACTGCGTCCACAGCGCATTGCCGTCCAGATCGAGCAGCGCCGCCCACGCGTCTTGCCCTTCGCCGAACTTGCCGGGATTGCCCGCCTGACCCACCGCGATGACGAAACTGCCGCCCGCGACTGCGGTCAGATCTTCGAACCGCGCGGATTGCGCCCCGACGGGCAGCGTCGAACTCGCGATGGTCGCGCCGGTCTTCAGGTCGACGTGCAGCAGCCAACCCGCCGTCACGCCTGCCTTGCCCGAAATCGCCGCCGAACCCGCCGCCACGATCTCGTCACCCGCGATCACCACCGCCGCCTGCAGGGTCGAGGGCACCGGCGCTTCGGGATACACCTTGCTCCACAGGACCTTGCCCTGCGCGTCGCGTCGTTCCAGGTAGCCTTGCAGCCCTTGGCCGACATCGCGCGCGCCGGCCAGGACGTAGCCGCCGTCCGCGGTCAGCGTCACGTCGTTGCCCACGTCGGTCGCCGTCACGCCGCTGGCCAGAGCCTGCAGCGTTTGTTGGCTTGGCGCGATGCAAGTGCCTTTGCCGTCGCAAGTTTCACCCAAGCTGCACACGTCGCCGTCATCGCAGGGCTGAATCGCCGCTACGTTGCTGCAGGTCTGGTTGGCGCCGCACAAGTCCGCCGTGCAAGCGTTGCCGTCGTTGCACAGGCTCACGTCCTGGGCCGTACACTTCTTGGGGCCACACAGCGTGGTCACGAGGTCGCACTGCTGCAACGCGCTGCACACGCTGTCATCCTTGCACTCGACGCAACTGCCGCCGACCTTGTTGCAATACGCCAGGCTGTACGCGTTGCTGTCTCCCGCGAAGCCGTTGATGCGCACGTAGTACTTGGTCGTTTCGTCCGCGGTCCAGACGATCTGCTCGGGCGACTTCTTGGTCGCCGAAGTCGCCACCGGTTGGCCGAACTTCGCGACCTTGTACAAGCGCAGGTCCAAGTCGCCCTTGCTTTGGTCGAGCGTCATCGTCAGCGTGACGGTCTGGCCCTTCACCGCGTCGAACGTGTACCAGTCCAGATCGTATGGACAAAGCGACAAGTCCGGGGTCGTGCCGAACTGCAGCGGCGCGGCGATCTGCGGCGCCCCGTTGGGCTCCAGCACGTCGGCCAGGCACAGCTTGACCACTTCGATTGCCGAGGCGTCGCTGTTGTTCAGTTCCTGGCTCTCGGCCACGGTATTGCTCGAGTCGGCGGCGAGAATCAGGTACGCCGGTCCGGGCTTGGCCTCGATCGGAATGATCGCCTTGTCGTCAAAGGACGCGTTCGCCTTGCCCAAGAGCCCCGGCAGCCCCTTGGTCGCCAGCAGCACATCGTCCTTGTCGAGCTTGGCATCTGCTGAAAAGTAGTAGGCATAGCTGAACGCACTGGCCGGGTCCTGGCACACGTTGCTGATCTGCGCCGTCACGTATACGTCCTCGCCCTGGACGATCTGGGCAGGGAACACGCTCTGGAGTTTCGCCAGTAGATCCACGCCCTTGCCGCCATCCACCTTGAGCCCGTAGGCGAACGAGGCCGGCTTGGTGCCCGGGTTCTTGTAGGCAATCTGCATGTAGAACGTACCGCTGGCTGGTGCGGTGAACTTCAGCGGCCCGTTGCTCGCCTGGATCTTGATCGCCGGCAAGTTCGGGTTGTCATAGATCTTGAGTTGGAAGGCCTGCGCGGCGTTCTGCAGATCCAGAGTCACCACCTCGTCTTTTTGCATCGTCAGGTGAAACCAGTCCTCGTCGCCCAGGCACAGGGACAAGGTCGCCTCGCCGCAACCCAACTCCGGTCCGGACTTGGCGCTGTTGTTGGCCTCGTAGTAGTCGGCCAGGCACACGTCGCTCGGATCCGGCTCGGCCACCGTCACGGTCAGGTCGTAGTCGTAGGGCACGGGCGTGCCGTTCTCGGGCAGCACGTAGGTGTGGATGTAGTACGTACCTCCCGTTTGTAGATAGGGAATCGTCGCCACGGAGTTGACCGGGCTGGCCACGCCCGCCACGACCGCGGTCTTGCTGGGATCGACGATCTGCACGCCGACCAGTCCCTTGCCAGACAGGTACTTCCAGCCGAGCTTGACTGAAAACGCTTTGCCTGCGGGAAGTTGGATGGCGAACCAGTCCTCCAGTCCGGGGCAGACATTGAGCTTGGCGTACGTCGCCGTCGTCGCCGGCAGGGCCGCCGCATCGTCCAGGGTATGGTTGCCACTGTAGCTATCCGACGCGCACGACAGCTGGCTGCTCAGCTGCAAGGTATTGGAAACGACCGCGTTGTTGCCTTCATCCGCCTCGTTGATCGCCGCCGTCGAGTCCGCCAGCACGCCGACGAACCACTTGCCACCGGCCACGACAGGCAGGACCAGCGTCTGATCCACCACTTGTGACGCAGAGGCGGCGATGCCCTTGCCGTACACCACGTCCTTCAGCACCTGGTCCTTGGCGTCGATGACCGTGTCGGGCGACAACACGTAACGCACCGTGAACACGCCGGTTGCCTGGTTACCCAGATTGGACAGCTTGAGCTTGGTCTTGATCAGCGCGCCCGGATAGGTCGACTGCGGCGAGACCGTCAAGCCGCCCGCAAACAGATCGGGACCCTGCGCCGGACCGATCACCTGCACCGCGAGCTTGTATTGCGCTTGCGCTCCGGGCACATGGGCATAGATCCGCACCAGATAGTCGCCGGTCGCGGTCACGGTCAGGGCCGCCGCCTTCTTGACGCTGCCCGGTTGCTTGACCGTGTCGAGCAGCGTCTTGCCGTCGGGCGCCAGCAGATCGATGTCCAAATCGCCAGGCACGTCCGAGGTCCACAGGTCCGGCGTCGAAGTCATCGTCACGACGAGTGAATTGCCCTGGGGAACGCTGATCTTCCACCAGTCCTCGTTGCCGCACGAACCCACCGATTGCGTGCTTTCCGGCGGCAGAATCACGGCCTTGGCCGAGGTGTCGTTGTTCGCACCCTGCAAGTCGGTAGCGTCCTCGAAGCAGCCGCCCTTCGCGCCGGTCACCGTCAGCTTGCCCACCGAAACCGCGGCGTTGTTTCCAGAGTTCTTTTCCTTGGCGATCGCCTTCTCACCATCGAGGATGACGCACAGCTGGTACTGCGACAGCGTGTGATCCAGGCCGAGCGGGATCGGCACCAGGTCGCTGACCTCGACTTGCTCGAAGGGATTCAGGCCGTTGAACGCGACCTTCTTGATCAGGACCGCCTGTCCGGACAGCACGGCGCCGGTCGAGCACGCGCCGGTCGGGCTCAACGCGTACCAGGTCGTCGCTCCGGGCGCGCCGGTCGTGCCGTCGTTGTGTACCGTGTAGCCGACTTTGATCGCGGTGCCGGCCTGGACGATCTCGGGATGGAAGCCTATGTTATCCGGCCACAAATCGACATTGGACGTCTGTTCGACCTTGAGAGGCCCGCCGTTCAGTTCGTCAAACGTCTTGACGTTGTTCGATTCGTCCAGCTCGACGATCTTCGAGTCCGGGTCCAACTGCATGTAGATGAACCAGTTCTGCACCGGCGTCTCGGCGTCGATCGACACGGCCTTGAAGTCGGACTTGGTCTCGCCGGGAGCCAGCGGCGCAATCGTGAAGTTCGTCTGGTTGATGAAGCAGTTCGCCTTCGAGAACGCCTTGTTCGGGCAGAAGTAGATGCCGGCAGGAAACGGAGGCGTCGGCGCCGTGCCAGTATTCTTCACGGTGTACAGGACGTTGATCGAGTCCTTGAGCGCCACTCCCTTGGGCTTGACCGTCATGTCCACAAGCGCGAGATCGATGCCGGTCTTGAAGATCTTCAACACCTTCAGCTGCTTGGGGGTCACGGCCGTGTTGTTCGACTCGTCGGTCTCGACGATTGCGTCCAGGACGTCGACTCGGGCGATCAGAAAGTACTCACCGTTGGGCACGTCAGGCACGACGACGCTGTACACCAACGGCAGCGACGAGTTCGGCTGGATGTGCTGGAACGTCGAATTCGCCAGGCTGGTCAGCATCTTGTCGACTTGCGGCGAGTCCGAGGGCTTCTTCGGATCGAAGTCGTAGTCCAGCTTGGTGTCGGTCGAGAGGAACACGCCGAACTTCACGCCCTTGGCCTCACCCAGGCCTTGATTCGCCACAGTGTAGTTGAAGTTCACCGCGTCGCCGGGCGAGTACTCCTTGTTGTCGTCAAACGTCGGCGCCGTGATCGTCAGGTCCGCCTTGGCTGTCACCTTGGTGTCGATGGTCAACTGCGTGCCGGCGATGGCGAGATTGTCCAACCGGTCGATTTCGTTGACGCTCTTGGTCGGGTCGATCTGGGCCAGCAGGAAGTAGGCGCCGTCCGCCAAGCCCGCGGGAACCTTGGCGATCAGCGCCTTGCTCTTCTTCGGGTCCGGGTCGTACAGGAAGTCCGCGGTCTTGGCCGCGCCCAGGCTGGGCAGACCGACCTTGCCTATCAGCAACGCGGTTTCGTCCACCGTGTCGGTCGCCGACATGTAGATTGCGATTTCAAAGGGCGTATCCACGTCGTCGCCGGCGTTCAGCACGGAAAACGTCAGAGTCACGTCGTCGCCCGCGCCCACCGTTTCCGGCGATTCCAGCTTGACCGCCGGATCGCTGGAGAACTGCAGCGAAGCGGGACTGGCCACCGTGATCGTGGTCAGGGCCTCGGCATTGGCCTTCTTGGGCGCGGGCTTCCACTGTACGGTGGCCTTGACCGTGTAGCTGCCCTTGTTCTGGTACTGGCGGTGCACGACGTTCTTGTCGCGCTGGTCTTCCTTGCTGAGATCGTAGGTTTCCACCGGCAGCGCGTCGCCGAAGTCCCACGTTACGTAGCACTGGCTCTTGTCGACCCCGTCGATCGCCACGGTAAGGGTCACGTCGAGCGGCGCGTTGCCGACTGCGGGGCTGGCCGTCAACTTTGCGGAAATCTTGGGCGTAGTGAGAACGTCCGGCCCGGCGTCGCCCGCGTCGCCCTCGTTGGCGGCATCCTGGGCGGCCGCGATCGCAGGCGCGTCGTTGGCGGGGGAACAGGCGGCCAGGGTGGCGAGCAGCAGGATGGCGCAGGCGGTGCGGGACAAACGCATGTTCTCGCTCGGGGTACTGCCACATGGGTGGCGATGGACGGCCGCTTTGGAACGACCTGGAAACGCGCCGAAGCCAGCCTCACACCAATCGAAAGGCGCCCGACCGGCTTGCGCGCAAGGGGCTGAGTATAGGCGCTGCCGTGGTGCAGGTCCAATGCCGCGCCAGCCCTTGCACCAGCGCGGCGGCACCGCCATCCTCTTGCCCCACCATGCCGCAGCAGATCCGCGTTCCCATGCCCGATTCGCCCGCTTCCGCCGCAGCGGTGGACGTGGTTCGGCGTCTGCGCGAGGCGGGACACAGCGCGTACCTCGTCGGCGGTTGCGTGCGCGATCTGCTGTCCGGCCTGCAGGCAAAGGACTACGACATCGCGACTTCGGCGCATCCGCCCGAGGTCCAGTCGTTGTTTCCCCACGTTGTCGCGGTTGGCGTGGCTTTCGGCGTCGTGCGCGTTCGACATGCGCTGCAACCACATGATACGACGTATGAAATCGAGGTGGCGACGTTTCGCGCCGACGTCAGCTACAGCGATGGTCGGCGCCCCGACGCGGTGGTATTCACTGACGCCCGTGAGGACGTGTTGCGGCGCGACTTCACGATCAACGGCTTGCTGCTCGATCCGCTCGATGTCACCGAGGAGGGCGCGCATGTCGTCGATTGGGTGGGCGGCATCGGCGACTTGAACGAGGAACTGCTGCGGGCGATTGGCCAGCCCGAACAGAGGTTTGCCGAGGACGCCCTGCGCATGCTGCGGGCCCCGCGGTTTGCCGCCCGCTTCGGCCTGCGCGTCGAAGCAGAGACCGCCGCGGCGATCCGGGCGGCGGCGCCGACCCTGACGCGGGTGTCCGCAGAACGCATTGCCGCTGAAATCATGGGCATGCTGACGGTGCCGACGGCGCCGAGCGCGCTGCACCTGCTGCACGATCTGGGCCTTGCCGCAGTGCTGTGGCCGGACTTGACCCGCTTGGATCCGGGCTTGCAGACGACCCAGCTCGCGTTTCACCGCCTGGCGCTCGACGTGGCGCCGCACCACGACACCGGAACGTTTGCCGCGACACACGATGTGCCCTGGTCCCTGGCCCTGGCCGTGCTGCTGTGGCCGGTGCGCAAGACCCTGGCGGCGCAACACCTGGCGACGCTGTGGAAGCTGTCCCGGCAAGACGCACAGGGCCTGAGCCGGACCTGGAAGCTGGCGGAAGCACTGGTAGACCTGCCTCCGCCCGGTCCGGCGCGAACGCGACTGCTGCGCGAGGACGAGGCCGACGCCGCGCTCAGGTTGTTGCTCGCCCACCAGCCCCTGGCACCCTGGCAGGACCTGCGCGCGCAACGCAGCCGGACCCGGCGGCAGGAGTGGTGGCCGGTGCCCCACGTGACCGGGGAGGCCCTGATTATATTGGGCTATCGGCCGGGACCGCAGTTCCGGCTGGCGTTGCAGGCCGCGGAGGACGTTCAGCTGACCGGGGGCACACCCGAAGCTGCCTTGTCGGCGGCGCTCGCGGTATTGGCACGGCCTATCGCTAGCTGATCCGGGCTCTTGCAGCACACGGCCGGCGTCCCAGTTTGGGCGAGGGCGCGATCCCGGCGCACGTCGGCGGTGGCCGGGCACGAAGCGCATGCAGTGCCGCGGCGGGCGTTCCAGCGCAACAGCCAGATGGCGGCAACGACGACCAGGATGACGGCGAGCAAGTCCCACGTCATGGCGGCGTCAACTCCAGCCGAGCGCAAGGCCGCCCTGGTACACGGCAAAGGACGCGAGCCACGCCAGGGCGTTGAGGTAGACGGTGGCAAAGATCGGCCAACGCCAACTGCTGGTTTCCCGGCGGATGGTCGCGACCGTGCTCAGGCACTGCATGGCGATCGCGAAGAACACCATCAAGCTCACGCCCTTGAGTGGCGACAGGCCGCCCGCCCTGATCATGCTGCGGGCGACGGCTCCGGTGTAGGCGTCGTCCACGTCGGCCTTGCCGTGACCGTAGACCTGCCCCAGGGTGGGCACCAGGACTTCGCGCGCCGCGAACGAGCCGATGAGTCCGATGCCAATCCGCCAGTCGAATCCGAGCGGCAAGATGGCCGGTTCGATCAGCTTGCCCATCCGGCCGCCGATGCTGCGCTCCAGGCGCAACTGCTCGTCCTGACTGTCGATAGCTGCCAAGGCCGACTTGCGCTCGGGGGACCCGGCGGTCGTACTTGCTTGGACGGTCTGCGTTTTTTCCTGGCGTTCGACGTCGGTCAGACCCTGGCGCGGGAAGGTCAGCAGCGCCCACAGCACCACCGACAGCGCGACGATCACCGTGCCCGTTTGCGTCACGAAGAACCGCCCGCGATCCCAGAGCGCGCGCAGGACGTTGCGCAATCGCGGCCAGCGCCACGGCGGCATCTCGAGCAGCAGCGGCGCGCCACCGCCCGGCACCACGGTGCGCCGCAACACGAACGCCGACGCCAGCGCAATCAGGAAGCCGAGCGCGTACATGGCCGCCACGACCAGGCCGCCCAGCGACAGGAAGCCGAGCACTGGTCCTTGGCCCGCGAACACCGAAGCCGTGACCAGGGTGTAGACCGGCAGGCGAGCGGAACAGCTCATCAGGGGCGCAATCAGGATCGTCAGCAGGCGATCGCGCGGATCGGCCATCGTGCGCGCGGCCATGATGCCCGGAACTGCGCAGGCGAACGAGGAAAGCAGGGGCACGAACGCCTGGCCGGGCAGGCCGATGCGACCCATCAGGCGATCGACGATGAAAGCCGTGCGCGCGAGGTAGCCCGAGTCTTCCAGCAGGGCAATGCCCAGAAAAAGCAGCAGGATCTGCGGCAAGAACACCAGCGTCGCGGCGATGCCTCCCATCACGCCGTCGACGAGCACTGAGCGCAACAGGCTTTCCGGCAAGGCGCGGGTCAACAGATCGCTCAGTGCGCCCATCACGGTATCGACTGCCACCATCGCGGGTTCCGCGCCGAAGAACACCGCTTGGAACAGCAGGCCCATCGCCACCAGGAACAGGATCGCGCCCAGAGCCGGGTGCAGCACCACGCGGTCGATGCGGTCGCTGAGCGTCGTCTTGCCAGGCTGTTGCTCCCGGACATCCAGCAAGGCGTCGATTCGCGCGAAACGGGCCTGGACCACGCGCCGACGGATGTCCTGCTCAGGCGTCGCACCGCGCGGAACCGCACGGAGGAGCTGTGCCCCCAGGCCCGGTTGCGCGGCATCGGCCAGTCCCGGATCGGTCGCCAGCCACCACAGCGTCTCGCCGTCGCTCAGGTCCTGGACGCCACTGGCATTTGCGTTCAAGACCACGCGGTTCGAGCGCAGGACCGCCTTGGCCTGATCGATGGCCTCGCGCACGTCCGCCGGCCAGATCGTGTCCGCCACCCGCCCCAGCTCGGGAGCCCGCGCCACCCTGGCAACCGCCGCCTCGAGTTCACGCAGGCCTACACCCTTGCGGGCGACCATCGGCACGATCGGGCAGCCGAGCGCCTGCTCCAGTGCTTCCACATCAATGTCAAGACCTTGCGCTCGAGCGGCGTCCATCATGTTCAGCGCGCCGACCACCGGCTTGCCCAACTCGGCGACCTGCAAAAGTAAGAACAAGTTGCGCGACAGGTTGGTGGCGTCCAGCACCACGACCGCGACGTCGATCGACAGCCCGGCGATTCGGCCGGTCAGCGCGTGGTGGGCGATCTCCTCCTCGAGACTGTGCGCAGACAGACTGTAACAGCCTGGAAGATCATGTAGTTGCCAGTGCTCGCCAGCGGCCGTCCGGTGCGAACCCATGCGGCGTTCGACGGTGATGCCCGGATAGTTGCCGACATGGGCACGAGCGCCCGTCAAGGCATTGAACAGCGTGGTCTTTCCGGTATTCGGATTGCCGGCGAGCGCGACCTCCAGCCTGGCGTGTCCCGGCTGGCCGCGCAGCCCGATCTCAGATGGTTCCAGCGGCGACGCGACCGGCATTCGGGCGACCACTCAGGCCTGCCCGGCCGAGACCTGGATGCAAACGGCATCGGCCCGGCGCAACGACAGCACGAAATCGCGAATCTGCACCTGCAGCGGGCCCCCGAACGGTGCGCGCCGCAGCAGGCGGATCGGCGCTCCGACGGTAAAGCCCAGTTCCACCAGGCGATCACCCAGGACGCCGACGAGCGCCACTTCGGCGATCCGTCCCGAGCCACCGACTGGCAGCTCGGCAAGATTCACCCGCTGGGCACGGCTCGTCACGGCCGCCCGGGTCAGGTGCGGCGCCTGACTTTGAGCGAGCGACTGGCGGGGCTCGAGAAGAGGCAGCGTGGTGTCCATCATCGTTTCATGTGTCCGTCCGGGCATGTGCGCGGGCTTCTAGGTCGGGCTGGAGAACCTGTGCCCCGACCGCCGGCATCATGATAACGGATTTCACTTTCACGCGGCAAGACCGAACCGACGGGTCGTCTGCACAACCTGTCGATTCGGCCTTGGCGGGCTGGAAAGGGCAGGGTCAGGCGTCCGCGGCCACCGACGGATCTGCCGCGCCGTGGCCCGCATCAGACGCGATCGCGGGCGCGGCTTCGGCGGGGTGCGCGTCCACCAGGACGTCGATCGGCGCCCGAGTTTCTGCGGCTTCCGCTGTAACTGTAACGACTTGCGCTTCAGCCAGGACAACGGCTTCGGGTGCCTGGTCCTGGGCAGCGTTCTCGCGGGACTGCTCGGCCGCCTCCACGTCGTCCAGGCGATCTTCGGCCTGCGTTCCGGCGTTGCGCTCCGCTTCGAGGTCGGGAGCAAAGCCCGCCGCGCGATTGGGCGTGAACTCCGGGCGTTCCGTGCCATGCTTGATGCGGTACAGTTCGTCCTCGGCGAGATCCAACGCGCCCATGGTCATGACGTACGCGCGCCGGTTGTGCTCGGCCTTGCGGAAGGTGATACGCAATTCGAGTTCACGGCCGAGGGCTTCCTGCCGCCAGCGATTGCGCTCCTGGGCCAACTGATCGCACACCTCGCGCAGGCGCTGCTCCTCGCTCTGGGCGCGCTGGGCGTCGCGTTCCTGCTTCATCTTCTGGCGTTCCAGTTCACGCTGCTCGCGCTCGGCGTCGAGTTCGGCACGGCGCAGCAGCAGTTGCGGATCGTCGGGACGTGGCTCGGTCGGGGCCGGAGCCGCGGCTTGCACGGGCTCGGGCGCCGGCTGCACGACCACGGGCGCGGCAGCCTGGGGCCGACGCACCTGGGCCATGACCTGCAACTCCTCGATCTGGCTATCGGCCTTGCGCATCTTCAGCGCGAGTTCCTCGGTCTGCTGCTCGGCGCGCTTCAGGGCAGCGCGAGTCTTCTGCAGCTCCTCTTTGGCTTCGGACGCCCGCGCCCGCGCCTCCTTCAAGCTGCGCTCTTCGTAAGCATTGGAGTCGCCGGTCTTTTCCAGCTTCTTGCGCAGGGCGTCGGCCCGATCGGTGGCCTTGCCCGCTTCGGCCTCGGCCTTGTCGGCGCGGGCGCGGAATCCGTCGAGCTGGGTCTGCAGCTTGGCGACAGACATCCAGAGGTAGATGGCGACCGCGCCGCAAACGACGGCAAGTGCGGCCAAACTCATGACTTCCATAGGTGCTCCCTTCGTGGTGAACGCAAGCGGCGGACGGGAAGCCCGCCGTTGCCCGGTCCGCCCGCGTCGCTCCCCGTCGAGTGACAACCTGCTGACCGCGCGCCTAGGTAGCAGCAAACGGCGGCCTTTGCACTGCAATTAGCAGATCGCTCGGAACCAATTAGCAGATCGCTCGGCGATATTTTGTTGCTACCGCTGAACTTACCAGGGTTATTGGCAGTCCGGGCAGAGGCCGTATAAATCCATGCGATGCGACGTCAGCTTGAAGCCGTGCTCCAGCGCCACGTCCTTTTGCAGGGCCTCGATCGCGTCGTTCTCGAACTCGACGATCTTGCTGCAACGGGTGCAGATCATGTGATCGTGGTGCTCTTCGTGATCGCCAACTTGCACTTCGTAACGCGCGGTGCCGTCGCCGAACTTGGAGCAGTGCACCAAACCGTAGTGTTCCAGCAGCTTGAGCGTGCGCCAGACCGTCGCGTAGCCCAGAGTCGGATCCTGCTCGCGCGCGCGCCGGTGCAGTTCGTCCACGTTCAAGTGCCGATGGTTGAACAGGACTTCAGCCACCAGCAGGCGTTGGTGCGTCGGGCGTTGGTGATCGCGGCGAACCCGCTCGACGAACAGCTCAACCCAGGCTTTCAGCGTGACCGGCTCTCGATCGCTCACGAGGCCTCGGCAAGGTTCAGCGGCAGCGATGAAATTATCGCCTAGCGATCTGCTTAAAAACCGGTTCATGAAGCCGGAGGCGGGTTACCGCGCTAACCCGGATTGAAAACGAACGGCCACTGGATCACGCAAATCCCCGCCTCCGGCTTCATGAACCGGATGTGGGAAATCGCCCGAAGCACGCAGTCCGACACGCTATTGTTCTTCATCGTGTCATCAACCAGCTTCTGACCCGTCACCGAGCCCTCGCCGTTGATCGTCCACTGCACGGTCAGCTTGCCGCTCAGGTCCGGCTTGCTCATCAGCTGGATTTCGTAGCATTGGCGCAGCGAGGAGGCACGGGCGCGCACGTTCTTGGCGATGTCGCCCTTGTCGCAGCCGCCGGTGGACGAGCCCTGGGCGATGTTGAGCTTGGCGACCTTCTTGGTGGACTTGCGGCCGATGCCGATGTTGGCGTTGCGGCCCGTGCCGGCTCCGGTGTCGATGTTGCCCAGACCGTGGATGCGGCCCATGCCGTCGCCGCCACCGCCCGAGCCCGTGCCGCGGAAGCCCATGCCGCCCGAACCACTGCCGATCGTCAGTTCGCTGCCTTCACCGTTCATCGCCACGGCCATCTTGCTGTTCAACGCGCCGGTGTCGCCCGCCATGATCTGGCCAAGCGCTCCCGCCTGCGCCCCGGCCAGGACCTTGGCGATACCCAAGTTCTTGACGTCGATCTTGTCGGTCATCTTGCCTTCCATCTTCGGGACCTTGGACTGCTTGTTCGGATCCTTGTCGGGATCGCCGAACTTGCCCTCCTCGTTGGCGGCCTTCTTCGCCGTCTTTTCGTCCTCGTCGCCTTCGGGCTTGGGTTCGTCGGTCGGGGGCATCTGATCTTCCAGCGAGATCTCAATCAGTTCCCTGTTCTTGGCCTCGAGCTGCTCCTCGGCCTTGTTGCGCTTGGAGTCGTTCAGCCCGCCGATCATCGCCGCCATCAAGACGAGCATGACCGCGCCGACCGCCGAGAAGGAGACCGCCAGGCCGACGTCGCGACCGGGTTCGCTGGCCAGCACGCCACTTTCCGCGCCGGTGAACTGGAACACCAGGTCCACACCGTTGTCGAACGAAAGCACGCCTTGATCGTTGCGGCTGATTTCCGTGTTCGAGATGCCTTCCGCGTCCTTTTGCGCGCCGCCGACCACGACCTTGCCGGACAGGCCCTTGGGCACGTCGAGCACGTACTTGTCCGCGGCGATGGGCTTGAACAGCGTGTGGGCCTGGAGACCGCCCGCCGCCAACTGGAAGGTATTGCTGTCAGATTCGCCCACGGTGACCGGCGTCGGCTGGAAAAGCACGCGCTCGAGGACGATATGGCCATTCCAGGTCAGCATCACGCGCAAGAAGCGTTCGTCTTTCTTGTACTCGGCGTGGGCCGAAACGCAGACCAGGCCGCCGAAGAACGACAGCACCGAGGCCAGGATGACGAACACCATGCCGGAGTCCAACGTCACCAGGCTCTGATCGATCAGGCCGCCGGTCGCCGGGTCGCACAGCGCCAGACCCATCGACTGGCATGGCACCAGATTCCAGACGTTGGCGTAAGTCATCGCCATCAGGCCGATCTGGCCCAGCGAAAGCACCGAGATCGCCCAACCTGCCGAGCGCGTGCGCTTCTTGTAGATGTACGCGCCAATGGCCAGGGTCGCCAGCGCCAGACCGAGCGAGGCCAGACCGGTCGAGGTATGGAAGCTGCGCAGCACCACTTCTTCTTCGTCGATCGTGATGAACGGAAAGACGAGGGGTGCAAGCAGAGCCAGGAGTGCGCCGATGATCGCGATGATGCTTCCGCCAGTCATGATTCCTCTGCTGTGGGCGCCGGCAAGGCGGTCCAGTGCTTCGATCCGGGTGGGCCATTCGCCAGTGGCGAGGGCAAACCGGCCCGGGATGCTAGTTTCCGCTCCGTGCATGCGTCAAGGGCGGAGTTGCACGGCGGCCCCGAACCCTGTGGTCGAGGCTCACATTTGGAGGTCTGACGCAGCGCGGTCGGAAACGATCTACGCGCCCGACGATTCTTCGCGCGGACCGAAAGGCGCTACTCGAACGCGGCGACTAGGGCTTGGTCCAGGTCGTCGATCAGGTCGTCGATGTGTTCGATGCCCACGGACAACCGGCACAGAGCGTCGTCGATGCCGATGGCGGCGCGGCGCTCGGGTGGGATGCTCGCATGCGTCATGATTCCCGGGTGTTCGATCAGGCTCTCAACTCCGCCAAGGCTCTCTGCCAGCGTAAAGACGCGCACGGCCGAGAGAAAGCGCCGCGCCTCCTCGATGCCGCCGTCCAAGACGATGGTGACCATGCCGCCGCCGCCGCGCATCTGCGTCCGCGCCAGTTCGTGCTGTGGGTGGCTGGCCAGGCCGGGGTAGTAGACGCGGCGCACGCGCAGGTGTTTTTCCAGCCATTGCGCGACGATGGACGCGTTGGCGCAGTGCCGCTCCATCCGCACGCCCAAGGTCTTGACGCCGCGCAACGTCAACCACGAATCGAACGGGCCCGGTGTCGCGCCGTTGGCATTTTGCACGAAGGCAATCCGCGCGCCCAGTTCGGCATCCTTGGTGATCGCCGCGCCTCCGACGACGTCCGAATGGCCGCCCAGGTACTTCGTGGTCGAATGCACCACCACGTCGGCGCCGAGGTCCAGCGGCCGCTGCAGGAACGGTGTCGCGAAAGTGTTGTCGACCACGACCAGCACGCCGCGGCCATGGGCGCGATCGGCAAGCGCCTGGATGTCCACGAGTTTGAGCATCGGATTGGTGGGCGTTTCGAGCCAGAGCAACTTCGTGGCCGGCGTGCAGGCCGCGTCGAACGCCTCAGGATCGCGCAAGTCCGCGTACGTAAAGGTCATGCCGTGTCGACGCCAGACCTTGTCGAACTGGCGGAAGGTGCCGCCGTACATATCGTCCATCGCCACGACGTGATCGCCGGCGCTCAACAGCGCCATGACCGCGTGGGTCGCCGCGAGGCCCGACGAGAAAGCCATCGCACGCGTGCCGCCTTCCAACGCAGCGAGGCAGGTCTGCAACGCGTCGCGGGTCGGGTTGGACGTCCGGCTGTACTCGTGACCCAGGTGCTCGCCGGGCGCGGGCTGCGCGAACGTGGAGGTCTGGTAGATCGGCACGACGACGGCGCCGGTCAGTTTCTCGGGATCCTGGCCAGAGTGAATGGCCTTGGTATTGAAGTGGGCGTGGGTCCAGTCCATGGGGTAGGCCTCGGTGTGGCGGATGTCAGGAGCGCCGGCTCAAGTAATCGATGAGATCGATCTTCGTAATGATCCCAACCAACTTGCCCGAGCTGACCACCACCGCCACGTTGTCGGCCGCGAAGATCGCCCGCAACTGGTCGATGCTCGCCTCGGGGTCGATGATGCCCTGCAGCGGCTTGACCAGGCCTTCCACCTTGTCGTCGCGCAACGAACTGCCGTCCACGATCGCGCCCAGCACGTCGATCTCGTGCACCATGCCGATCGGCTCGCCCTCGGCGGTCACCACCGGCATCTGCGAAATGCCCTCGCGCTTGAGCTGCAAGATGATCGCGCCCAGCGTTTCGTCGGCCTTGCACGTGTGCAGGCTGTGGCTCTTGCCGCGCAACAGGTCGCGCACCGACGCTTCGGACTGCTCGGGCTCGAAGAAGCCGTTGTCCTTCATCCAGCCGTCGTTGAAGAACTTCGAGAGGTAGATCGCGCCCGAGTCCGGCAACAGCACCACGATCGTCGAGTTGCGCCCGAGCTCGCGGGCCAGCGCTGCCGCCACGTGCACCGCCGCGCCCGAACTGCCGCCCGCGAAGATGCCTTCCTCGCGGCACAGCCGCCGAGCCATCGAGAAGCACTCGCGATCCGTCACCTGCATCACGTCGTCCAGGTGCTGGAACTCCAGGGCCCCGCACACCATGTCCTCGCCGATGCCCTCGACCTTGTAGGTGTGCGGCTGGGAAGGCACGCCGGTGTGGAACATCTCGTAATAGATGCTGCCTTCGGGATCAGCGCCGACGCAGCGGACGCGCGGGTTCTTCTCCTTGAAGTACTTGGCGCACCCCGACATCGTGCCGCCCGTGCCCATGCCGGCCACGAAATGCGTGAAGTTGCCGCCGGTCTGCTCCCAGATCTCGGGGCCGGTGGACAGATAATGCGCCTCGATGTTCTCCTTGTTGTGGTACTGGTTGATCATGAACGAGTTCGGCGTTTCGCGCGCAATCCGCTTGGCGGTCTCGTAGTAGCTGTCCGGATGGTCAGCCGGCACCGCGGTCGGTGTCACCACGACGTCCGCGCCGAAGGCCTTGAGACGGTTGACTTTCTCCTGGCTCATCTTGTCCGGCATGGTGAAGATGCAGCGATAACCCTTGATCGCCGCCGCCATCGCCACGCCCACGCCGGTGTTGCCCGAGGTGTTCTCGACGATGACCGAGCCGGGCTTGAGCTGGCCGCGCCGCTCCGCGCCCTCGATGATGTGCAATGCCATGCGATCCTTGACCGAACCGCCCGGATTCATGAACTCGAGCTTGGCCAGCACGCGCGCATCGTGGCGGCCGACGACCTTGTTCAATTGCACCAGCGGGGTGTCGCCGACGGCGTGCAGGACGTTGTTGAAGATGCCGCGCATGGGGCTCCTGGGGTAGCGAGGGAGGCGAAAAGCGATCGCGGGCGCGTGAGTAGCCGCGCTACGCGAGAAGGTCAAGCGCTTGGGGGGCGAACCGGCGAGGACGGCTTGGGCCCCGGCCCCGGCTCCGGTTCCGGTTCCGGCTCCGGTTCCGGCTCCGGCCCCGGGTTCGGGGTCGGGTTCGGGTTCGGGATCGGGATCGGGTTCGGGTTCGGGGCCGGCGCCGCGGGGGGCTACTCGCCCTCGGGCTGCTCCGGCGGCGGCGTCTCGTTGCCCGGCGGCGCGTCCGGATCCTGGCGATTGCCGCTGCCGCGCGGGCGCTCCTCGTCGTAATTCCCGGGCGGCCTGCCCCCCTCCATGCCCTGCTCCGGCGGCGTCTCCCCCGGCGCGGGCTGGCCGCGATCCTGTCCCTCCGAAGGCGGCGGACGCTGCGCACTCGGATGTTCCGTTTGTCCCGCGGGCTGTTGCACCGGCGGCGGTGGCGGCACCGGCTCCGGCTGCGGTTCCGGCGTCGGCTCGGGCGGTGGCGTCTGCGCCGGCTCGGGACGCACCACCGGTCGGAACTCCACTGGCGGCGTCGGCGTCGGTTCGGGAGTCGCCTGCGCGGCCGGCGCGTCACCCGCGGGCTTGGGCGCTTCGGGCCGCGGCCCCGCTGCCGGCGCTCCGGCGCCTTCGCCCTTGCGCGTTCCCGTCGCCACCGTGGGCAGTTCCGGCTTGCACTGCGGTCGCGTCACCGGGCCCACGCAGCCGATGCCGATGAAGCCGTTGCGCTCGAAAGGCTTCAGCTTGCTGCCCGCCATCGTCAGGATGCTCGCCCACTTGAGCCGATCGCTCACCTCGGCCTTCGCCGGTTCCTTGGCCGCATCGGCACCTTCGTCCTCACCGGCGGCCTTCTTCTTGTCGCTCTTGGCTTTGTCTTTGCCTTTCGAGGGCTTGTCGGGCAGCGCAAACGCGAAGTGCAACTGGATGGTCGCCGCGCGCCAACCACCTTTGCCAGGCGGAATCAGGATGTGCGACGTCTCGTCGGTGATCAGCTCCAGCTGGTCGCCCACCGCCTCCATCTGCTCGATGTGCACCACGGTCGCCTTCTCGGCGCCGCGCTGGCTCGCCAAGGTCGCGATCGCGCTCTTCAGGCCCATGCGCACCTTGATCGTCAACGTCCCGATGCCCAGGTCGGTCAGCTTCAAGCCGCCTTCCAGATTCAATTCTGGGGCTTTCAGCAACGCGTCGACCAGTTCCAGATCGACGGCGCCAGTCAGGTCGTCGGTCGAGCCGCCCCAGTGGACCTTCGCGTTGCCGTTCAGGCTGCCGTTGAAATCGCCGGTCAGCTTCTGGCCCGCCAGGATGCGCTGGCCGATGCCCATCTCGCCCAGGCCCAGCCCGTCCAACTTGGCGATTTCCAAATCGAAGTTCTCACCTTTGCGCACCACGTGGCCGCCCTCGAGCTTGCCGCCGCCCGCTTCGACGTCAAAGGTCACGTCCAGCGTCTTGCCGAATAGCGCCGGCATCAACGCCACCCGCGCCGTCAGCTTGTCTATGCGCAGTTCGGCCTCGGGCACGCCGGGACCCATCTGGCCGTTCTCACCGGGTTGTCCAGGCTTGCCGGGCAGGGTCACGCGCAGGCCACCGAATTCGATGCCGCCCAGGCCATGCAGCGCCAGGCTCTCGATCTCGAGCGGATAGCCCTGGGCCCGCGCCTGCCTGGCGATGAAGGACTTCAACTGGCGCGTCGGAAACGTCCAGGGAATCGCGATGGCGAGCACGAGCACGAAGAACAGCGCGTACCCGAAGTACCGGCTGATCTCCAAGACGCGTTGATGTTGCAGGAAGCGGAGCAAGGCGAACCCCTCGTCGAGACTGTTTCTGGTGGCCGAGACTACTCTTCCAACGTGCCATAACGGAACTGGCCGATCTTCAACGTCGCCTGAAACGCATCCCGGGTCGGCGAGTTGCGGCTCATGTCCAACGACAGGCCGAACAGCGGGTCCGGATGGTTCTCGACCTTGGCCATGAACTGCGTCAACGCCTCGTCCGGCACGTTCTGGAACACCGCGTCGATGCTCGCCAGGAACACTTCCTTGGCGCCCTTCTTGTGCTTCTTCTTGGGCTGCGATCCCTTCTTCTTCTGCGTCAGTTCCGCCAGGATTTCAGTGGCATTGGCAAACTTCACGTTGTCCGAAAGGCGCGCCTTGCTGACGTTGCCTTCCTCGTCCGTCTTCTCGTACTCGACAGTCTTGGCGATGCCCAGCACGGTCGCTTGCAAGGACTCCTTGGTCGCGCGATCCAACTGTTCCTGCACGGCTTTTTCGTCCTGCCGATCGTGCAGGTACTTCGGCGCCATCGCCACGACGTCGAGCAGCGCTGCCTCGTTGTCCTGGACCTGTTCCTCCAGGGCGCTGACCCGCCGCGACACGAGCACGCCGATCAGCAAAAGCATCGCTGCAAGTGCCACGCCGCTGCCGCCGAGCACGATCTTGCGCTCGCGGTCCGACATCCGCTCCAGCCACGCGCCTATCCGTCCCATCTTCATGACAATTCCTCGCTTTCACGCCCCATCAGCCCGCCGTCACTCTTCGTCCGAACTGTCGTCCGTGCTCGAATCGCCCGTCTTGTCGCCGCTCTTGGCCTTCTTGCCGGCCGCATCGCCCTTGTCGTCCTTGGCCTTGCCCTCCGCCGGACAACTGAGCTCGAACTGAATCGTGAACTTGTACCAACCGTTGTGCCGTTCGAAGGTGATCTTGTCGCTCGAGGATTTCGCCTTGCTGAAGCAGCGGTGCGACTCGAGGCCCTGCTGCAGCGCGAGCAACGCGTCCTGGCTGTCGGCATCGCCCCGCAACGTCGCATTGGTGCGCTCGATCTGCACCGAAGCAAGCTCGATCTGGTGGCCCGTGTGCGCGTCCTTGGGCGCTTCGTCCTCGTCGGGCGTGTCGCCCGGCGCCTTTTCTCCCTTGGCGTCCGCGGACCTGGCAACGTGCGGTGACCGCATTCCGGGCGAAGTGTCCGGCCTCGGCGGCGGCGGCATCCCGTCGGCGTTCTGGGCCTGCGGCGGCGAACCATCCATGCTGGGCAGCCCGCGGAACTGCGCGCGCCGGACCAGCGCCGGATCGGTCGAAGGATCTGGCCGTGGCTGGGGCGCATCGATTTCGCCAGGCCCCGGCGCGCGTGGAGGCATCAGCGAGGGCCCCCCCAGCGGCGTCTCGAAATCGGGCGGTTCCGTGACCTTGTCGATGACGCTGGAGATTTCCTCCAACACCTTGAAGGCCGAGAGGTCCGGATACAGGCCCGCGACGTCCAGCGTCGGCTCGCGTTTCAACTCCCTGCGCAAGTCGTCGAAACTAGGCGCGACCTTGCCCGTCACCGTCTTGGAAAGGACCGACAGTTGCCGCAGTTGCTGATCCTGCTCGGACAGCAGCGTGCGCCACGACAGGCTCGTGCGGATGCCCAGCAGGCACATCGCAATCACCACGAAGGCGATCATCTGCGGTAGTCTCGCGCGCAAGACCTTGAAATCGCCTTCATAAGCCAGTTCACCCTGCCGAAAGTCGACATCCTGGCCCGGCCGTGCCTCCGCCGCCGCAAAGGCCTGCGCCACCGCCACCGCCGCGAAGTCGCCCAAGGCGCTGGCATCGCTCAGCCGCTGGTCGGGCAGCGAGTCGAGGCGCACCGGCTCCACTGGCACGCCGAGCGATCGCTCCACGAATTCATGAAGTCCCGCCAGCCGCGCCAGACCGCCCGTCAGCACGATGCGATCCGGACGGGTGTGGGCCTTGCGCATCCAGGCCGAGAGGGTCTGACGCAACTCCCGCAAAAGCGGCGACAAAGCCGCTACCGTCGCATCGTTCAGCAGCCGCTCGTTCTGCGATTCGACCTCTGCCCCGGCCGGCAGCAACCAGGCGTGACTCGCGAACGCCTGCTCGACCGCGGCCGGGTCATCTCGGCCAGTGGCGTCGCCCACACTGCGGAAATGCTGGGCGAAACCCGCGGCAATCGTCTCGGCGCCGAGCGAAAGGCTGCGCAGGAACTGGGTTTCGCCCTCTTGCGTCACCACCACTTCGCAGGTGCGCGTGCCGACGTCCACCAACATCGTCGTGCCCGTCGCGCAGCCCGGCAGCATCCGCACCAGGCTCGCGTACGCCAGTCCGCACAGTCCCAGCCGCCGCGGGTCGGTGCCTGCCTCGCGCAACATGTCGATCCAACGTTCGACTTCGCGAATCGGCGCGGCCACCGCCAGGACCTCGGTCTGACCGTCCTCGCGCCCCGTGCGCACGCCGGGCACCGTGTCCAGCCGCACCTGATCGATCACCAGGTCGCTGAGCGGGGTCGGAATGTGGTTCTCGAGCTCGAAGCCGACCGCCTCCGTGATGGCCTTGTCGTCGCGAAATGGAAACGACAGCGTGCGGTGCATGGTCAACGCGCTGGGCAGGCCCACGGCAATGACGTCGTCCGGACGCATGTTGCGCAACAGAAGCCGACGGATCGACTCGATACGCGCCGCCTCGTCCGCCCCTGCCGGCACCGCTTCCTGGTCCCAGCCGGCCAGCACGGTCTGCCGCAACGTCTTGTCGACGATCGCTAGCTTGATGGCGCGGTTGCCGATGTCGAGGCCGAGAATCCGGTGTGCCATCGCTTCGTTCCCCTAGTCTTCTCGCCAGTACACGTATCGCTGCGACGTGGTGTCCAGCAACGCCGTGATCTTCTTGCTGACCTTGCCGCTCGTGCCATACGCCTGGATGCGTACGATCTTGCCGGTCGTGCCGACATCCTCCAGCATTTTCGCGTGGTTGATCTGCAGTACCTGCGTATAGTCGGCGGGCAGCACGGTGCCGAGCTTGTCGAAAAATTGCACGAACCGGCCGGCATTGGCGAACGGCGGGCTGAACACCATCTTCTTCAGCGTACGGCACACCTCGATGTACTGGCCCGCGACGTTGACCGGGATGAACTGGTTGTCGTCCAGGCCGCGGGCGCAGGCGATCATCTCGTTGGCGGGATTGGCCAGGTTCTTGCAAATCAAGGCTTTTATCACCTCGATCGACGCGGTGTTCACGTTCAGTTTCTCTGTGTTGTAGACCGTCAACTGCTCGCGCAACTTGCACCACTGCTGGTCGGTCATGCCCTCGACGAGGCGCACTTCCTCGGTGGTGTCGTACGGCGCGTCCTTGACCTTGTAACCCTGCCGCGCGTAGGCACTTCCTTCGGCGCCCGCCCCTTCGATCAGCTTGCGCGTGCCCGGGTCGACGTCGGTCTTGTTCTGGTCGGCGTCGCTCCAGTCGATGACGTTGATCGCCAGTTGCGCCATGTCCTTGTCCAACTCGCCCGGCCGCGCCACGCCTTCGTTGCGTTCCAGCACCTTGTACAGCGTGTCGAAGACCGCCTGCTTCTCGGCCAGGGTCTTGGTGCGGTTGACGTTGACCCGGCCGTCCTCGTCGCCGGAAGTGCAACCGCAGGTGCCGCGCTCTAGGCCGACGCCGGCATGCCCTTCGAGATTCACCAGTTGGATGCCCATCATCGTCATGTTGCCCTTGCAGAAGGCATTGACGAACTCGCAGGCATACGACGCGGTGTTGATCGTGGGCTTGCGGCCGCCCATCATCGCCGCGTATTTGTTCAGGATGCTCTCGATGATGTCGGTCGAACCGATGACCAGCGCGGCCAGTTCGACCGCGGCCCGTGCGTGCAGGTAGGCCTCGACCTCGCTCTCGACGTACGTGGAAGTCTTGATGGACACGCGCGATTGGTAGGTGAACTCGAGCGAGAAGATGGCCAGGATGGCGATCGCCGTCAGCGCGAGCAGCAACGCCACGCCGCGCTGCCGATCCGCGGGCCCGACGCTGCTTTCGCCCACCGACCGCCGACCGCTCGCCAGCGCGTCACGGACGGCTTCTTTCGTTTGCCTCCAGCCCGAGTTGGCGATCATGGTCAATCCCCCTTCGGTCTGGGAGTCGTGGCGGAGTTCGTCGGCGTCTGTCCCGGCGGCGTGGGCGTCGGGGTGAAATTCGTCGGCGTCTGGCCCGACATCGCCGCGTAGGGATTCAGCGTGTTCTCGAACGCCTTGGGCACGTACACACCATTGAAGTCCAAGGCTTCCATCAGGCGCACGCGCGTCTGCGTCTCGAACGTCAGGTCGCCGTCCTCGGTTTGCAGCACCATGGTGATCTTGACCCGCGCCGGTAGCCAGAAGTCATCGGGACCATGGGCATTCTCGGGAGGTTTGATCGCCGCGAGCGCCTTGCCCAGGTCGGCATTGCCGCCCACCGCCGCCGTGGCCATCGTCGCCGCCATCGCCTTCTTCTGCTGTTCTTGCAAAACGTTGTCGATTTCCACACGCCAGTCGGACTGCCAGGACTCCTTGTCCATGTCCCAATAGGCGAACTTGAGGCTCTTGACCCCGCGCGCCAGGACCAGCTTCTGCCCGCCCTTGGACGGCGAGTCGTCGACCACGGTTTCTTCCCGCCTGACCAGGATATTGCCGCCTTCCCGGTCGCGCTCGAGCTTGTACTCGATGCTGCCCTCGTCGCTCTCCTTGGCGTTGCGCACCATCCGCCTGTGGCCCATGTAC
>CAYHHL010000051.1:0-30797 GCA_964356325.1 uncultured Enterobacteriaceae bacterium | reverse complement strand
GTGTTGTCTGTAAGTATTGAAAATTAGCGCGAGGATCATTGCGCGGATGCGCCCAAGGCATGCGCGCCTTGGACTTGTGGCGGCGCGGGTGCTATGTAGCGCGGCCTTTCGCCCCCGGCCACTCCGGCCGAGACACGGTCCGCAGCCGAGATGCCAGATTCCTTCGACAGCATAGCGCCTTTGCCCGCAGCCCCCGCCACGCCGAGCCCGCTCGATGTGGTGGCAGCGCCGCGGACCCGACCGATCCTGCCGTTGCTGGCGGCAGACGCCCAGACCGTGCCGCTGTTCGAACCGGGTCGCCACGATCGCCTGGTGCGCTGGCTGGTCTTCGCCGCGATCTTCACGCTTTACCTGATGAACGCCGGCTCGTTCGGCCTCTGGGATCCGTGGGAGACGCACTACGGCGAAGTCGCCCGCAACATGCTCGAGACCTACGACTGGGTGAACCCGTGGTGGGGCTACGCCCGCAAGATCGGCTCTGAACCGATCGGCGGTGAGTGGTTCTACTCCAAGCCCATCTACATCTTCTGGGCAGAATTGACCTTTCTCAAGTTGATCGGCCTGACCGACTGGGCGTTTCGCCTGCCGCAGGCCCTGCTCGGCGCTTCGATGGCGTCCATGGTCTACTTCACGGTAGAACGAATCGGTGGACGTACTTACGCGCTGATGGCGGCGGCTGTCGTCGCGCTCTCGCCGTTCGTCTACATGGTCAGCCGCCAAGCCCAGACCGACATGCCGTTCGTCGCCACCATGACGATTGGCCTGCTCTTCTTCGCGCTGGCGTTCTTCTCGCGGCGGGAACGCTTCGGCGCGCGCGGGTTCGCTTGGGCCACTGTGGCGTTCGTCGCGTTCATGCTGCTCAACCTTGTGCCGCAACTCATCATCATCTCGACGGATCTTTACGACCCGAACGCGGGTGCAGGCCAGACCGGACTGCCTGCCCTGCTCGACGTCATCCAGCAAAACGGCGTGTACCACCTGCTGGTCTATGCCCCTGTGACCTTGGCGATCCTGACTTCAGTGCTGCTGCCCATCTTGCGTCAGCGCCACACGCCCGAGGGCTGGACGCCGACGTTTCGCGACCGTTGGATCCGCCGCTTCTACATGCTGGCCGGCTACATGATGCTGGCCCAGGCCACCTACGCCAAGGGCCTGCTCGGCTTCATGCTGCCCGGCGCCATCCTGCTGTTCTACCTGATTGCGACGCGCACGTGGGGGCTGCTCGGGCGCCTGGAACTCCTGCGCGGCGTGCCACTGTTCTTCCTCACGGTCAGTCCCTGGTATGTCGCGATGTTCTGTCGCCACGGCATGCCGTACTACCAGCGCTTTTTCATCCACGACCACTTCAACCGCGTCGGCGCCGGCGTCCACGAGATCGACACCGGTACCTTCGAATACTTCGTGAAGTGGCTGGGTTTCGGCATGTTCCCGTGGGCCGCGTTCGTGCCCTTCGCCCTGATCACTGCGATCGGCTACCTACGTGGCGAGCGTCCGGCAGCCCGCCTGGACGAGGAACAGAAACCGCTCGATTCCGAGACCTTCGGCGCCGCGATCCTGGGCCAGTTCAAGGTCATGGCCTTGCTGTGGTTCATCGTCTCATTCTTCGTGTTCACCCTCTCCGCTACGCGCTTCCACCATTACATCCTGCCCGGCGTGCCGGCACTCGGCATGCTGGTCGGCTTCTATCTCGTAGACTTGCGCAAGGATCGCAGCCCCCAGGCGCGGCTGCACATCATCCTCGCGCTGGTGATCTTCGTCGCCCTGGCCGTCAACCTCGCGAGCGATTACCAGAACTTGCGTGACATGTTCACCTACAAGTACGACCGCCCTCTAGCGGAGAACCTGCCGACGGATTGGAATGCGCCGGTCGTGTGGGCCTCGGACCAGAACCCGATCGTCACCTGGGCGCAGTCGCCATTCGGCAAGCACGTCGGCCCGATGGTCGCGAACATCCTTACGATTTCGTGGTTCCGTTTCGAGGTGTTCATCAAGATCGCCGCGGTGCTCGGTGCTTTGGGCGTGTCGTTCATGCTGGCGGCGCGGTTGCGCACGATCGGCTTGTGGATCGTCGGTGGCACCGCGGCGCTGACCGCTTTCTGGGCACTGGACTACTACATGCCCACGCTGGCGCCGCACTGGTCGCAGAAGTACCTGTTCGAGGCCTACTACGGCGACTGCCACATGCACAAGAATCCGCCCGCGATCACAGAGGCTTACACGCCGCTGACGCAGCGGGTCGGCCTGGGTTTCATCAGCGAGTTCCTCGACGCCCGGCCCAAGCGGGTGTGCGAGGAGGACATCGTCAGCTGGCTGATCACGTGGCGCGGCGAGACGTTCTACTCGTCCAACGAGATCCGCCCGCTGAACAAGGCGACCCAGCTCGAGCCGTACCTGCGCGAAATGAACCGCGGCAAGACCTTCTACTCCTTGCTGGAGCGCGGCCGCACGTCGGGCTTCGAGAGCAAGCTCAAGGCCGAAAGCAAGAAGCTGCGCGACGAGAAGTTGACTGGTTTCGAGCGGATCAAGGACTGGGACTGCGAACTCGTGTCCAACGATTCAGCGTATTTCGTGCTGGCGCGCTGCACTCCGACCCAGGACGACGGCACGGCGCCGGTCAAGCGCACGCCCAAGGTGGCCAAGCCGCCGCGCGGTCCGAACGAAGCGCCCGATCGCGGCTCCTCGCCCAACCCGAGCTTCTGACCGCCGCCGTCCCGGTTGTCACTGGGCCCGCCGCGCGTGATACTCCTCGGCGTGCGCCCGGCTCGGAATCACGCGCAGGTGCCGGCCGACCCGGGTCATCACTTCGAGAGGAACCCCAGCGTGGCCAAGGTCTGCCCGCAATGCCAGACGACGCAACCTGACGCGCTGGAGTTCTGTCCGCGTGACGGTACCGCGCTGCAAACTATTGAATCAAGAAAGTTTCCATCGACCATGATGGGGGCATCCGGCTTGGCCGAGGCGCTCGTTGCCGAAGCGAAGGGGGCGGTCCCAGCGAAACCGGGTCCGGCCGAGGCGGCGAGCGATGGGCTGACCTTGGCAGATCTGCTGGCCAAGGGACCGCTGGCCACCGACCTGGCCACTTCGCGCATCGCTGAACTCGCCGACGTCCTGGCCGCAGACCGCAACGCCGTGCACGGGGCGCTGAGTCCGCGACACATCCGCTATGCATCCAAGGACTTCTCGGGGCGTCCGACCATCCTCGCGCCCGACGCCGTGCGGCTCGACCCGCTCGAAGCCGCTGCCTACCTGGCGCCCGAACTGGCGCGCACCGCGGCGAATTCGGCGGAAGTGGAGCCTGCGACGCTGGCCGCCGACATCTACGCGCTCGGCTGCATCCTGTTCGAATGCCTGACCGGTCGACCGCCGTTCAAGGGCAAGACCGAAGCCGAAGTGCAAAAGCGCCACGCCACCGCCGCCGCGCCTGCGGTGCGCCAGGTGCGGCTGGATTGCGAGTTGCCGCCCGCCCTGGAGATCGAGATCCAGCGCGCCCTCAAGAAGCGCCCGGGCGATCGCCATCCCAGCCTGCAGCACCTCTCGCAAGCCCTGCGCGCCGCGGTGCGCGACGACGATCGCGCTACGATGGCGCTGGGTTCGGGGGAGGCCGCGTTCCTGCAGCAGTTGCTTCAGCAGCAAGGTGGCGAGGCAGACTCGGCGTTGACCCCGCGATCGACTGCTGCGGCGCGAGCCGCGCGCGTGCCTTCTGCCCTGCAGCCGGCGATGCCGTTGAGCGCGCCGCCCGCGCCTGTGCCGCCGCTGTCCCGGCCGGTCGGACCGCCGCCTGCGTCGCGAGCCCCGCACGCGCCCCTGCCACGAGCCAGCGCAACCCCGCGGGGCCAAGCTCCCGAAGCCCCTGCCGTCGCCATTGCCGAAGCGCCGGCCTCGACCGGCCGCAAGGTGGGCCTGCTGATCGCGGCAGTGCTCGTCGTCGTGACGGTGGCGGCGCTGGCCATTTGGCAGGTAGCCCAAGTTGCGCCAAAACCGCCCGTAGTCGCACGTAATGTTCCCATCGTCGCACAACCCAGGGCCGTGCCGCCCGTGGTCACCGCCGAAGTGCCGGTTCCCGTGCCCGCGCCTGTGCCGGTCGCGGTCGAGCCCGACATCATGGCCGAGCCGGTGGACGTCCAGGTCGCCCTCGAAGAACCCGACGCAGGCTCAGCGAGCCCGACCGCCGCCAAGGGCGAGCACAAGCCGCGCAAGAGCTCGGGAACGCAGGGCAATAGCCGCACTGCTCCGACCACGACCGAGGAAAAGAAGGCTACGGGGCACGACGGGCCGATCACCTTCTGAAACAATCGGCTCCCTGCCGCCACAGCTCCCGCCCCGGCTGTTCTTGAGGCCGAATGCTCAGTCTTGATCCGTTCTTTTCCCTGCCCCGCACGACCCGTCCCGCCGATTGGTTCCAGCGCATCTTGCCGACGTTGCCGTGGAAACTGCCGCGCGTGTCGCTCGATCACGCCCTGGTCTATCACGTCCACGGTGCCGGCGGTGGCATCTGGTCCGTGCGCCTGCACGAGGGTCAGCTGCTGGCGATGCAAGGCATGGCGCCGATCGTCGGCGTGCAGGTCTCGATGACTTCCGCGCACTTCCGCGAGGCCCTGACCGGCGCGTTGCGGGAACGGGTGCGCGAAGTGTTGCGCAAGCAAGGGCGGCCGATCGCCTTGCCGGACCTGACGCACGTGCCCCACGAGCCGGCGCGGCTGGCGGCGGTGGCGGCGCTGGGCGGCAGCATCGCCTTGCAGATTGCCGACCGGGAGTACGGCGAGACCTATCGCTATGTCTTCACGCTCGGCGGCGGTCCGGCGGCTTTCGAGACCGCGACCACGACCATCGATGTCGATGCCGGCGATCTGGCGAGCTTGGCCGCGGCTCGCACGCCGCCGTTGCAGGTGCTGGTCAGCGGCAAGTTGCGCATCCAAGGCGACGCGGGGCTGCCCACCCGGGTCATCGGCGTGCTGTTCGGTCGTTGAGCCTTGCGCGCGACCTGTGGCGTGCTTGCGTGTGCGCCGCTTGCGAAGGAGGTTGCGATGGCCGACTGGGATGACGACGAAGACGAACTGGACGAAGCCGGGTCGGACGACGAGGACGACGACGACGAAATGCCCGAGCCTGGCGAACCGGGTATCGACGACGACCTGCGCGGCTATCAGCCCCGGGTTGGTACCGCCGCGGATCCGTTCGAAGATCGGCCAGATGCGCGTCGCCAGGCCCTGCGGCCGTTGTTGACCCAGGAAGGGCAGCCGGGAGCATTGGCCGCGTCGCCGCTGCGCGTGCTGTACGGTTCGGGCGAGGAACGCATCGACGCGCTGCTGGCTCTGCCCGACCCGCAACGCGTGATCCAAGCCCTGCCGGCGGACGAATTCGTGCTGCTGGTCAAGGAGATCGGCCTGAACGACGCGGGCGAGTTGCTGTCCCTGGCCTCGCCCCGCCAACTGCAAACGACCATCGACATGGACGGTTGGGTGGGCGGCGAACTCGACGTGACCACGATGGGCGAGTGGCTGTCGGTCGCGTTCGAGATGGGCCACAAGATTGCCGCGCGCTTCGTCGGCGCCCAGGAGGATGGCGTCCTGACGCTGTACCTGGCGAAATCGATACGTGTCGTCGAGCGGGAGGAAGAGCCCGACCCGCCGGTGCCCGACGACATGGAGATCTTCCCCTCGCCAGACGGTGCCCTGCAACTCGTCGCGGATCCAGACGATCCGGAACTGAACACGATTCGCGCGCTGATCATCCACCTGTATCGCGATTCGGCGGCGCGGGCGCGGACCATCCTGCGCGCCTTGCGGTGGGAATTGCCGAGCCAGCTGGAGGAGGACTTCTACCGCCTGCGCAGCGGCCGGCTCGAGGACCTGGGCTTCCTGGACCGCGATGAAGCCCGCGAAATGTATGGATTCACTGATCCCAACGCGGCACGAGACGAACTCCGGGCGACCTGGCGCGGCACCGGCTCCGTCGAGGCGGGCACGCTGCGACCCTACCTGGCGGAAACCCCGCGCGTGGGGCTGGCCTTGCGCGGCGCCCTGGACGCGGCCTTCCTGCCGCGCGCGTTGGCCGGCCTGGCCGCAGAGGATCGCGAACGGGTGCGCCTGTCGTTGGTGCGGCTGGCCTATCGCGCTCAGGCGGCTCGGGCGGAAAAACCTTCTGCGGTCGAGGAGTTGCCGCTTTGGTCGCGCCATGCCGTGCACACGTTGGAAATGGGCCTGCAGTACGCGAGCGAAGGCGACGAAGCGTACGCCGCGGTGCTGCTGAGCGTGGTTCCGGCGCCCGAACTGTTCCGCATCGGTCACGGCCTGGTCCTGATCGAGCACCACCGTGCCCGTCGGCTGCGCACGGCACTGGGCGGCGAGTCGGGACTGGCGTTGCTGCCGGCCGAGGACGCCGCGTTGGTGCGGGCGCTGGCGGCATCCTTCCCAGGCGTGCCCGACGTGGGCGGCAATGTGTTGCCGATCACCGACTCCACCCAACTCGACGAGGCGCGCGCACGCTTGCAGGGCCTGCAGGCGACCGTGGTGCTGATCGAGGAACTCGCCGGTGTGCCGGTGGTCGAGGTCGTCAAGACCCTCGGGCCCAAGCACCCGGATCTGTCGGTGCGAGCCATCATCGCCACGGCGCTTGCCCGTCACGCGCTGGGCCTGCCGCCCGCCCTCGAAGGTCTGACGCTGACGCAATTGCAGACTTTCCTGCGCCAGGGCATGACGGCTGGTCAGGTGCGTCCCGAGATCCGCCGGGCTGTCGTCGCCGCGGTGTTGGCCCGACCTGACCTTGGCGACGTGCAGGCTACGGCGTTGGCCAAGACCGTGGAAGCGGCCCTGGACGATGTGGGCGAGGCCCTGGGCGGGCTGGATCCGGAACGCAAGTTCGATCTGCGCTTCGTCGGGGCGAGCATCCTCCTCACAAATCTTCACGATTAGCCCGCGTGCGCTTGATTAGTGCCGCGCTCCTTGGCTATTCTGCGCGCCGGTCAAGCTCGGTGCCATGCGTGGCCTGGGGTCGACCGCTACGTCCGCTGCCCGCTTCGTCCTTTCGCCCAGCTGCATTGAGGCCCCATGACCCACCGGTCCGTACTGTTGCACTCCTGGCTCGCTCTCTTCACCTGCGCCTTGGGCACCGTTGCCTGTGGTGACGCTTTGACGCCGGGGCCAGCAACGCCAGAGGGCGGACTGGACGTCGCGGTGGACGGTCAGACGCTGGACAGTCTGGCGCCGGACGGCATCGGCGACGGCGCACCAGTCGACACGGCTCCGGCCAACACGGCCCCGACGATCACGGTGGTGCTGCCCACGGACGGCACCACGATCACGCTGGGCGACGCGGTCCTGGTCGAGGTCAAGCTCGCCGACGCCGAGGACAAGGCCACGGATCTGTCGGTGACGTGCCACGTGCAAGGCTTTCCCAACGCGATCTACGACGGCAAGGGCACGGCCGAGGCCAAGGCGACGTTCTCGGCCCAGGGTTTGCCGCCCGGCAAGCAGACGCTGACCTGCACGGTCAAGGACTCCGGCGGTTTGACGGCCAGCGCGACAGTCTCGGTGTACGTGAACACCGCCCCCGGCGCGCCGACGCTCGAGATCACGCCCGCCAAGCCGACGACGCTGGACGAACTGACCGCCAAGGTGACCACCGATTCGATCGATGCGGACCGCAAGCCGAGCGAGTTGACCTACGAGTTCATGTGGTTGAAGGACGGCAAGGCGACGGCGTACTCCGGGGCGACGCTGGCGGCCGGCATCGCCAAGAAGGGCGAGACCTGGACCGTGCAGGCCACCGCCAAAGACCCCTTCACGACAGGCGTTCCGGGCCAGGCCCAGGTCACGATCCAGGACGTCGCCCCGGGCGCGGCGACCCTGGCGATCGACCCGACCCAGGTCGACCTGATGACCGAGGTGACGTGCAACCTGGCCAGCGCCGCGAGCGACGCGGACGGCGATGTGCTGACTTACGCCTACACCTGGAACGTCAATGGCAAGGCGAGCCCCGGCGCGACCACCGCCGCGCTCTCGGTGGCCACGCTCAAGCGCGAAGACGGCACCGCCGTGCACAAGGGCGACAAGCTCTCGTGCTCGGCCACGGCCAGCGACGGCACGCTCGCGGGCGCTGCCGCCACCAGTCCCGAAGTGGAAGTCGCAGGCTACGACGTGTGCGCGAGCAGCCTGAACCCGTGCGACGGCAACGCAGGGTGCACGGGTAGCGAAACCCTCGCCGTACAGTGCGCCTGCAAGCCCGGCTTCAGCGACGACCCTTCGGCAGGCTCAGGGCAGGCTGGCACGGTCTGCGCCGATGTCGATGAATGCAGTGACGGCAGTGCGGGTTGTGACTTGGCGGCGGATTGCACCAACTCGGCCGGCAGCTTTGCCTGCGCCTGCAAGCCCGGCTACGGCGGCGACGGCAAGGTCTGCGCCGATGTCGACGAATGCACCAGTGGCACGGCGACTTGCGACCTGAACGCCGAGTGCAGCAACACCGTGGGCGACTACCAGTGTGCGTGCAAGGGCGGCTTCAGCGGTGACGGCAAGGCCTGCAGCGACGTCGATGAATGCGCAGCGGGAACAGCGGTTTGTGACCTCAACGCCGAGTGCAGCAACACCGTGGGCACCTACCAGTGCGCGTGCAAGGCGGGCTACAGCGGCGACGGCAAGGCCTGCGTCGATGTGGACGAATGCGCCCTGGGAACGGCGGCTTGCGATCTCGCGGCCAGTTGCAGCAACACGGTTGGCGCCTACGTGTGCGCGTGCAAGGCGGGCTATAGCGGCGACGGCAAGTCCTGCGCCGATGTGAACGAATGCTCCCTGGGAACAGCCGCTTGCGATCTGGCGGCCACCTGCAGCAACACGGCCGGCGCCTATGAGTGCGCGTGCAAGCCGGGCTACCAGGGCGACGGCAAGTCCTGCAGCGAGACCGACGAGTGCAAGGTCGGCGTGGCTGGCCAGGCATTGGTTGTGCCGGTCGATCTCGCCGGCTGGGACGTGACGGGCACTTCGGCCACGGTCAAGTGGCAGGCCATCAACGGCATCCTGTACTACGGAGATCCGGCCACGAAGAACTACGCGACCGGCACGTCCGGGAACAGCGGCTACGCGATCATGCCGGCCATCACCATACCCAACCTGCCCGGCATCGCGCTGTCGTTCGACGTGACTCTCGATGTCGAATCAGGTAGTTCCTACGACAAGTTCACGGTCGAGATCGCGTCCGGCGCCACGCCCACGGCGCTGTTCACCAAGACCTCGCCGGTCGGCAAGCAGATCCAGCACATCGTCGTGCCGATGGCCGCCTATGTCGGCAAGACCGTGACGATCAAGTTCAAGTTCAACACGGTCGACGACTACAAGAACAACGCTTCGGGCATCGGCCTCGGCAATCTGGTCCTGGGCGGCCCGGCGGTATGCGGCGCCAACACTGCTTGCACCAACACGCCCGGCGCCTGGACCTGCGCCTGCGCCCAGGGCTTCGCTGGCGACGTCACCGCCTGCACTGACGTCGACGAATGCGCGGCTGGCACAGCGGGTTGCGATGCCAACGCCGCATGCGCCAACAAGCCCGGCAGCTTCACCTGCACGTGCAAGACCTATTACGCGGGTGACGGCAAGACCTGCGCGGACATCGACGAGTGCAAAACCAACAACGGCGGCTGCGGCGCGGCTTCGGCCTACACCTGCACCAACAAGGTCGGCACCGCGCCCACTTGCACCGACATCGACGAGTGCGTGGCCGGCACCGCGGGCTGCAGCGCCCAGGCGGATTGCGCCAACACGGTGGGCAGCTTCACCTGCGCGTGCAAGGCGGGCTACTGGGGCGACGGCAAGATCTGCACCGACTTCAACGAATGCAATGGCCTGCCCGCGGCAGTGGCGACCGACTTCGGCACCCCGGGCGCGCTCTCGACCTGGACCGTGGTCAACGGCAGCACTCAGGGCACGGTCGGTTGGCAGGTCGCTACGGGCATCCTGGTATTCTCCAACCCGACCTTTACCGGCTACAAAGCCACGGCCCAGGTCAAGGGCACGATCACCACGCCCAACTTCACCGTCGCGCCCAAAGGCCTGCTCAAGTTCGAGATCTTCGACGAAACCGGGGACTTCAAGTACAGCACCTACGATGACGTCGCCATCTCGGTCATCACGGCCACGGCCACGACCAAGGTCTGGAACGCCAACGCCAAGTTGGCCTCGGGCGACAAGGCCAAGTTCGTGCCCGTCGCCATCGACTTGAACGCGTACGCGGGCCAGAGCATCGCGGTCAGCTTCACGTTCGACAGCAAGGACGGCGCCGCCAACAGTGGCAAGGGCATCGGCATCCAGAAGTTGTCCTGGGACTCGCCGGTCGGCGCGGCTTGTGACGCCAACGCCGTCTGCAGCAACAGCCCGGGCAGCTATACCTGCGCATGCAAGCCGGGTTACACGGGCGACGGCAAGACCTGCGCCGGTCCGGGTTAATCACGCGAATCTTGTGTGCGGAAAACTCGACAGGGCCGGGGCCTGCGACATCATCGCCGGCATGGACGTCGACCTCACCGCCTTCGAACAGCACCTGAAGTACGAGCGCAACTTGGCCGAGCACTCGATGCGCGCCTACCGCTTGGATCTGGAGCACTTCGCGGACTTCACCGTGGCCGCGGGCACCTCGCCGGCGCGTGCGGACCGTGAACTGGTGCGCGAGTACGTCGCGGATCTGCATGGCAAACTGGCGCCCAGTTCGGTGTCGAGGCGGCTGTCGGTCCTGCGCACCTTCTATCGCTTCCTGCTCGGCCTGGGCCGCGTGTCGGTCAATCCGCTGGACGGACTGCGCGGCCCCCGCCAGGCCAAGACCCTGCCCAAGATGCTGAGCGTGGACGAGACCATCGCCTTGCTGGCCCACCCGCTGCCCGGCGAGGACGGCGATCCACTGCTGCAACGCCGCGACCTGGCGATCCTGGAGATGTTGTACGGCGCGGGGTTGCGGGTCAGCGAGTGCACGGGCTTGGACGTCCAAAGCGTGCGGCAGGCCGAGCGCATGGTCTGGGTGCGCGGCAAGGGGCGCAAGACCCGCGTCGTGCCGTTTGGGACCAAGGCCTTGGAAGCGTTGCGCGATTGGCTGCCGGCGCGCGAGGAGTTGCTGGCCCGCTGCCCGCCTGCTACCCGGGCCGACGCGGAACGTGCGCTGTTCCTCAACTGGCGAGGTTCGCGGCTGACTTCGCGCTCGGTCGGACGCATGCTGGAGAAGCGCTGCTTGCAGGCGGGGTTGCACCGGTCCGTGAATCCGCACGCGCTGCGCCACTCGTTCGCCACGCACCTGCTCGATGCCGGCAGCGACATCCGCGAGATCCAAGAACTGCTAGGCCATGCGCGGCTTTCGACGACACAGCGTTACGCACACACCTCGATCGGCCAGTTGATGAAGACGTATGACCGGGCCCATCCGCGGGCGACCCGCCAGCGCGCTGATTCGTTCGCCGCGGCTGCCCCAGGGCCTCCGTGAAGCGATTCCTCCTTGCCTTGGCGTGCTTGAGCGTGCTCGCCGGCCGGCCTGCGCAGGCCGAAGTCAAACTCTACGCAGGCGGCGAAACGGGCTTCGAGACTTTCGCCAGCGATGGCTACGCGACGTTTGCCGCCTGGGCCGGCCTGGATGCCGAGCACGTCCGGGTCGCCCTGTGGGCACCGTTGCGCTTGCGGGTCCACGACGGCGGCGCGCGCAGTGCAGGTGGGGCGCCGGCCTTGCGCCGCGAGGACTGGGACGAGTGGTCCGACCGCCTGCGTGTCTTGCGCAACCTCGACGTGGGCGGCGCTGCGGGCGCGCTGCACGTCGGGACGCTGACTGGCACGACCCTGGGGCATGGCACGATCGTCGACCGCTTCTACAACGACCTCGACTTCGACACGCACCACACGGGAGTGCAAGCCTCCTTGGATCTCGATAGGTTCGGCGCCGAGGCGATGGTGTCGGACCTGCTGGACCCGAACCTGGGCGCGCTGCGGCTGTTCACCCGGCCGTGGCACGGGCAACCGGGGCGGCTGGGCAGTGTGGCGTTCGGGGCGACGGCAGCGGTCGATCTCGACACCTCGCGCGACACGGGGCCGGCCATGGCGCCACGCGACGACCTCCTCATCGGACTGGATGCGTCGATACCCGTGTGGAAACGCAAGGATGCGGCGGTGACGGCCTACCTCGACACCAACGCGCGGCCGCACACGCTGGTGGACCGCGGCCAGGGCGGCGGTCTGCACCTCGGCGCGCTGTGGCAAGGGCCGATCGCCAAGGCCAATGTGCAATGGCGCGGCGAAGTGAACGTTTCGCAGGCCGGTTACGCGCCCATGGCCCTGGACACGTTCTACGCGATCGAGCGCCACCAGCGGCTGGACGATCCGACTCGCACCCGGCTGGACCAGGCGTTCGACAGCGGCGGCGGCCTGGGCGGTCTGGTCTCGGTCGACGTGACTTCGGGGCCGGTGCGCGCCATCGTGCAGTTCGACTGGAAGCCGGGCGACGGCGCGGGCCTGTCCACCTGGCTGACTGCGCAACCAAGCGAAGCCCTGAGTTTGCGCGGCTTTCTGGGCGTGCGCCACGTCCGAGGCTTCAACGACGTGGCGTTGCGGGACCAGCCGATCTTCCACGCCAGCGCCATATTCCGCGTCGAGGGCCCCTGGTTCGCCGCGCTGTCCGCCGGCCGCTTCTGGCATCGGCGCGAGGCAACCGGCAGCGACCGCTACCGGGCCGATCTCGACGTCGTGGCGACCATCGGCGCCGAACTAGGCCGCTGAAACGAATGCAGCGAGCGCCTGCCGCGTTGCCCAGGTCAGGCTACTTGATTGGCGGACCGGCATGCATGATGCTTCGCGGCCGCTCGAAAGGGCCCACGGTGCCAGGAGTCAAGCTCATGAAGTACGGAAAGTCCCAGTCGCTACCAGTGCTCGCGCTGGCGTTTGCGTTGTCTGTCAGCGCTCTGCCCGTGAATGCGCTGGCCGCCGACCGGGGCGACGCGCTGCTCTACGTGCTCGAATCCGTTGACATGGGCGGCATCGTGGTGCCAATGGTGGTGCCGCAGTCCAACAAGACTTTGACCGACGCCGGGCCGTCCTCGCGACCGACCAAGGCTTTCGAGGCGTTGCGCGCGCGTTCGCCCAAGGCCTATGGCGCCACGAGCTTGCGGATCGACTCGCCGACGCGCGCCACGCTGGTGCTGGACAAGGTCGCGGACGCCGATCAGGTGTTGTCCGAAGTGTTCTGGACCCTGGCCTCGATGGGCTTTTCCGAACTGTTGGCGCCACCCTACGTCAAGAACGCCGTCACGGTCGAGGAACTGAGCTATGCCGCCCAGGTGCCGGTGCTGCACGCCTGGGACCTGCTGCGTTTTGCCGAGCAGGCGCAGCTGGTTTCGCAAGATCTCGTGCTCATAGGCGGCAAGCCCGAACCCGCTGGCGAGGCGGTCAAGCGGCTGCAAAAGGGCGATCCAGCCCTGCGCAAGGAACTGGCGACGGCGGTGGTGGGCACGGCGATGCGGCCCAAGCTCGCGGTTCTCGAAGCGATTGCCGACGGAGCGGCGCGCGAAGCCTTCAAGTTCAAGGCCGAGGACGCGGCCCCAGCGCTGGCGGATCCCTCGCCGCAGGTGCGCAACGCCGCGCTGGATGCGGTGATCGCGGCGGGCATCGACAAGTCGGCCAAGGTCAAGGAAGCGCTCGAGAGCCTGGTCGAGAACGACACGGACAACGAACTGAAACTCCGTGCAGTCAAGGCGTTGGCCAAGGCCGGCGTGTCCAAGTACAACGACCTGCTGGAAAGCGAGAAGCTGCGTTCGGGCACGACCAAGGAGGCCCTGGAAGCCGTCGACAAGCTGAGCAAGTCCGCGCAGGTCAAGATCGCCGCGCCGGCGTTGGTGGGCGCCCTGTCGCACTCGGATCCGGCGGTGCGCGACGCCGCGTACAAGGGCCTGGTCGGACTCAAGCAGTGGGAATTGCTGCACGGCGCCATGGGCGGCGACACGCTCTCGGCCAAGATGCGCGAGCAGATTGCGATGGTGCTGGTGGACAACGGCTCGCCGGCTGCGCAAGACCAGGCGCTGCAGTACCTGATCCAGAAGGGCAGTGCACAAGGCGCGATTTTTGCGGCGCAAACGTTCGGCAAGCGCGGAGCCAAGACCGCGGCGCCGCTGCTGATCGACGCGCTGAAGAACGAGTCGGCGGAAGTGCGCTCGGCGGCAGCGGAAGCCCTGGCGCTGCTGAAAGACGAACGCGCGCTGGTGCCCCTGGCTGATGCAGCGGAAGCCCGGGCGCGCGATAAGGAAGCGATGATGAAGGCAGCGGGCGAGATTCTCGCGACGTTGCGTCTGGAGCAGGTCAAGCAGTTCGTGTCGAGCAAGAACCTGACCATCCGGCAGATGGCCATCCGCTCGCTGGCCGAATTCGCCAAGGGCAGCCGGCCGCGTCCCGACGTGGTGGCGCTGCTGCAAGAAGCGCGCAAGGACTCGGATCCGAACATCAAGCGCGCGGCGGTCTTCGCATTGGCGCGACTGCAGGACGATGGCATCGCCCGCGATCTGGCCGAGATGCGCAAGGACGCCGATGCCGAGGTGCGCCAGCAGGTCGCTTTGTCGCTCGGCAGCGCCACCAACAAGTTCACTGAAGCCGACGCGATGCTCGAGGATATGGTCAAGGACACCGACAAGCGCGTGCGCATCGAGGCGATCCAGGCCCTGTCCAAGCGCAAGGCGAGCACTGCCGTGCCGATGCTGATGGGCATGGTCACCCAGCCGGATCCCGAGGTGAAGCGAGCGGTGTACGCGGCCCTGCTGGTCCTGCGCGATGCCAGCAACGGCGACAAGATGCGGCCGCTGTTCCGCAAGGGTATGGAATTCAAAGACTCTCAGGTGCGGCTGACTTGCATCGAGGCACTGTCCGACAAAGTGGTGGCCGACGACATCGAGGCGCTGCGCCAGGCGTCATTCGACGCGAGCAAGGACGTCAAGCTCAAGGCGATCGCGGCCTTGGCCAACAGCAAGCTGTCCGAGGCGATGGACCCGCTGTCCAACTTCTTCTCGGACACGGACAACGACGTGCGTGAGAAGGCGATCGACGCCCTGTGCAGCATTCCGCCCGGCCAGAACCAGAAAGCCCGGCAGAACTACCTCAACGACGCGGCGCAGATGACCGACATGCCAGCCAACCTGAAGGCCAAGGCGGCTAAGTGTCGATAGACCAAGGCGTTACAGATCGACCAACCTGACGCTCGCCTTGCCCACCGGGAAGAACAGCCCGCCGACGCGCGCGAACCGCTCGACCGAATCCGTCGCCATCAGCTCGATCGAGCCCTCGCACATCAGCACCGACGGCGCCAGTTCGGCGGGCAGGACTGCGCGCAAACGGCGGGTCACGGCCTCGGCGGAATCGACCAGCTTCACCTCGTGACCGAGCAGATTGCCCAGCACCTTCGCGAGGATCGGCTTGAACACCGGGTAGTGGGTGCAGCCCAGCACCAGCGTGTCGATGCGGCGCACCGCCGGGTCCGCGAGCCACGGCGCGAAGTAGGCGTGCACCGCGGCTTCGGTCGCCGGGTGATCGAACCAGCCTTCCTCGGCCAGGCTCACCAGCATCGGCGTCGCCAACGAATGCACGATAGCCCCTGGATCCAGAGCGGCAATCGCCTTTGCATACGCGGCGGAAGACACCGTTCGCTCCGTGCCGATGACGCCGATGTGGCCCGTGCGACTTGCCTGCACGGCGGTCTCCGCGCCTGGATCGATGACGCCCAGCACGTCGAACGGGTAGGCGTCGCGCAGGGCCGGCAACGCGCACGCCGACGCTGTGTTGCACGCCACGACCAGCGCGTCGACCCGGCCCTGGACCAGGGCGGCGGTGGCCTGCAGCGCGTACTTCTCTACAGTTGCAGCGCTCTTGGTGCCGTAGGGCAAGCGAGCCGTGTCGCCCAGGAAGGCGACGTCCAGCCACGGCATGGCGGCATGCACGGCCCCGACCACGGTCAGACCGCCAACGCCGGAATCGAACACGGCAATCCTGGGACGATGAGCAGCAGGTGCAAGTGGTTGCGGCATGGCGCGGCAGTGTGGTTTGCCGCATGCGCCGGGTCAAGTATGCTGACTAGCACCAACGCGGCAGGACGGGCGAATGCGAGATCGGGCCAAAGCAGCGCGCACGGCAAGAAGTCTCGCGGCCGTCGGGTTGGCGGTCGCGTCGCTGCTCTTGCTGGCAAGTCCGGCCCAGGCTTGGCGGCAGTACCACACCAAGGACTCGGCGCTGTCGTGCGGCCAAAATCCCGAGGCGTGCGGCTGTGGTTTGCGCTGGTATGGCAACGACATCGACTTCTCGATCGACGACACCGGCTTGCCGGGCTTGAGCCATCCCGAACTGCAAACGGCCGTCGACGCGGCGTTCGGCGCCTGGCAGGCGGTGTCCTGCACGCTGTGCGGCTCGACAGCGGGACCGGGCTGTCCGCCCACCACCTGCGCCGCGCAACCGCTAGGGATCAAGCTGCACGACAAGGGCTTTGCGCCCTCGACGCCAGTAGGCGCCACATGCAAGAAGCTCGATGCCAAGGGCGAGACCTGCGTGGACGTGGCGACCAACGGCAACTTCGTGATGTTCCTCAAGGACAAGGCGCAGTGGCAAGCGGCGACCAACCAGAGCCAGTTCGTGTTCGCGCTGACGATCCTGACCTACAACCGCCAGACCGGCGCGATTGCCGACGCCGACATCTTGCTCGACGCCGCGGACTTCACGTTCTGCACCACCAAATGCAAGGACACGGACAACAGCCTGTGCAACACGTTGACCCATGAAGCTGGGCACTTGCTCGGGCTGGACCATTCGTCGGACTCCGAGGCCACGATGTATGCCACCGCACCCGCAGGCGAAACCCGCAAGTGCACCCTGCACGACGACGATCGGCTCGGCGTCTGCACCGCCTATCGCACCGCTTGCAGCGCCCAGGGCTGTCCCGAAAACCAGAACGACAGCGGCTTCCTGGGCTTGTGCAGCGCCCGGCCGGTCGGCCATTTCGCGGCAACAGCGGCATGCCTTGGCTTGGTGCTGCTCGTCGTGGCCGGACTGCGGACGCATGCGAGCCGGCGCAGGACAAAGGCGGCGATCGACAGTTGACAGGCGGTGGTGCGAAAGCGTGCAATCCGCCGCCCATGCGCATCGAAGTCGTCCACGGTCCCAACCTGAACCTGCTCGGTGAGCGCGAGCCCGAGATCTACGGATCGTCGACGCTGGCTCAGATCGACACCCGGCTGGGCGCGCTCGGGCGTGAACTCGGCGTGGAAGTCAGCAGTTTCCAATCGAACCACGAAGGCGCGATCATCGACCATCTCCAGGCGCGCCGTTTCGTCGTGGACGCTTTCATCCTGAATCTGGCAGGCTATACTCACACCAGCGTGGCGCTGCGCGACGCGGTGCTGGCGATTGGCCGCCCTGCCGTCGAAGTGCACTTGAGCAACCCCCACGCGCGCGAAGGTTTTCGCCACACGTCGCTGCTGGCCGACGTCGTGGCGGGCGTCATCCAGGGCTTCGGTCCGCTCGGCTACGAACTGGCGCTGCGGGCCCTGGTCGAGCAGGCGCAAGGTCGGCTCGCAGCAGCATCGGGTCGGCGCGCGACGGCTGCGCAATCTTCATCGCCAACGCCGGAAACTACCGGCCCTACACAGGAATCGTGACATGGCTTCGCAGATCGACACCTCCGAGTTCAAGAAGAGCCTCAAGTTCGAGATGGACAACTCTCCTTGGGAAATCGTGGATTTCCAACACGTGAAGCCTGGCAAGGGCTCGGCGTTCGTGCGCACCCGCATCAAGAACCTGATCACGAACAACACGATCGACAAGACGTTTCGCTCCGGGGACAAGGTCGACCAGGCTGAATGCGAAGAGATCGAGTGCTCGTTCATGTACAACGACGGCGTCACCTTCCACTTCATGAACCAGGAGAACTTCGAGAGCTTCGAAGTCCCGCCCGAGGCCGTCGGTGACGCCGCCCACTTCTTGACGGAAAACCTGAAGGTATCCATCTTGTTGTGGCGCGGCAAGGCGATCGCGATCGAGTTGCCCAACTTCATCGTCGCCAAGATCACCCACTGCGAGCCGGGCGTCGCCGGCAACACCGCCCAGGGCGCGACCAAGCTCGTGACCATCGAGACCGGCTACAACGTGTCGGTTCCGCTCTACATCGCCGAGACGGACATCCTCAAGATCGACACGCGCGACGGCCGTTACGTCGAACGCGCGAACAAGTGAAGAATGCCTGGGCTTGTCGAATTTCGCGCGACAATCTGGCGCTGGGGTGACACAACGAGCAGGGGAGCGGTCGTCACGCCGTTCCGCAATCGACGCTCGGTGACGCTGGGACTCTGGCCGGATCTGGCACTCCGGCGCCCTTCTTCTCTCGCGAGGTGAATGCTTTGGCCAGCCCCGCGCAAGCAGACTCGAACAAGAACCGGCGCTTGGACATGACCGCCGCCGCGTCGCTGGAGACGCGGGAGCGGCTGATTCGCGTCGACGAACTGCAGAAGTCCGGGCACATCGACGAGGCCGTGCTCGAACTCCTGGCGGTCGCTGCGCAATATTCGTCGCGAGCGGCGCCAGTGAAGGCCGTGGCGGTGTTGCGCCAAGCCGTGCGCATGAAGCCGGACAACCCCGATGTGCGCATGGCTTATGGCGAAGTGTTGCTGCAACTGCGCATGGCCGAGGATGCGGCGCGGGAGTACGCGGCGGCCTGCCAACTGCTCGAAACGGCGGGGCGCTACGGTGAGTGGCTCGAAGTGCTGCGCCGCCTGCTCTCGATGGACCAGGACAACCTGCACGGCCGGCTGCTGCTGGCCGAAGCGTTGAGCCGGGCCAATCGCACCCAGGAGTCGGCGGAGAGTTTTCGCGCGCTGGCTGAACTGCTGCTGCAGCGCGGCGAGATCGACGACTGGGAGAAGATCGCGGAACGCCTGCTGTTCCATGATCCGGCCGACAACACCACGGCGCATGACCTGGCCTTGCATTACGTCCGTTCGGGGCGCCATGCCGAGGCGCTGGCCAAGCTGATCCTGTGCTACGAGGCCGTGCCGAACGACGCGGAATTGCTCGAACTCATCATCGACGCGCTGGAGGCGCTCGGCCAGCCGGACAAGGCCGCGGTCATCTGCCGGGAACTGTTGCGCACCTACCAACGCACGGGACTGCAGGACGAGGCGGAGCAGGCTCTGAAGCGCCTGTATTCCCTGGATCCAAGCGACCCAGAGGCGCGCACCTTCATGGGCGTGCTGGAACCAGAAGTGGCCGCGAACACGGTCATCGAGCTGGACGCGGCGGCGCCCCCCATCCGCAAGCAGCGGCGGCCGACATCGAGCATGCAGTCGGCGCACCCGGCTTTCGACTCCGACCGGACCAGCCACCTGGCGCCGCCCGTGCAGACCGTGCCGACGCGGCGGCCTTCCATGCGCATTCCCAGCGAAGGCTTTGCGCAAACCGCGATCGCGCGCCCGACCGGGCCCGTGCCGGTGATGGAATTGGGCGCCTGGGAAGAGCCTGAACCGCCGCAGGGTCGGCCTGTGCAGGCGCCGCACATCTCGGTGCCGCAGACCTCGCGTCCGTCCGTGCAGCCGCAACAGCGGCCGATGGCGAAGCCCCAGCCTTCTCAAGGCGAAGCTGTGCGGCCAGTCGTCACAGCGCGGCCAGCAGTCGCTCCGACGCAAGCCCGGCAGGATACGCCGCCCCGGGCCCAGCCGCCGGCCGCGAAGTCGAGCGTAGCGCAGGCGGCGAATCCTCCGGCGCCGACGAACAACGGTTTGGACTGGGGCGACGCGCCGACGCGCCGGCCTGCCCAAGCGCCGGTAGTACGCCAGACCCACGTGCAGGCGCTCGACGTGTTGTCGTCGATGGACGAGGAAGACGAGGAATTGCCGGCCGACAATTCGTGGCAGGACGACGACGAGGCGGACTTTGATCAAGTCGAGGATCGCACGATCGTGCAGGATCCTCGCGAGGCCCTGATGGCGCTCGGCCTCCTGCAGCCGCCCGCCAACGCGCCAGTCGCTGAAGCGGAGCCGGTGGCCTCGACACGTCGGCGTTCGAACTCGCTGCCCCGGCCCCGTCTGGCCCGCCGCGTCGGCACCATGACCGAACTGCCGACGGCGGCGCGAGACATGTCCAAGGACTTGAGTACCCTGGACTTCTTCATCGAGCGCGGTTTCTATGAGTCGGCGGTGGCCTTGCTGGACGCGTTGCAGAAGCGCCATCCGGATCATCCTGAGCTGGCTGGCTACCGGTCACGTATCGAGCGCATGGCGCGGGGTTGAGCGATGGCAGAAACGGGCGTTGTCGCTGGATTCTCTGATTCCCCCGATCTTTCCGAAGTCATCGCGGCCCTGGCTCGCCGCGAGAAGGAGATTTCCGCCGCCGAAGTCGATCTCGCGATCGCCGAGGGGCAAGCTCGCGCTCGCGAAGCCGAAGTGCAGACCCGCCACCACGTGCTGGGAGAGCGGGCGCAGGGGCTCGATGCCTGGGCCCGGCAAGCGCACGAGACGGCGCTGGTGGGCGCCCAGGCCGACCTGAACTCCGACGTGCACGCGAGCAAGGCGGCAAGGTTGCACCTGGCGCGGCAGAGACTGGCTCAAGCCCGCGAAGAATGGATCGTCAGGCGCAGGCAGCTGTTGGACGAACGGTTGGCCGAACTCGAGGCGATCGAGCAGGGCCTGGCTCGCGCGCAACAGCGTGTCGATGCGCGGGAACGGCGGCTGTTGGAGGCCATGGCCCATCCGCCGGTGCACCCCGAGCCTGCCCACGTCGCGGCGCCGGGAGCCAGTTCCGCGCCGGCCAAGGACGCCCGATCGTCAGCCAAGTCCTCGACTCACCTTGGCACCGGCGTCGGCATTGCGAAGGGTGCGCGCATGGTCGGGCACATTTCGACCCAGCCGCTCGGTACGGGATCGGCCCACAGCGAAGGCCGCACTTCGCGCTCGCTGGGCTCGCCATCGATGAAACCCGTGGATATCACGCCACTCGAGGTCCGGCCGGGGCCGAGTCTGCCTGAGGACCCGCGCCACGCGCAAACGCTGTCGATGCTCCCTGACGAGACGGACGCGCCCGTGGTGCAGGTGGACGTGCGCCAGACCGGTGCACCGACCAAGGAGCGCGCGCGGGCGACCCAAGCCACGGCCAAACTGCCGCCGCCGCATGAGGTTGCCGTGCCGGTCGGCGTGCCGGACGACCTGCCCGATGCGGTGCCCGATCGGCTGGCGCGCCGCCCGCCGAACGCGCCATTCCTGCCGCGCTTGACGCTCGGGGGCGAGGCCCTGGTGCGGGCGCAGTTGCAGGTGGATCGCGCCAATGAAGTCGTTCTCGTGTCGTTTCGCCGCGGTGCGCCCCACCTCGAGCAGACGCCGGTTTTGGAATTCCAGTCGCCCAGTGGCCGATTCAGCGCGGAGTTGCGCCGCATCGTGCCGGCTCCGGAAGGCGGCGCGGTGGTCGTGCTCTCGATCGCGGCTTGGGATGCGGCGCGTTGCGAGGCGTTCGATCGCGCCCTGAACGCGCTGTCCTGAATAGGATCGCTAGCGCCTCAAGGCTGGCGACAGGTACAGCGACTCGAAAGTGACATCGTTGCGCCCCGAAAGCGTCGCCTGGGACGAGCGTCCCGCGTCCAGCTCGCGCAGCGTCAGCCCCAAGTCTTCCGGCAGCGCTTCTCCGTACTTGCGGTCGCCGCAGCGGCCATCGTAGCTCAGCAGGAACGGCACGCCCCGCTCGTTCAGCCCGCGCAGCGTCAGGATCAGCCGTTCGCGCGTCAACCCCGCGTGATAGCGCCGATCCTTGCCCACGGTCGTGCCCTGCCACGGCGGATCCAGGTACACCAGATCCTCGGGCCGCGCCTGCGCCACCACCGTCGCGAAGTCGTCGTGGCAAACCATGCAGCGCCCGCGCAAAAGACTCGACACCGCACGCACTTGCCCCGCCAACCGCTCGGGCATCACGCCGCGCCGGCGCTTGTCCGCGGACTGGTTGAAGTCGCCGGCCTGGCTCCAGCGCGGCGCGTTCTTGACGCAGCGGGCCAGCAGGTACAGCAGCGCCGCCGGTTCGTGCGTCTGGTTGTAGGTCGCGCGCACACGGTCGAACTCAGCGTCCTGCCACAGCTTTGCGTACCGCTCGATCACCGCTTCGGGATCGTCCAGCACCTGTTGCCACAGTCGCGCGAGCGGCGCCAGCGATTCGCCCAGCACGAAACTCTCGGCCAGTCCTTGACTCGCTGCTGCCAACGTCACCGCCGCCGATCCGGCGAAGGGCTCGATCAGACGGGCAAAACGCCGGCCCTGCACGGTCGCGAGGATGTGCGCCGCCAGAAGTCGCTTGCTGCCCTGGTACGGAAGGAAGTGTGGAATCACGGCGTTGTCTTGAGGATCGCTCAGGTCAGCTTGCGGTAGATGCCCACCACCGTGCCGAGCAGATCGCACTGCTTGAAGTCTTGTTTGCGCACGTAGATCGGCTGCATCGTCCGGTTCTCCGGCTGCAGGCGGATGCGATCGCCCTCGGGAAACCAGCGCTTGACCGTCGCCTCGCCCTCGATCATGGCAATGACGATATCGCCCGGATTGGCCGTCGCCCGCTTGCGCACGAACAGGAAATCCCCTGGCAGGATACCGGCTTCGATCATCGACTCGCCGACCACGCGCAGACCGAACACCTCGTTGCGCCCGCCCACCGAACTCGGCCCGCCGATCAGGAACGAGTCGATGACCAGCGTGTCCTCGGCTTCCTCCACCGCCAGAAGCGGTTGTCCCGCCGCAACCTTGCCCAGGATCGGCACGTGCACCTGGTTGGCCTGCCCTAGTCCAAATCTTGACCGGCCGCCCATGTGCGAACTGCGCACCTCGTCGCTGCGGCCGTTCAGGGACCGGCGCGTCGGCGGCCGCTCATCCTCTTCGTCGCGCACCACCTGCAGGCAGCGCGACAGGTTGCCTGAACGATTCAGGAAGCCCTTCTTCTCCAGGGCGCGCAAGTGGTCCGAGACGCCGTTGGTCGACTTGATGCCGAAGAACTCGCCGATCTCGCGAATCGACGGCGGAAAGCCGTGCTGGCCTTGGAATTCCGACACGAAATCCAGGATGTTCTGTTGGCGCGGCGTCAGATCGGTGCGGGCCATGGGCGGGTCCTGCCAGCGTCCCGGGGTACGGAACAGATGTTCAGTACCTTAACGCAGCGATCGGCCAAGTCAAGCCAGACGACGTAGCTGAAATGTCAGGGCCGAAATGTAGGGGCGGGCATCCTTGCCCGCCCTCCCACGCGCTAGCGTCAATCCCTGTCCGGGAGGAGGAGGGCGGGCTGGAAGCCCGCCCCTACACGCTCACCGATTCAGATCCCTCGGTCAAATGCGCACTTCGATGTGGGTACTCGCCCGCAACTCCTCGATCCAAGCCCGGTACAGCCGCACGAACTGCTCCTCGGTCAGCCGCGCGCGCACGAACTGCTCGAGCACGTCCTTGTCCTTCACCTCGGCGCGCCGCCTGTCGAGCATCTGCACGACGTGGAAGCCGAACGGCGTCTGGATGACCAGCGACATCTCGCCCTTCTTCAGCGACCACAGCTTGTTGGCAAACGTCGGGTCCAACGTCCAGCGCCGCTGCCAGCCCAGATCGCCGCCCGGTCCCGTGCCGGTGTCGTCGCTGCACTCGGCCGCCACTTCGGCAAAAGCCCGCTTGGTCACGGCGATTTCGTCGTAACACTTCCAGGCCTTGTCGCGCAGCCTGGTCACCTCCGGCGGGCTCGCGTCGGCCGGCACCACCACCAGGATGTGGCGCGCGTGGATCTCGTCCTCGTACTTGCCGCCGCCGTGCTCCTGGTCGATCACCTTCTTGATCTCGTCGTCGGTCACCCGCAGCTTGCTGCCCAACTTGTAGCGAAGCATCTGCATCCGCAGCAGTTCTTGCCGCACGTGCGCCCGGTACGCCGCGATGCTGGCAAAGCCGATGCGCTTGACCGCATCGCCCAGATCCGCCGAACTCCACGCGTTCTTCTTCATCGTCGCGCCGATCTGCTGGTCGATCTCCTTGTCCTCGGCGGTCAGCCCCAAGTCCTTGGCCGCCCGCAGCACCAGCGCGTTGTCGATCAGGCTCTGCAGCGTCTGCACCCGCAACGCCGATTCACTGCGCGGCCTTTCGGCATCGGTCGGCACCACGGACTGCGCCACCTGCTGACTGCCCAGCGCGCGGCGCAACTCGCCCAGTGTGATGATCTGATCGCCGACGACTGCCGCTATCCCCTCGACCTCGGCCAGACCTTTGGGCAACGCCGCGCGCCGCGCCTCGATCGCCAGCGCAGGCGTCGCCAGCATGGTCAAAACAGCCAGCCCGTGCATCGCTTTCTTCATGCGTCCTCCCACCGTCTCCAGCATGCCCTACGGCGCCAGATCCTGCTCGTCCACGTGCTCGGGCGTCGGCGCTCCCGGCAAGCCTTTGCCGGTCTTCTCGGGCGGTTGAATCGTGATGAGCCGCAGCGCCTCGTCATTCAGCGTCACCACCGCGCGCGCCCGCAGCGACTCGATCAGCTGCGTGCGCCGCAAGTCCCGCTCCCGCTTCACTACCCGCGCGCGGATCGACTCTTTCACGGCCTCGAAGCTGCGGTCCAGGGCCGGACTGCGCGAGGTCGTCATCAGCACGTGCCAGCCCAGCGGACTTTGCACCACCGGGCCGACCTCGAACGGCTTCATCGCAAACGCCGCGTCGACCACGACCTTGGGCACCGCGTTCAAGCGCAGCAGCTCGGCCTCGCTCGCCCCCACCGGCTGGGTCTGGCTCAGCGGCCCCAGCGCGCCCAGGTACGGCGCCGTCACCTTGTCCTCGGAAAGCCGCACCACGTAATCGTTCCACAGCGCCACCAGCTTGCCGGCGTTGCCTTCCGCGCCCGCCTTCAGTTCGCCCGCGATCTTGCCGGCCTGCTCCTCGGTCTTGACCAGGATGTGGCTGACCTCGACCTGCTCGGGCTTGTGGTACAGCCCCGGATTGCTGTCGTAATAGGCCTTCAGATCGGCTTCCTTGACCTCGTCGCCGCGCACCTCGGTCTTGCCCACGTCCATCAGGTACTTGCGGATCATCGCCTGCTTCATCGCCTCGACCACTTCGGGATCCTGGTCCAGACCCTGGCGCTTGGCTTCGGCGGCGAGCACCTCGAACTGCACCAGCTTCTGCAGGAAATCCTTGCGCTTCTGCAGGCTGACGTACTGGCTGCGCACCACCGGCGGCTCCAGGCCCAGCCGCGCCTCCAGGTCGCCCAGGGTGATGACGTGGTCGCCGATCTGGGCCACGACGATCTTGCGCTGCTCGGCGGTCAGCAGCGAGTTCTGCTCGATCTTGCCCGAGCGCGGCACCTGCTCGACCTGCACCGCCGCCGCGTCCGCGGTCAGCCCCGGGCCCTGGGCGTGCGGCCGTTCGGGCCGGTTGCAGGCCAGCAGCGTCAAAGTCAGGGAAAGCAAGGCTAGGTGGCGCATGGCAGGTCTCGGCGGGCCGGCAAGGTGGGGCGGCGGCGGCTACTTCGCACGGCGCGGCAGGGTGTGCAAGGCGTGCGGGCGGCGGGGCATTCCCGGCGATTGCGTGCGTTGGCGCCGGGTCTACACTGCAGGGGATGGAGGTGCGCGATGGTTCTGGCCCACAAGCTCGCAACGTACGATGACCTGTTGAAATTACCGGAAGGTGTGCGCGCCGAGGTGATCGACGGGGTGGTGTGTATGTCACCGTCGGCCAGGGCACGTCATGGCCGTTTCGCGATGCAGTTGTCACGGCAAGTCGCCGCGCGCTTCGATCCGTCAGGCCCAGATCCGACTGCCTGGTGGCTGATACCCGAAGTCGACGTGCGCCTGGATCGCCACCAGATCGTCTGCCCGGATCTCAGCGGTTGGCGGCGGTCGCGCATGCCCAAGCTGCTGGCGACGCTGCCGATCGACGTGCGGCCCGACTGGGTGTGCGAAGTGATGTCGCCGTCCAATGCCCGCCAGGATCGGGTGCGCAAGATGGCGTTGTACGCGCGGTCGGGGATTCCGCACGCCTGGCTGGTCGACCCGGAACTGCGCACGCTCGAGGCCTACGAACTGAACGGCGCGCGCTGGACGCTGCTCGGCGCTTGGAGCGACGGCGACGTGCTGGAGATCGCGCCGTTCCTGGGTCTGGAGCTGGACGTGGGCGCGCTGTTCGAGCCGCAGGAGCCGGGGCAGGAGCCGGAGCCGGGGCCGGGACCGGAGCCGTAGCCGGGGCCCGAACCCGAACCCGAACCTGTCCCCGAACCCGATCCCGAACCCGAACCCGATCCCGAACCCGTCCCCGTTCCCGGAGCCGGAGCCCGGACCGGGACCGGAGCCGGTGCCGGGTTGACCGATCCGTACCCAGGGATCGATCGGGCCGTACCCGCGGCTCGATCCGACCGTACCTCACCTACGCCGCCGCCGATCATCGCCTGCGGTGGCGCCGTAGCGACCCTGAGGTCTGCCCGCACCTGACGATCGGCGGTGGCGTACCTGACATGCGGTCGCGCCGTACCCGATGCTCGGCGCCACCGTACCCGACGACCGCTTCGGGCACTTGCGACCGCGTCCCGGCCACGCTAGCGTCCGCGTCCTCACCCTTGCGGAGAATTCCACGATGCATGACACCCCGAACCCCAACCAGATCGTCGCCGGCGCCGTTTTCGTTCAGCTTCCGCCGACCTTGAGCCTGCCCGAGGAGGCCGGGACGCTCTCGCCCGACCAGATGAACCGCCTGCCCAAGGCGCGTCACGGCATCGGCCTGGCCTGCGAGCAGACCGCCGCGGCGCTGGAGAAGACCGGCCTGGCCGTGCCCGAAGTGACGCCCGACGAACTGCGGCGCGCGGGTGCGGCGGCCGAAGCGTGGGACGAGGTGCTGGCCGACCTGCAGGCGGTGGTCGAAAAGGCGCGCCAGGCCAACCTGCTGCACGACGCCGACGCCCACGATCAACTGCGGCGGGTGTGGGCGGTGGCTTCGGCGCAGGGCAAGTTCGATCAGGTGCTGCTGGAACGGTTCGGCGCGGCGGGCGCTTATTTTGGCAAGGGCAAGTGAAGTAGAACACTTCTAGCGCACCAACCGCCGCCGGCCGCCAAAGCGCGGCTCCACCCTGGGCGCCACCGGCTGCGGCTCCGGTTGCACGTCGATGGTCACCGACTCCGGGTTGCGCGCATACCTCGTCAGCAGCCGCAGCAGGTCCTTGGTCGCCTGCAGCGGCGCGCCCTGCTCGTGGCGCGTCCACACCTTGGTCAGCACCAGCTCCGGGTCTACGCCCGGGCCGCGGCTCTTGGGCGTCAGCTTGAGCGGCGAGCCGCGCTGGTTGATCAGCGGCAGCAGCACTTCGGGTTGCAGCAGGCCCTTGGGGTGCAAGGTCAGCGCCACCGCGGTCGGGCCCTGTTCGACCTTGGCGATGCCCAAGGCAATCGCCAGCACGCGCACTTCCAGCGTCTCGACCAGGGCTTGTGCCACTTCGGGCAGCCGGCCGTAGCGATCCACCAGCAGCCGCACCGCCTGGTCCAGTTCCTCCTCGTTGCGCACCGCCGCCAGCCGCTTGTAGGCCATCAGGCGCTGGTTCGGATCGGGCAGGTAGGTGTCGGGCAGGTACGCGGTGATGGTCGCCTTGATCTCGGGATCCACAGGCGCGCCCAGGTCTTCGCCGCGCAGTTCGTTCACCGCCTCTTCCAGCAGCTTGACGTACAGGTCGTAGCCGATCTCGGCGATGTGGCCTGACTGCTCGTCGCCCAAGATGTTGCCAGCGCCGCGGATCTCCATGTCGTGGCTGGCGATCTGCACGCCCGAACCGAGGTCCGAAAAGCGCTCCAGCACCGCGACCCGGCGCGCGCCATCGGCGGTCATCCGCTCGCGTTCCGGCACCATCAGATAGCAGTACGCCCGCACGCTCGATCGGCCGACCCGGCCGCGCAACTGGTACAGCTGGGCCAGGCCAAAGGTGTCCGCGCGCTCGACGAACATCGTGTTGGCATTGGGGATGTCCAGCCCGGACTCGATGATGGTGGTGCACAGCAGCAGGTTGGCGTCGCGGCGCATGAACTGCAGCATCGCGTCTTCCAGGTCGCGCTCGTGCATCTGGCCGTGGGCGATGACCGGCTTGACCGAAGGCACCAGCTTGACCAATTGCTCAGCGATCTCGGGCAGCCGCGCGATGCGGTTGCACACGTAGAAGACCTGACCGCCGCGGTTCAACTCGCGCTCGATCGCCTCTTGCAGCACGTCGTCGGCGCCGCGACACACGATGGTGCGCACGGACTTGCGGTTCTCGGGCGGCGTGGTGATGAGCGACAGATCCCTGAGGCCCAAGGTGGCCATCTGCAGCGTGCGCGGAATCGGCGTGGCCGACAGGGTGATGCAGTCCACCGAGGCCTTCCACTTCTTGATCGCCTCCTTGTGCGACACGCCAAACCGGTGTTCCTCGTCGATCAGCAACAGCCCCAGGTCGCGGAACTGCACGTCTTTGCTGAGCAGCCGGTGCGTGGCGATGACGATGTCGACCTCGCCCTTGGCCAGCTTCTCCAGCACGTCCTTCTGCTCGGCGCCGCTGCGAAACCGCGACAGGCCTTCGATTTTCAGGGGCAGACCCTTGCAGCGCTCCGAGAACGTCAGCCGGTGTTGCTCGGCCAGTACCGTGGTCGGCACCAGCACCGCGACCTGCTTGCCGTCCAGGGCCGCCTTGACCGCGGCACGAATCGCCACTTCGGTCTTGCCATAGCCGACGTCGCCGCACACCAGCCGGTCCGAGGGCCGCGGCGCGCACAGATCGCCCAGCACTTCGTCGATCGCGCGCTGCTGGTCGGGCGTCTCCTCCCACGGAAAGCTGGCTTCCCATTCGCGATACAGCTCGTCAGGCGGCGAGAACGCATGACCCGGGCGGGCTTGGCGCTCGGCATACAGCCGCACCAGCTCCTGGGCGACCTCGGCCACCGCCTTCTTGGCGCGCCGTTTCGCCTTGAGCCAGCGGTCGTGGCCCAGCCGGTCCAGCTGCGGCGCGTGACCGCCCTCCTCGGCCTCGCTCGATGTGTATTTCTGCACGCGTTCCAGTGAAGTCACCGGTACGTACAGGCGCTGGTCGTCCTTGTAGAGCAGCAGCAGGAAGTCCTGCTCGGTGCCCGCCGCCTCGATGCGCTGCAGGCCGACGTAGCGACCGATGCCGTGGTCGACGTGCACCACGTAGTCGCCCTCGTTCAACTCCGCCATGTCACGGATGAACTGGTGGCCTGTGCGCTTCTTGCGCAACCGCTCGGGGCGCACGGTCTTGTGGCCGAAGATCTCGTCCTCGTCCACCACCACCAGGTGCAAGGCCTCGATCTGGTAGCCCTCGCCCGAGCCACCGAGCACCAGCAATGCGTCGAGATCCTTGCGCATCCTCATGTCGGCGATGTCCGAGGGCTTCAGTGGCCCCTCGTGCAGTTCGGAACCGACGCCGTAGTGGCGCAGGATCGACTGCAGCCGCATCCGACCACCTTCGGAATGGGCCGCGATCACCACCAGTTGCTGCAGCTTGCGGGCGGTGCGGATGCGCTGCACCAAGGGCCGCAAGCCTTCGTCCCGCCCCCGGGCATCGCGCAGTTCCTGGGCCACTTCGCGGTTGGAACCGACGTCGAGCTGGAACGTCGGCGTGCTGCGGTCCTCGAAGATGGCAAACGGACGGACCTGCAGCTTGCAGTGCGGTTCCAGCTGCTTGCGCACTTCCTGCGGCGTCGCGAACAGCACTTCGGGGGCGTACACCAGCCGGCCAGCCAGGCGCGCCTCGGCATGGGCTTGGACTTGCTGGGCATAGGCCGCGTCCAGGGTCGCCATGCAGGCGTCGGGATTGTCCAGCACCACCACCGCGCCGCTCGGACCGTGCGGGCAAAGCTCCAGGATGGTCGCGCGTTCGGGGGTAATCCCCGGCAGCATCGCGTCCATGCCCGGGACCATGTGGCCGACGCGCAGTTCATCCAGGATCGCCCGCAGTTCGACGTTGCCGAGGTCCAGGTGGTTGGCCAGATCGGTCAGGCGACTCTCGGCTTCGAGCAGACCCTGCGGATCCAAACGGGCCTCGCGCGCCGGCGGCATGATCAGGTCCAGGAGGTGACCGCCGCCGCCCGGATCGCCGGCTTGCGTTTCGGCGTCGAATTGGCGGATGGCCAGCACGTCGTCGCCCTGCATGTCGATGCGCGCCGGCCGGTCGTACAGCGGGCTCCACACGTCCATGCCATCGCCGCGCAAGGCGAAACTGCCGGGATCTTCGACCAGGGGCACGCGCTCGTAGCCGCCCGCCACCAGCATTTCCATCAATTCCACCAGATCGAGGTTGGACCCGGCCGAGGCCAGCGCCGTGCCCTTGTCGAGCATCCGCCCGGACAGGGTCTTGTGCAGCAGCGCGTCCGCCGTGCAAACCACCGCGGCGACACCGAGATTGAGGTTCACGCGGTAGGCCGCCGCCAGCCGACGCTGGACCACGGCGCGCAACGGCGAGGCTTCGCGATAGGGCGAAACGTCGGCGGCTTCGTAGGGCAGCACCGGCGCAAACCCGGGCCACAGCTCGCCTTCGAACGCGCACAGACCTTCGATGACGTGCAGCAGGCGCTGATCGTTGGCCACCACGATGAGCAGCGGCCGATCCAGTCGATGGCGCAGGCTGGCCAGCACGAACGGCACGACGCCCGCCTCGGCCGTGGCCAGGACCGTCAGCGGCGCGCGGTGCTCGAGCGACAGCACCAGGCCTTCGTAGTCGAAGCGGCGCGTGTTCAGGTGCGCTTGGGCGTTCAGGTTCAGGGGCAATTGCATACGGTCTCGCCTGATTTTCAGCAGCGCTACGGGGGCGCGCAGGGTAGGAGGC
>CAYHHL010000050.1:0-30845 GCA_964356325.1 uncultured Enterobacteriaceae bacterium | reverse complement strand
CGGGGGCTCGGTCACGGGCTCGGCGGTGGCGGGTGCGGGTGCGGGGTCGGCGACGGGTACGGGTACGGGTACGGGTGCGGGTGCGGGTGCGGGTGCGGGTGCCGGTACGGGTACGGGTACGGGTACGGGTGCGGGGACGGTGGTCGCCGCAGTGGCCGCGGCGGGCGCGGGGAGCGGAGCCTCGGCGTGAGCCAGAAGCGGCGCCGTCAAGAGTGAGATCGAAGCCATCGAACTGACTGAACCGAGCAGAATCCGACGCATCCGCACTCCATGTCGCCAAGTCAGCTCGGCGCGAGGTTGCCGGCATTGAAGCCCAAAGCTCGGCAACGCACAAGGAGGCCACCTCACGTCAGCACGATGCGGCCAATTCGCTCACACTTTTCCTCACACTTGGCGAGCCTTGGCCGGCGTTCAGGTCACAAGTTCGCGTCGTAGGGTACCCGCCAGTGCAGCATCAGGAAGACCTGGGCGATGTGCCAGATCGACGGTCGTCCGTTGGGCAGTTCGAGGATAGCGCCGCCCACCGCCTGCGGAACGTAGAACTGCGACGCGTAGCCCATGCTGATCAGGAACGCGTCCTCCAGCACGGGAATCGTCCACTCGAAGCCGACGTCCACGCCCGGGCGCAAGAAGTGCATGGTCCCGCCGGGCAGCGTGTCCGAATGCACGAAGGTGTAGGTCAACAGGGGAGAAATGTTGAAGTCCAGCCGCGTGGTCCGATCCGGAGCGAGGTCCACCGTGACGGGCAGCAACCGCCAGGACGCGCCGTACATGCCGGTGTGCTGCACCTTGGGCGAGATGATGATCGTGTCCGGAATGAAGATCGATGGACTGTAGCGATACTCTCGCAGCTGCGACGCCATCTGGCGGTACTGGGCAGGCACGCGATTCAGGTGCTTCATGATCAGATCGTGGTCGGCAATCGCCACGAGCGACAGACGCAACCCCGTGTGCACCAGTTGATCGTCGCCCACGATGCCGGTCAGCCAGTGACCCGCCGGACCGATGCCGATGTCGACCGGGACCGTGATCACCTCGGCGTGAGTCGGCCGCGACGGCAGACTCAACGCCAGCGCGAGCAGAAGGGCGGGCAGGGTACGGTAGGTCATGAACGCTTCGACGTGGGTTCGGTGTCCTTGACGATCTTGCCGTGATCCCAAACGATTTCTCGGATCTTGCGACCATCCCGGTCGAAGCGCATTTCGGTGCCATGCTCGACGCCGCGGTCAAATGGAAGCTCAGCCCAGCGCTGGCCCGCTTCTGTGTAGATCGTCGCCACACCCTGCCTTTTGCCATTGAACAGCGGCACATGCAGGCGCACCTCGCCACTGCGATGGTACTGCACCTCGGTGCCTTCGCCCACGCCGGAGTGGTGAAACTCGCTTTGCTTGGCGCCGTCGGGATACCAGGTCCGCGCTATGCCGGTGGGCTTTGCGTCCTTGTACGGATACTCGCCGATCTTCTCGGCAGTTCGGGCGTAGTGCACCTCGACGCCGTTCTTCTTGCCGCCCTGGTACAGGATGGTCGCCCACAGCGCGCCGGTCTCGTCGAAGATGCGGGCAGTTCCATCGCGCTTGCCGTCCTGCAACGGCACCACCAGACGCTCCTTGCCGCTCGGGTGGAATTGCACTTCCAGGCCATTGCCGCTCACTGGAAAGCGACTCTGCACCTTGCCATCGGGGAAGTATGTCTCGTAGTTTTTGCCCTTTTTCGTCGGCGCCCCCACTCGGGGCACTTCCGCCGTCTTCACGCCCGGCCGGCCCTTGCCGACGCGCGCCCGCTGGCCCTTGTCCTGGCGTGCCAGATCGATCACCCGCTGTGCTTCCGCGCCCTTGGCAACGTCGGGCGGCGCCACCTGGGCCAGTTCTTCCGGACCCATCAGGCGTGAGAGGGGCACCGGCTTGCCTTTCGCGTCGGTCGCCGCCACCAACTGTCCTTGATCCCAGGTGTAACGCCACGTCGGCCGGCCGCGCACATCGAAGCGGACCTCCTCGCCGGTCTGGACGTCATCGACGTAGGTCAGGGTCGCCACGAGTTCGCCTTTGTCGCCCAACACCCGCGCGACCCCTTGCTTCTTGCCTTTGACCAGCGGGATCTCCATGCGCAATCGACCCTTGTCGTCCCAGCGCCGCTCGGTCCCAGTGCCCGCGCCGTCCTCGAACGGGAACACGCTTTGCTTGGCGCCATTGGGCCAGAACGTCACGCCGTCGCCTGTGAAGTGGTCGTCCTTCCAGTGGAACTCCGCTAGCTTGATCGGGTCTCCGCAAGAATTGCCGGAACATGGGACATAGCGGGTCTCGACGCCGTCGCGCAGATCGGCCTTGAACGTCAGCCGGGACCACAGCTTGCCATCGGTGTCGAACACTTCGGCCGGGCCGTCCAACCGAGTCTCGCCGGTCTTGGCGTCCATCGTCAGGCGCGCCTTCATCTGCACGATTTCGCCCTGGGCGTCCTGCCAGCGCGTCTCCTCGCCTTCGGTCGCGCCAAATTTCCATGTACGCACTGAGCGTTGCCTTCCAGTCGTCGGGTAATAGGTCACGATCCGGCAGCACGCCACGCCCTTCTGGAAGTCGACCACCGTGACCAACCGGCCGTCCTCGTCGAAGCGCTTCTCCGGTCCGTCCTGCTTGCCGTCGCGCCAGATCGTCTCCGCGCGCTTGCGCCCCTGTTCGTCATAGGAAAGCCCGGTGCCAGCGCGCTCGCCTTCCTGCCAAGGCAGCGTCATCTGTGGCTGGCCATTGGGGAAGTAGCGCGTTTCCTGGCCATGCGGCCGGCCGCGCACGTAGGGCACGGTGACCTCGATATGACCGTCCTGGGCATAGAACTTCGCCAGCCCCTGCTCATCGCCAAATACGTAGGGAATTTCAGCCTTTTTCTTGCCATCCTTGAAGTACTGAACCTCGATGCCGTGCTTGCGCTCGTTCACCACCGGCACGGCACCTTCGCGCTCGCCGGTCGCGTAGTAAGTGGTCATCGGCCCTTGTGGTTCGCCGTGCTTCCAGTCGACCACCGCGCGCCGTTCGCACTGACCTCGCGGTTCGCACGCCTCGGTTGCGTCGAACGGCGGCAGGAACTCGATCTGGCGACCGTGGCGCTGGCCACCCTGATAGGGAATCACCGCGATCTGATGACCCTCGGCGTCGTAACGCAGTTCCTGGCCTTCCTTCTTGCCGTCGATCTGCGTGTAGGTAGCCGCCACCGCGCCGGTCCCGTGGTATTGCCAGGTGCGCGCCTTGTGGCCGTCGATCAACACGTCGGCAATCTTGTGGCCTTCGGGGCTGAACTGCTCGTCCCGCACGCGCTTTTCGCCGTAGAAGTGCCCGACGACCCACTCGCGCCCGTTCGGGTGCCGCGTCATGGTGCGAGCGGTCAGGCCCCGTTCGGTCGGTGGCGGACCGGGAATGAGCGAGGCTGGTGCATCGCCGCCAGTGGCCGGCGCATCGGCCCGGGCAGGCGACGCGAGCGCGAGGCCGAGGACGGCCGTCAACAACGCGAGTGCGGAAGTACAGGACGTCACGGCGCTCCTGGGCCGGGCGGGACCGAAGCGGCAAGATTGCACCGCTGCGCAGGATCCCGAATCTGGCCTCCAACCAGGATGGCCGGCCGGCGTGGGCCATGTCAACGCGACTTCACTGGCGCCCGACCCCGAACCCGACCCCGAACCCGAACCCGAACCCGAACCCGACCCCGACCCCGAACCCGACCCCGACCCCGACCCCGAACCCGGAGCCCTTGAAGTTACAGTGGACAGCCCGCCGCTGCCTCCGTATCCTATTTGCCCCGCGCTCGCACAGGCTAGAGGCCGTGCGCTCATCCGCCTGCCGGGAATACGCTGGCTGACGAAGGGGTTTCCCGACGTCCGCCGAGGAACTCCATGTCCGCAGCCCCCGCCAAACAGATCGCCGAATCCTCACGTCCTTTCGAGGTCGTGGACGATCCGACGCCGACCGAGCCGCTGGACGCCATCGCTGAAGCGCCGCCGACCATCGTCTTGGCAGGACTGCAGCCAGTGCCAGCGCCGCACGCCGAAGCGCCGGTCGATCGCGCCGCGGCTACGGTGCCGCCAGCGCCCCAAGTTCCCCATCGACGTCGGCAAGTTGCGCCGTTCATGGACCTGTACGGGCCGACGTGGCTGCACCCGTTGGTCAAGCTGCTGATTCTGGACGAGCACGGGCCCATGCCGCGCACCGTCCAGGCCCAGGTGGGTTTCGGCGCCATGCTGATGGGCGTGCAGTTCTGCCTGGACATGCTCGCGTGGATCCTCGGTTTTCGCTGGGTTTTCGTCAACGCCATGGGTCCGGGCGGCTGGATCCTCGCGGTGGTGTTCGCGTTCCTGGTGTCGTCGATCATCCTCATTTTCGAGCGTTTCGTGCTGACCGCGGACGTGACCGCCGGCAAGCTGCCGCTGTTCCTCAACCCGGCGATCCTCATGCGGGTCTTCGTGGTCATCCTGTTCGCGACGGTCACGGCGATCCCGGTCGAAATGCTGGTGTTCAACGACGTGATCCAGGGTCGGCTCAACGGCGAGCTGCAGGGCATCCGTGAACAGGCCCGGCAGCAGTTGCGCGGCGACTTCCACAAGGACATCGAGGACCTGGCCGTTGAGGAGGGCAACTCGCGCAAGCGCTTGAAGGACGAGACGCCAGCGGTGCAACTGTCCGACCTGAGCACGCCCAAGCTCGACGATCGGCTCAAGGGGCTCCAAGGCGACCTGGACAAGACGATCACGAACTTGCGCCTGGAGGAACGCGGCTGGCGCGATGGCCACGCGAGCGGTCACGGCCCGGAGTGGCTGCGGCTGTCGGCGGCCAAGGAAGGCCTCGAGCGCCAACTGGTCGAAGCCAAGGCCATGCGCCAGCAGGAGATCGACTCGCGCACGGACGGCAATCGCAAGTCCGAGGCGTCGGCGGCGGATCGGCACTTCCAGGAACTGACGCGCATTTCCGAACGTTATGAACCGCGCAAACGCGAGCTGGAAAAGAAGCTGCGCGATGTCGACCGCATGACCGACGGCGACCTGTCCAAGGCGACCCGGCGCGAGTTCGTGGTGGTCGACGGTTTTGCCCGGCGCTACAAGATCCTGAACGATCTGGAGAAGGAAGACCCGATGTACGCGACGACCAAGTATGCCGTTCGCGTGCTGTTCGTGGCGTTCGGTCTGCTGGTGCTGACGACCAAGGCGCTGTTCAATCGGCCGACCAAGGCGTACTACGCGGGGCGTGATCCGTTGGATTCGTACGAGAACTAGCGTTCATTTCGCGCTGAGGCGCCGCCACACCACGTCACCTGCGAACTCCGAGACGAACACGAGATCGCTGCCCGCGCGCGTGAATGCCACCGCATGCTCGCCCTCGAACTGCGGCAACTTCAGGCGCGGCCCCGGCTTGCCACGGGCGTCCCAGGTCAACAGTGTCGCTTCGTGCGCACCCAGGGCGCCGATCCGACCTGCGCCCAGGGTAGCCAAGAACGTCGTCGGCAGCGGCGTCATGCCTGTCAGTGCAATCAGGGTCTTGCGCTTGCCCGTCGCCGCGTCGTAGCTCGCCACCGCGTTGGGGCAGACCACCAGCAACTGCTTGCCGCTGTTGGCCAAAGCACAATCACCTTGCGAGGGCAGCTCGGCCGACCAGCGCGGCGGACCTCCGGCATTCACCGCCGTGACGACCGCGTTCTGGCTGCAACGCGCGACGACTGCCAACGATCCGCTCGCCAAGGCCGCGACGCCCGTGCCCACGCAACCCTTGGGGCCGAATGCCACCGCGGATTCCGTCACGCCTTGCTGCACGATGCCGAGCCACGCGCGCTGGTCATGGGTGCCCGCCAGCGCCACAGCATCCTTGGCCAGCACCATCAGCGCGCGCGCCTCCTGCGCCGGAAGCACCGAATACAGCGTGGGTTTGCTGCCCTCGAATGCGGTGAGCCAGGCCTTCTGCGAACCTTGCGTGAGCGAACGCCCCGCGACGAACACGCCGCCCGTTGCCGAGGTCGCCAGCGCCACGGGGATGTCCTCGCCACCTCCGCCCCAGGTCAGCAACTTCTGCTGGCGTCCGGTCGCGTCCAGGGTCCACAGCCGCAGCTTGTGCCCGGCACCTTCGAACTGCACGTCCGCTGCGACCACGAAGCCGCCGTTCGGCAACAGCGCGACGCCGATGGGTTTCTCCAGCTCGCCGTCGCCCAGCAACCGTTCCTGCCGGGGCCAACTGCCCGCCTTGGCCAGCGCCTGCGCCCGCGCCGCCTGGGCTTGACTGCCCGCCGCTGCGAGCCTTGCCAACGCAGCCTTGGCCTCCTTGGCATGCCCGGCGGCGTGTTCAGCAAAAGCCAGCGTTTGCAGCAGGCTGCCAGTCAGCGGCAGACCCAGCGGCAATTGCGCCATCAGTTCGACCGACGCCGACCGCAAGCGCTTCACCGCCTCGGCCGCCTTGCCCGCCGCCAACGCCGCCAGCCCGATCTCTGTTTCCGCCAGGGCATTGACGCGCCGGACCATCGCCATGCCCAACTCGCCGGTCGCGGTCTTGCCCAGGAGTTGCCATTGCTTGCCGGCAGCGTCCATCCGCCCGGTATGCTCCAGGGCCAGCGCCAGCGTCCGACCCGGCGCCAGCGCATGGACGGCCAGCTCATACTGGCGCGCAGCCATGGCCTTCTCGCCATCCACCGGCAGCCGTTTCGTCACCGTCTTAGGCAGTTGCGGCGCAGTCCTCGTAGGCGCAGGCACGGGCTCGGGCGCGTCATCCGAAGCCACCGGCGGCGGCATATCCTCGGACGGCGCAACCGGCGGCGGCGGCGGCGGAACCTGCGCAAACCCCACCCTGGCCACGATCGCCCAAGCAAGCGCAATCCCCCACACTATCCTAGGCATACAATCCCCCGGCGCCACTATCCGTGCATCCTCGTGCAGGTTCCGCGGCAGCAACAAAATCATCGCCTAGCGATCTGCTTATCAACAACCGTCGTGGTCATGAGGAAGGCTGCCCCGCAGACTTCTAATGAACACGAAGGGAGTGTCGTAGCAGAAGTTGGAGACCCGCGAAGTGTACACATCGGCATGGTGCTCGACCTGGCGCGCAAACAGGCTCTTGTCATTGCCCGCCCGCATCATCAACCCCCAGTGGCGGTTGTGGATCTGGCCCGCCCCTGAGACCAGCGGCGCGATCTCGGTGTCCAACTGCACCAGGCGGTCGCGCAGCACCGTCATCTTGTCCTGCAATTCGCGCAATCTCTCGGCCATCTCCTTGCCCGTGCCCAGTTCCGGCGCCGGACCGTAGCCACCGCGATGCCTCTGCCGCAGCACGCGCAGTTGCGAAAACGCGTACTCCAGCCGCTCCTTCTCCAGCATCAACACGTCGACCTTCTTCTGGTTTTCGCGCCAACCCTCGACCGCGTGCAGTTCGTCCTCCAGTTCACGCAAGATGAGCGCCGTGCGCCACCGGAGCAGCTTCTTGGACTGGTGCACGTCGCCGTACATGTGGTCGCCGACGTACAGGATCTGGTCGCCGTCGACACCCAGCGCTTTTTCCACCAGTTCCGCGCGGCCACCGAAGTAGATCGCGCCTTCCTTGGGCGTGCCTTCCACCGGCTTCAGGGTCGGGCCCTCGTCACCCACCACCTCGAACATCATGTTGTTGCCCAGGAAGAACGACGGCTTGCGCGAGGACACCACCGTCAGCGCGAACAGGTCCCGCCACGTCGTGCCCGTCGGCAGGAAGCGGTCGAACGCGTAGGTCATCATCGCATTGGTGTACGACCACTCGCTGTTGGTGATGAGCAGCAGCTTCTTGCCGGCCTCGCGCTGGTCGAGCAGGGTCAGGGGCAGCGCCGGGTCCAGGTCGACGTAACGGTCCGGATTGGCAAGGATCTCCGCCTTCAGTTCACCTTCGACGTGCGCGCGGTCCAGCGTGTGGCGCACCTTGCGATACAGCGCGTCATAGCCCAGCACTTCCGGCAGCTTGTGGTTGTCCAGCAAGTCGATCAACTGCGCGTACATGCAGCCTTCGCTCATCTCGAACAGCGTGTTCAGGAAGACGTAACGCGTCGTGTCGGCCAGATCGACCAGGGTGTCGGTATAGAACTTGCGCTGCTCGTCCATCGCCAACAGCCGCGTCCCGTGCATGGACGTCTTCACGTAGCCAAAACGGTTGACCTTCAGCAGGTTGCCAAGCTGCTTGTCGATGATCAGGCCGCGCATCACCCTATCGGGCTCGAACGTCAGGTCCGCGACCGGCCAGCCTTGACCGAGCAAGCGCTGCTTGATGTGCGCGTAGGCCCGGCCCTCCCACTGCACCACGTGGTAGTGGATGAGCGTGTAGTCCATGTCGTAGCCGATCGCCTTGATCGCACGCAGGTTCAGCGTTCGGTTGCAGAACAGGCGGCGGTGTTGCGGCACGGCGGCCCAGGCATCGGCGAGTGCAAGGGCATCGTCACCGGCATGGCGCGCGACGGTGGCGGCGTGGGCTAGCGTGTCATCGGCAGCCGGGGCGAGAGCGGGGTCGAGTCGATCGGTCAAGGCAGGATCTCCAAGGTGGGCGGCGCGCCAGGCTCGTTGCGCCGGGTGGGCGACTGTGCCACAGCGTGGGGACGCCTGCCACCGGCAGTCTGAAGCCGCGCGATGTACAGCTGGCCCCTGCGAACGGCATGCTGGGACACGTGAAGTCTCGTCGCCACCGTTGGATCCTGTTCGCCGCTCTGGGGATCGTCTCTGCGTGCGGTAGCCATCCGCAGCGACCGCAGCCGATGGTGCCGCTGCCGGCGATCGTTGAAACCCCGCGGATCGAGGTGCACTGGCAAGGTCTGGTGGCGCAAGTGACGGTGCGCGAGGACGTGCTGCCGAAGCCCTACACTACCGTGACCTGGCTGGGCGAGCTCGGCGAGGCCTCGACGCAGACAGACGCCAACGGCCACGCGGGCTTGGACCTGACCGCGCTGCCCGTCGAGGCGTTCCCGTACCGCCGGCCGTTCGCGACCTTGCGCAGCCACGGTGGTCCGGACCTGGTGCTGAGTCTTCCCGGCGAGATCGCAGCGAATCTGGTGACGGCGCGCAGGCGGTTGGACGACGTCGACGCGTGGCTGGCAGTGCACTTTGGCAACGCGGAGCTCGGCAGGATGCAGACGTTGCGGCAAGACGTCTTGCGCGAGGCGGCGGCACGTCAGGCGATACTGGCCGATCTGGGGCGCAAGGCCTTGCAAGGGAGCGACTTTCCGGCAGCGCGCGCGAGCGTGGTGGCGTGTGGAGAGCTGGCGTACGGGCCGAGCGGCGAATGCCAGGATCTGGACTTGGAGATCACCCGGCAATTCGTGGCGTTACAGGTGACTTTGGTGGAGGACGCGGTGGCCCACGATCGGTTCGAGCAAGCGGAGACGGCGGCGTGGCGGTGCCGGATCGCGGCGGTGGAGCATCCCGCGTGCCTGCAATTGCCGGCGCGGATCGTGCGCGGCCGGACGGATCACGCGCTGCGCAACGGCGAAGCGGCCCTGGCGCGGGCGGACTTTGCGCTGGCCGAGATCTTTGCCGCGCGCTGCCTGACGCTGCTGCCGGAGCACGCGGCTTGCCAGCACCTGGCGGATCGAACGACGCTGGTGGCCAGGCAGGCCCGCGAGCTCGAAGTGGCCAGGGCGTTGCTGGCGGCGAAGCGGGCAATCCGCAAGCGGAACTGGCGTGCGGCCCGCGCGGCGTTCGAGCAGTGCGCGCTGCTGGCGCCGGGGCAGGCGGCGTGGTGCGCAAAAGTCTTGAAATGCGGGCGGTTGTGCTCGGGGTGGTGAGCTCAGGGCAGACAGCTCGAGCCGGCGCACAGTCCCTCGCTGCACGGCGTCTGGTAAGGCGCGGAGGTCGGCTGACAGGGCTTGCCGTTCGGGCAGGTGACGATTTCGCAGTCGGCGGTCGGACAGGACGACGGCGGTTGGCTGAGGCACGCATCGCCGGACTCGCAGGCGAGTTGGCCGTATGGATCGAGCCGGAGGGCGATGGCGCGGAAGCGGCCGTCCTCGGCATCGAGCCTGCCGACCGCAAGCATGCCACCCGCAATCGGAATTGCCTTGTACGCACTCATGGATTCCTGCGGTAGGATCGTGTCGGCTAGCACGCCTCCTGTCGATGCGAGCCGCGCGAGGTGAGTCGGCCAGGGTGCGTCGTTCGAGTGCAGCAATACCGCGGGGCCGTCCGAGAGGACCAGCAGATCGACCAATGACTCCAAGTCCATCGGCCAAAGGTCGCGCCGCCAGAGCACTGCGCCAGCGTCGTCCACTTCGGCGAGCCAGATGCGGTGCGGGTTCGACCCGACGTACGCATAGCCGGCCACAAGCCAATGGTCGGCCATTCTTGCCACGTGCGTTGCCATTCCCTGGGCAGGCTTTGGCATGGACACGACATGCACCAGGGGAACATCTGGTGTCCCGAAGAACAAGCGAATCCCGAGGTTCAAGCCCGTCTGCGCGCCGACCGCGAGGAAATGACCGTCGGGACGGCAGGCGACGTCCTCGAGTTCCAGAAGGCGCTCGGGATCCGCGGGCAGGTCGAGAGCCAGGTGCGTCAGGTCTGTTCCATCGGCGCTGATCGACACCAGAATCGGATCGTTGCGAGTGATATCGGAGGTCGCGCCCGCCGCCACGACGCGGTTTCCTGCCGCGCAAGCACTTGCGAGCCTGACCAGGTCGTGCGGCGGCAACACTACCGTCCAGGCCGGCGTGCCGTCCTTCGCGATCCCGGCCAGGAAGCCGCGCTCAGGAGCAGGCTCTTTGCCGACGTTGGCCGGCGCAGCGTGACCGACGACGACGAAGCCCGATGCGGTCACCGCGAGGCCTTCGATCTCCGTGCGCAAGTCCACTTGGACCGTGGACCGCCAGCGCAGGCTCGCGAGCGAGGCGTCCCAAACGGAAATCACACCGCGATGACCGTCACCGATGGGCCCCTCGATGCCGGCGAAGACGTAGCCGTCGTCCAGGAGGGCGGCGGCGGACACGACCGAGCGCGACGGTGACTGGAAGAGATCGACGTAGGTCGAGGTGCAAGGGGCGCTTGGATTCACGGTCGGACTGACATCGACCTGGACGTCGAGCGAAACGAGCGTGGCATCGATCGCGACATCCGTCGGCGCGACGACCGTGCCCCGATGCGGCAGCAACTGGCCGCAGCCAAGAGCGAGTACGATTGCGAGTCCGCAGCACCTACGAGCCATGGCCGCCTCCCGAGCGTGAGAATGAGGCATGTTCGGTGGTTTGGCGATGGCGGGTTCGGGCCGGGTCCGGGTTCGGGTTCGGGTGCGGGTTCGGGTTCGGGTTCGGGTTCGGGCAGAACGAAACACAGGCAGGTTCACAATCACACGCTTCGCTTGCACTGTCCCGAATGCCGCAGAGTACCTCTGGCCGCCCGGAGCGAGGGGTGTGACAAGGAGGAGGAGCCACGAGGAGGAAACTGCGTCAGGGGTAGCGCGTAGCGTGCCCCTGAGAGCTGGTTCCTCCTCGTGTGGATGCGAAAAACTCTGGCTCCTTGCACCAAGCCCCAGGCTCCGCCACCATTCCCACGGCGAACCCTCGCCAGGGAAACTGCCCATGCGCCGCATACTCTTCGCCACTCTCGCCGCCGCCGCCTGCACGCCCACCACCCAGCAGACCGTGCCGTTCGTCGCCACGACCGATGCTGTCGGGGCCGACGCCGGAACCAAGGACGCCGCCGTGGACGTCCCTGACCCCATCGCGCCCGACGTCGGCCTGGGCTCGACCGGTACGCTACCCGCAGGCGCCTCCGGGCTGATAGCCAAGGTCCGAATCGCCAAGGACTTTCCCAACCAGCTCGACGGCGACCTGCGCAAGTACGCGTCGGGCACCACGCTGTCGAGCGGCGACCTGTGGCTGCAGCTGTGCGCCGACGCGGACTGCCAGACCGTGCAGTTCTCGACCAAGGCGATGCCCGGCGCGCTGCTCACCTCGACCGCCAAGCCCGTGACCGTGGGCGGGCTGCCAGCGGGCACGTTCTACGCGCGGTTCGTGCTCGATTCGCTCTACAGTTCCAAGGAGTACGGCGGCGGCGTCGCGGTGACCGGGCAGTTCGGTCCCTTCGACGTGCTGCAGTCCAAGGGCGCGGATCCCAAGCCGACCGAGGGCAAGAATCCGCTGCCCGGCTCGACGCAGGTGACGCTGACCGAAGGCACGCCGCTCGACGCGGGCGAGGCGGTGCTCGGTACGCTGGTGCTGCCCGATCCGTCGTTCGCGCCGACGCCGGAGCATGCGCAACTCATCGCCGCGGCCAGCGGTCCGGGCGTGTATCGCAATGCAATGAAGCTCATCGATCTCGACACGTTCCAGGTCATGCCGGCAGTCGTGCCGGAACTGGGCGGCAAACCATTCGACGGCGATCTGTGCGGCTTCGTGCGCGGTTCGGGCGACGCGCTCTACGTGATCGGCGTGGGCGGACCGGCGGCGACCAAGAAGTACGGCGCCTACGTATTCACCTGGGATCTCGCCAAGCAGGCGTTCTCGGCCGCGCAACCGGCCTACATCCCGCACCCGGACTGCAAGAAAGGCTCGTGTTCCAACACTCCTGACGCGGCGAGCTTCCCGTTTCCGTGCCGAGGCGTCTCCGTGCCGGCTGACACCGCCAAGAACCCCGGAGCCAAGGACACGCTCTACCTGACCGAGTGGAAGGGCGCAGGTTCCTTGACGTTTACCCAGGCATACCAACTCGCGATCGTCAAGATGGACGCGGTCGGCGGCGGCGCCCTGGCCATCAGCCACGGCCCGACCGAAGGCGATTTCCTCACGTCCAAGCGAATCTTTCGGGGCATCGCGGTCGCCGACGGCCAGTTGCTGCTCGCCGAACCCTCGTGGTCCAGCCAGGTCGCCGACGAAGCAAAGAAGGCTGGAACCCCTGCAGAAACCATGATCTGGCGCGTGCCGATCACCGCGACGGGCGACGTCGATTTCGCCAAGCGCACGTCCTTCAAGGCTGGCAAGGCCGACGACAGCTGCGGCACGGTCGCCAAAGCCCCGCCCGCGTTCGGCGTGTTCCCGTACGGCGGCAAGAGCGCGATCTTCGTGGGTTTTGACGAGGGCATCCACGTGTTCGCCACCGATGGCACGCCGATCGGCAGCGTGGACACCAAGACCTACGGCAAGCTGCCGACCTCGTTCGCGTTGGCTCCGGACGGCAAGACCCTATACGCGATGCCCAATTGCAAAGCGGAGAAGCCCAAGGCGCACGTGCTCAAGGGCATCGGCAAGGAACGCGCGGACCTGGACCGCCATGCCATCGCGGTGCTGAGCTTGGATGCGACCACGACGGTGCCGCCTCTCGCTGAATTGGCGCGCGATTTCGACGAGGACGGCCTGCCCGACGGCGGGGTCGACGCGGCGTTCCTGTACCTGAAGCGCGATCTGCTTCGCTGGTGCACCAGTTGCGCGGGCGTGTTGCCGCCGACCAGCTATACCGGCCCCGAACTCGTGGCGGGCGGCAAGTCGTTGTTCCTGCGCGGCACCGGCGTGCAGTCCACCGGCAAGAACTCCGCGGGCTTGGGGCAGTTGAGCGACCTCGGCGTGTTCGACCGGGCGACAGGCAAAGGCGTGATGTTCCGCGGCTATCGGTTGTGGCTCGACGGCCCCTCGGCGCGCTGGGGCTTCGACTTGCGCCCCGAGAACGCGACGCGCACCTACGACGACGACCAATCCGTCGGCGCGCTCATCGTCGTGCCCAAGCCCTGATGTCCGCGCGTGAAGTCGTCGTCGATGGCCGTTCGCCTGTGGATCTGTTCTCGGTGTCGGCGGTCGAACAGGCCCTGCACGCAGCCGACATCGTCGTGTTCGCACTGCACGATCCACCCCAGACCGCGCAGCTGACCCAGGGCGATCGCCTGGATCTCCTGGACTTGTGCGCGGACACGGTGGCGCGGGCGGCTGCGCGGGCAGGTGTCCGCACGATTCTCGACGCGAGCGGTCGGCCGGGCGTAGCCGAGATCCTGGCCGGGCAGGGCGTGGCGGTGCAGAGTTACGCGCTGGAGATCCGCAGCGCACCGAAGCCGAAGTTGGCCTCGCACCACGTCGGGATCGTGCGTTCGATCCAACGGTTGCCGGTGCCTCCGGGTCGCGATGCCGCCTGGCTGATGGACGCTTACGCGCACTGGTTGCTGCCGTGGGTGCCGAAATGGCTGGTCCGGGCGCGCAGGGTGGGCGACATCGTGCGGTTCTCCATGCTGTTCGGGCTGTTGACGATCCTGCAGTTGGAACGCGATGTTAGCCGCTGCCAGACCGATCGCGAAGTGTGGCAGGTGACCGGCGGTCTGTTGGCGAGCGTGCGGCCCGAGCGCTTGGCCCGTCTGGAGTTTCGGGTACTTCCAGGCGGGACCGAGGCGCTCGTGGCACTACACGAGTTCCGCCCGTGGCTGCCCTGGTGGTTCTATCGCGCGACACAGGCTATCGTGCACGCCTGGACGATGGCGTATTTTGGCCGGTATTTGCGGAGGTTGCGGTAGGAGCGGTCGCATGCGTCGGTTCGCCGTCATGGCCTCGATTTTCGCGCTGGGCTGCGACCCGTCGGTGCGGGCCTTAGTGCCGGTCCGTGTCACCACCTTGACACCCGCCGCATGCCCGGACTGCGACGATGGCGAGGGCTGCACGGTCGACCAGTGCGCGCCCGGCGGCTGCCGTCACCTGCTTGCCCAGGATGGAACTATCTGCAACCAGGGCGATCCATGCTTCCAAGGCTCGGTGTGCAAAGCCGGAAAGTGCGGTGCGCCTCCTGAACCTTCGTGCGGGCCCCAACTCGGCGGGCCGGACGACGACACGTTTTTCGCAGTCGCCGCGCGCGCGGATTCCCACGTCTTTTTGGCCGGACAGCGCGGCGAACCCGGCCTCGGCGACCAGGGCTGGCTGGTACACGTCGACGCCAAGGACGCGGTCGTGTGGCAGCGCACGCTCGGCGGCAAGGGCGACGACCGCTTGTTTGCGTTGAGGTTGTTGGCCAACGGCCTGGTCGCGGCGGGCAGGCGGACCGTCTCCGGCGGCGGCAGGGGCTGGCTCTTGCAAATCGATGCCAGCGGTCAGGTGGTCGACGAGCGCACGGTCGACTGCCCAGCCCTCGGCGCAAGCAGCACCGCGGACGGCGGTTGGGCGTTCGTCGACAACAGCATCACCCGCGTCACCGGCAACGGCGCAATCCTGTGGAAGACTCCAGGTTTGGGCGCCACCGCGATCGCCAGTGTCGGCACAGGCTTCGTGGCGGCGCTGCAACCCTTCGGCTGGCTGCGCCTCGGTTCGGACGGCCAGATCCTCGGCCAGGGCAAGTTGTTCGCACAGGACATGAAAGGCGCCGGTTTTCCCACGCACTTGTGGGGCGTCCTGGCCGTGGCCGGGGCCGACGCGCTGCTGCTCGGCCGCGGCCATCCCGGTCCCTGGGCCGACGCGCGCGCCGCCCGCTTGCGCGCCGACGGCAGCCTCGGTTTCGATGTGCGCTTTGGCGGTGACGACTTCGAAGAAGCCTGGGCCGGCGCGACCTTGGCGGGCGGCGGACAACTCGTGGTGGGACGCCAGGGCACCGGCGCGGCGTTCCAGGCGTGGGACGCCTTGCTGGATGACGACGGCCGGTTGCTCGGCCAGCACCTGCTCGACGGTTCGCATGCTCGCGCCGTGGCCGCGCTGCCGGGCGGTGGCGCGGTCGTCGCCGGTGCGATCGAAGACAACCATGGCCGGGACGGTTGGTTTCGCCGGGTCAGTGCTTGGGGTGATGCGAATCCGGGCGGCGGCTGCGAGCCACTGTCGGTGAACCAGTGCGCCGACGACAAGCCCTGCACGGTCGATACCTGCCTGCGCGACCAGGGTTGCGTACACTTGCCGGCGGTCAGCGGCGCCTCGTGCAGCCAAGGAACCTGCCAGGTCGCCAACGTCGCATGGTGGCAGGTGGCGCCCGGCACGCAGACCTCGAGCGCACGCTTGTACGCGGGCGGTGGCGTCGTGCTGATGCGCGGCGTTAACCCCGGCCTCGGCTATTTCGACCCGGATCCCGCGGGCGCGGGCGACTGGCGTGTCGATCCCGCCACTGGAACCCTGATCGGCCTCAGTTGGCCCGACGGCGTGACGGTGCTGAAGATCGAGCGTCACGGCGGCGTCGAACCGCTGGGCGTCGCGGGCCAGAGAAACGGCCAGGCCTGGCTGGGCGGACTCGCGGCCGGCGGCGGGCTGTCGTGGCAGGCGACGCTGAACGATGGGGAAATACTTGGTATTGATGCTGGGCCCGGCGGCACGTTCGCGCTGTTTGGCTGGGGTTCGTTGCGCCGTTTCGATGCCAAGGGAACGCCCTCGTGGGCGCTCGCAGCCCCGCTGGCGTCGGACCTGCTGGCGACCTCGGACGGAGGCGTCTTGCTGAGCGATGGCACGCACTTCGATGCGAGCGGAGCCGTTGATTGGCACATCCCGCCGCTGGATCCGTGGTCGCTCGGTCTGGCCGCCCAGTACGGCGTGCAAACCCTGGCCAGTGGCAAGCTGCCCCTGGATCCGGGTATCGCGCCGGCACTCGAAGCGCTGTCGAACGACGATCCCTTGCTTTCCATGGTGTTGGACAAGCCATGGTGGCCGAGCGTGCCGATCTTTGCCGCGGGCCAGGGCGGCTTCCTGTTCGCGACCTCGCGCTTCGAAGCCGAGGGGGCGGCGCTGCGACCGGTGCTGGCGTGGCCGAACGTGCCGCCGCAACCGCCTTCGATGGCGCGGATTCCCCTGCCGATCGGCACGGTAGTGCAGGACGTGGCGGTACTGCCGAACGGTGACGTCGTGTTGGTCGGACTGCAAACCCTCGGCTTCGGCAATACCGGGATGCGCGGTTGGCTGGCACGGGTGAATCGCGGCCCGGACTCGTGCGGGAAGCCGTGACTGGACGCGGGATCTGCCTCGCCGTCGCGCTTTTGTCGGCCAACCTTCCCCTTTGCCCCTCTGCCGCGTAGACTCCGCCGCGCCGGGACATCCACTTGGTCTCAGGCACTTCGCAACCTCTCGACCTCACGCCGGAATAGCGACCAACGTCGGATCACCGCACGGGTCGCGCCACAGGAGCCCCGATGAGCCAGAACAGCTACGGCGCCCGCGCCACCCTCGCAGTGGCCGGTAAGTCCTACGTTTATTACCGCCTCGGCGCCCTGACCGACCGCGGCGTGGGCCATGTCGAGCGCCTGCCGTTCTCGACCCGCGTGCTGCTCGAGAACTTGTTGCGCAACGAGGACGGCACCTCGGTCACCCGCGAGGACATCGAGACCGTCGCCGGCTGGGATCCGGCGCACCATCCAGAAGTGGAAATCGCCTTTCGGGTCGCCCGTGTCCTGCTGCAGGACTTCACCGGCGTGCCGGCCGTGGTCGATCTGGCGGCGATGCGCGACGCGATGGTCCTGCTCGGCGGCGATCCGAAGAAGATCAATCCGTTGCAGCCCGTAGACCTGGTCATCGACCACTCGGTGCAGGTGGACCACTACGGCACGGCCGATTCGTTTCGCCAGAACGCCGAGCTCGAGCACGACCGCAACAAGGAGCGTTACGCGCTTTTGCGTTGGGGCCAGAACGCGTTCGACGGTTTTCGCGTGGTGCCGCCGGACACCGGCATCGTGCACCAGGTCAACCTCGAGTACCTCGCACAAGTCGCGGCGTCGCGCACCGTGGCAGGCGAAACTACCGTGTTTCCGGATACCTGCGTTGGCACCGACTCGCACACCCCGATGGTCAACGGCCTGGGCGTGGTCGGTTGGGGCGTGGGCGGCATCGAGGCTGAGGCGGCCATGCTCGGCCAGCCGATTACGATGCTTCTGCCCGAAGTCGTCGGCTTCAAGCTGCACGGCAAGCTGCCCGAGGGGACGACCGCGACCGACCTGGTGCTGACCGTGACGCAGATCCTGCGGGCGCGCGGCGTGGTCGGCAAGTTCGTGGAATACTTCGGTGCGGGCCTGTCGAGCCTGGGCATCACCGACCGCGCGACGCTTTCGAACATGGCCCCCGAGTACGGCGCGACCATCGGCTTCTTCCCGATCGACGCGCAGACCATCGATTACCTGCGCTTTTCCGGCCGGGACGAGCGGCTGGTCGCGCTGGTGGAGGCCTACGCCAAGGCCCAGGGGCTGTACCGCAGCGACGCGACGCCGGATCCGGTGTTCACCGACGTGCTGGAACTGGATCTTTCGACGGTGCGGCCGTGTCTCGCCGGACCGAAGCGGCCGCAGGATCGCGTGCCGTTGGAGATGGTCAAGACCTCATTCTGCAAGGATCTTCCGAATCTGCTGAAGCCCGGCGCCGAGATCGGCACGCGCACCGCGGTGGCGGGGACCGACCTGCACCTGGAGCACGGTTCGGTCGTCATCGCGGCGATCACCTCGTGCACGAACACGTCCAATCCGTCGGTGCTGATCGCCGCGGGCCTGGTGGCCAAGAAGGCGGTCGAGAAGGGCTTGCGTTCCAAGCCTTGGGTCAAGACCAGCCTGGCGCCCGGCAGCAAGGTGGTGACGCGCTACCTGAAGAAGGCTGGACTGCTGAACTACCTGGAGCAATTGAACTTCCACGTGGTCGGCTACGGCTGCACGACCTGCATCGGCAACTCGGGACCGTTGAACGAGGAGGTGGCCGACGCGATCAACACCGGCAAGCTGGTCGCGGCGTCGGTGCTTTCGGGCAATCGCAACTTCGAGGGCCGCGTGCATCCGTTCGTGCGGGCGAACTACCTGGCCTCGCCGCCGCTGGTGGTCGCGTACGCGCTGGCCGGCGACATCAACATCGATTTGACGCTCGAACCGCTGGGCGTGGGATCGGACGGCAACCCCGTGTTCCTGAAGGATATCTGGCCGACGCAGGCGGAGATCCAGCAGACCGTGCAGAGCTCGCTGACCGCCGAGATGTTCAAGGCCGAGTACGACAACGTGTTCGACGGCGACGAGGCCTGGCGGTCGCTGCCGGTGCCGACGGGCGACACGTTCGTGTGGGACGAGACCTCGACCTACGTGAAGAACCCGCCGTTTTTCCAGGGCTTGACCAAGGAGCCGGGGCGCGTGCACGACATCCACGGCGCGCGCTGCCTGGCGGTGCTGGGGGACTCGGTGACGACGGACCATATCTCGCCCGCGGGCAACATCGCCAAGGACAGCCCGGCCGGCGAGTATTTGCTGGCACACGGCGTAGAGTACAAGGATTTCAACAGCTACGGGGCGCGGCGCGGCAATCACGAAATCATGATGCGCGGGACCTTCGCCAACGTGCGACTGAAGAACTTCCTGGTCCCGAATCGTGAGGGCTGGTGGACGGCGTTCCAACCGAGCGGCGAGGAGATGCCGATCTACGACGCGTCGATGCGCTATCAGGCGGCCGGCACGCCTCTGGTGATCCTGGCGGGTGTGGAGTACGGATCGGGCTCGTCGCGCGACTGGGCGGCCAAGGGTCCGGCGCTGCTGGGAGTGAAGGCCGTGATTGCGCAGAGTTATGAGCGCATCCACCGGTCCAACCTGGTAGGCATGGGCGTGCTGCCGCTGCAGTACGCGGCGGGCGAATCGGCGCAGTCGCTAGGTCTCAGCGGACACGAGACGTTCGATGTCATCGGCATCCAGGGTGGTGTGCAGCCCGGTCAGGTGATGGAGGTTCGGGCGACCGCGACCGACGGCAAGGTGACCAGTTTCCGGGTCAAGGCGCGGATCGATACGCCGGTCGAGGTGGAGTATCACCGGCATGGTGGTATCTTGCCGTTCGTGCTCAGGAATCTTGCTGCTTCGTAAGCAGCGTGGCTGCAAGCTGCAGCAAGGAGGAACCGATGTTTCCTCCTTGACCACCTCCTTTTGAGACCCTTCGCTCGGTCGCTACCCCCACGCCGGACGATTGCGCGAGCGCAATCGGTCTGGCGCGAGGGCCCCTGCTTCCGGCTCTACCGGGTTACGGATCCGCCTAGGGGTGTGGGACTGCCGGAGTGTCCTCTCGCCCTCCGGCGAGCGTCGATGACTCCGCATGCAATTCCGGGCTCGATGGGGGAGAGGAAGGGCAGGGGCGATCGAATCCATAGGTTTTACGCTGGATTGCCGGGTGCTTGACCGCGCGACCTGATTCACCGCACAGTCTCCTGGCTGCTCCCGGAGGTTTCATGCGGTCTTTGATTCGGATTTTCCTTGCGCTCGGGATGATGCTGACTGCGGTCGGGTGCAAGAAGGCTGAGGCCCCGGCGGCCGTGGCGGAAGCGCCCGTCGAGGCGGTCCAGGTGGCCGAGAAGCCGGTGGACGTGCCTGTGGTTGCACCGGCGCCGGTGACGCCTCCCGTGGCCGTGTCGCCGACCGTGGCCGCTGGCAGTGCCAACGACGTGCGGATCGAGCTGGAGGAGAAGCGCGACGAGGGCTTCGGCTACGTCGTCAAGATGCCACGTGGTGCCAAGGAGTTGGCCAAGGACGACATGGCGCAGACCTATAGTCTGGTGCTGCCCGATGGCGTCAACGAATTGAACATCAACCTGACGCATAATGGCGCGACCAGCTTGGAGGATGCCGTCAGCACCGCGACGCTGATGGGCACCAAGGAAGTGCTCGAGAACAAAGCGATCGAGGGTGGTTGGCTGGTGGTCAAGGGCGCGCAGATGAACATCCAGGAAGTGTGGATGTTCCAGCGCGGCAAGGCGAAGCCTGTCACGGCGAAATGCACGGGTCCGAGTGGTCAGTTGGAGGCGTTGAAGGCGATGTGCTCGTCGCTGCAAGCCTTGAAATAACGAGAGATTTCACGACGGTCAGCCACTTGCGCGTCGCTGGCCTGTGCGCGAACCGGCCCGCCAGCGCTCCCAGGCCGAGCCCGACCAGCCCGCCCAGCGGTCCCGCCAGCGCCCAACCCAGGGTCAACCCGGCCATCGCGACCGCCAGCGTCACTTCCTCGCGCACGTCGACCGCCAGCGGCACGTGGTCTCGATCGAGTTGGAAGTCGGACTGCGAAACTGTATCGATCTGCATGCATTCCTCACGTGTTCGCGACTGGCGCGGGGGGCCGGCTGGTGTAGGCTTGCCACGATAACCTTGCCCGCCGGCAAGGCAATGGCCTGAGCGAGTGCTCGCTGGTTGGCGATCCTTCAGGGATCGGAATTGGTTCAGACGATCCTACAGGGATCGCCAAGGAAGATGCCAATGGCTGAGCTGGTTCCGCCTCGCACGCCCGCGGCCATCACCGAAGTGCTGAAGTTGCTTCAGGGCTTGATGGCTGGCCGGGCGCTGACCGTCGCTGAGGCCGCGCGTCGCCATCGCTTCCAGGAGGCCGCCGTGCGCCGCCATCTGCAGGCGATCCAGGCGGTGTTTCGCGAAGTGGTGGCGGAGAAGGTCGGGCGCGGCCACGTGTTTCGCTTCGTGTGGCCGCGGCAGCAGGCCTCGGACGCGACGACGGTGCTGGCGCTGCAGATCGCCCGGACCGCGCTGGTCAGCCTGCGCGGCTCGGCGCTGGACGGCAAGCTCGCGGAACTATTGGAGGATCACCTGGCCCGCAACGCCGACTCGCGGGTGCAGGCGCACGACCTGGGGCGGCTGTTCTGGTCGCGCACGCGGCTCATCCAGTCGCCGGGCGTGGATCCGGACACGGTGGACCGCATCGCCGCGTGCATGCTGGAGCAGCGACAACTAACCTGTGAATACCAACACTTCAGCGGCAAGGCGGGCAAGCTGCGGTTGGAGCCGCTGACCCTGGTGCCGTCTGAAGACGGCCTGTTCCTGTACGCGCGTTGTGCCGATGGCGATCGTCCCGAGCACATCGACACGCGCCGGCTGTACCGCGTGGCCCGGCTTCGGCAGGTACGCAAGACCTCGGAGTTCTTCGCCTATCCGCCGCGCGACGACTACGACCCGGCCGAGGTGTTCCGCCATTGTTTCGGCATCTTCCTGCCGGAGCCGGACGAGGAGCCAGCCGACGTCGAGCTGCGGCTGCACCCGCGCTGGCAGGCCTACCTGGGTCAGCATCCCCTGCATGAAACCCAGCAATCCCTTGCTATTGCTCAAGACGGCTGGTGCGAAGTGCAGTTGCGCGTGTACCTGACGTTGGACCTGGTGCGGTGGTTGCGTGGCCATGGCGCCGAGATCGAGGTCATCGGCCCGCAACGATTGCGCAACTGGCTTCACACCGGATCGGCCCCGCAACTGGCTGATTGACACTGAACAGACGTTCAGTAGTCTGGAGGCATGGGCGCAGTCCTTCGCCAGCTTCCGATCCGCCACGCCGAGCCGCCCGCTGCGGAACACCTTGCGTCCGATAGCAAAACGCTCGCATTGCCAGCGACCTGGTCCATCGCGGACCTGGCGGGTCGACTGATCGAGGTGACGGGGCGCGACGCGGCGGGGCGCACCTCCTGGCTCGCGCGCTTGGTGGCGCAGACCCAGCGTGAAGGCGAGACCGCGGCCTGGCTGCAAGTCGCGCCCGGACAACTGTATCCGCCGGATCTGCAGACCGCGGGCATCGACGTGCGCGCGCTGGCCGTGGGCATGCTGCCGGACGGGCCGGCGTTGTTGCGGGCGGCGGATGTGCTTTTGCGTTCAGGTGGTTTCGGGCTGGTCGTGGTAGACCTGGACGGCGTGCCGTTGCGACCGACCGACGGCCAGTTGGGGCGCCTGCTCGGCCTGTGCCAGAAGCACGGCGCGGCGCTGGCCCTGCTGACGCGCGAAGTGGCCGGCGGCACGGAGCCGGGTGCGGGCCTGCAACTGGGCTCGCTGGTGTCGCTTCGGCTGCAGATGGCGCGCGACTTGCCGGCGGCGGGGCGCTGCACCTTGCGCGCGGAGGTGGTCAAGGACAAGCGCCGCGGTCCCGGTCGGCGGCTGCAGGCGCAGTGGCACACGCCCGACGGGATGCTGTAGGTCGATGCCCTAATGCTGCGGTCGCGATTCCAGCGCAGAAATGCGGCGTTCGTGGTCGTTCACGGTCTTCTGCACTTCCATCCCGGCTTTGAGCAGGTCGCGCACCTGGTTCACGGCCTGCGCCACCGCCACCAACTCGGTCGCCAGGCGGATTTCACTTTCGGTCTGGCGGTGTTCCACGCGCTCCAGGCGCTCGTTGGTCGTGTCCAGGCGCTCGTTGGTCGTGTCCAGGCGCTCGTTGGTCTTGACGGCCTCGGCGCGCAGGGCGGCCAGATCGTCCCGGATGCCTTTGAGAATCGAGATGGTCAGGTCGCTGTTGTTCATGATCTCAAGGTAGCGCAGCACCGGCGGGGCAGCAAGCTGGATGTGCAGGAGCGGTCGCGTTGTCTTGAATACTGAACAGACGTTCAGGTATCCTACCTCCAAGTCCCGTTCTGCCAGCGGTGTGTACGAGGGGTTGATGGATCGCGAACTACCTGCACAGGCTGAGCTTCTCGCGCCGACCGAACCGACCGCGGTGCCATCGCTGCTGGCCTGCATCGTCGTCCCCGCCTTGCCCCTGCAGATCCTCGCCCTGCGCGACCCCATCGCCCGCGATCAGCCCGCCGTGGTGGTGACCGAGGACCGCCCGCAAGGCGTGATTCTGTGGACCAATCGCCTCGCTCGCGGTCTCGGCGTGCTGCCGGGGATGCGCTACGCGGCGGCGCTGGCCCTGCACAACGACCTGCGCGCCGGCGTGGTCGCCGATGCCGAGATCGACGTGGCGGTGCTGCAGGTTGCGGGCCTCCTGCGCCAGTTCTCGCCCCGGGTCGAGCCGTCGCGCGACGAACCGGGGGTGTTCTGGCTGGACGCCTCGGGCCTGGACAGCCTGTTCGGGTCGTTGCCGCGCTGGGCGGGCGAGTTGCGCGCGCACCTGCTGCAACACCACTGGCATGCCGCGGTGGCAACCGGCTGGCAGCGCTATGCCCTCTACGCGATCGCCAAACATTTCCGCGGTATCCGGGTGTGCGCCGATCCGGGACAGGAAGTGCGGCTCGAGGCTCGCGTGGCGCTTTCGGCGCTGGGACCGACCGGGCAGGGCAGCTACAAAGGGCTCGGGCTGCCGGCCGAAGTGCGCGACGCGCTGGCGCTGTTGGGCATACAAACCCTGGGTCAGTTCCTGGCCTTGCCCGAAGCCGCCCTGCGCGAGCGGCACGGTCCGGAGGCGTTCGCGCTGCATCGGTTGGCGCGCGGCCAAATCACCTTGCCCTTGCGTCCGGAACTGCCGGTGCCGCTGCCCGAAGCCCTGCGCGATCTGGAGCCACCCGACGACAATTCGGAGCGTTTGCTGTTCGTAGCCCGTGGGTTGCTGGCACCGCTGTTGCGGGAACTGGCGGTGCGGCGCGAGGCGGTGGCGGCGATTCGCCTGTGCCTGGACCTGGAGCAGCCCAAGCAGGACATGCTGCGCGACAAGCAGGGCCAGGACGTGTCGCCGTCGCCGCCGTCGCGCACGATCGAGGAGGTGCTGAAACCGGCCGAACCGACGCTGCAGGAGGCCCAGCTCGTCGATCTGATCCGCTTGAAACTCGACAACTTGCCGTTGGTCGCGGCGGTCGAGCGGATGCGCATCGTCGTGCAACCGGTGCCGGCCACGGCGGCGCAGTTGCGGCTGTGGCAGTTGGCGGGCCGGCGCGATCCGGATGCGGCGCGGCTGGCGCTGGCTCGACTGCGCGCGGCGTTCGGGCCACAAGCCATGGTGTACGCAGAGTTGCGTTCCAACCACCTGCCCGAGGCGCGCTTTGCCTGGCTGCCGATGGAGTCGATTCCGCCCGCCAAGCTAGGGCCGTTGCCGGAACAGCCGCCGATGGTGCGGCGCATCTACCTGAAGCCGTTGGCCTTGCCTGCTCGACCGCGTCGCGAGCCCGACGGTTGGCTGCTGGGCGACTGGCGCCAGGGCAACGTGGTCAAGACCTGGGGACCGTTCCGCCTCACCGGCGGCTGGTGGGTCCGCGAAGTCAAACGCGATTACTACTACGTCCAGACCGAGCGCGGCTGCCTGCTGTGGGTGTTCTGGGACGCGGTGCGGCGCGCCTGGTTCGTTCAGGGCGAACTCGACTGATGGATCACGAACTGATGGATCACTGACTGATGGACAACTACGTGCCACTGCTGGTCAAGACCAACTTCTCCTTCCTGGAGGGGGCCTCGCATCCCGAGGAGTTGGTCGGCGAGGCGCGTGCCCTGGGACTGCCGGCGTTGGCCATCACCGATCGCGACGGCGTGCACGGGGCCGTCCGCGCGCACGTGGCGGCGCTGGAGCAGGGGCAACGGCTGCTGATCGGTTCGCAGGTCTCGGTGGCGCAGCGGCTGCCCTGGACCGACGGCGAACCGCTCACGCTGGCGCAGACACAGGCCGCGACCGTGGCGCAACCCATCCTGCTGGCGATGGATCGCGCGGGCTACGGCAACCTGTGCCGGCTGGTGACCTGGGGGCGGCGGCGCTGCCAGAAGGGCGCCTCGCTGGTGACGTGGGGCGAGGTGGCGGACCTGACCGAGGGGCTGATCCTGCTGCACCACCAGCCACTTGCGAGTCATTCACTGGCCTTGCGCGAGGTGGCAGACGCCTTCGGGGATCGCGCCTACGCCCTGGCCTTGCGCCACCTGGAACCCGAAGATGCCGCCCGCGAGCTGCAACTGCGGACTCTGGCAAAGGATCTCGGCTGGCCGTGCGTGGGCGGGACCGAGGTGCTGTACCACGCGCCGTCGCGCCGGCCGCTGCAGGACGTGGTGACGTGTATTCGCCATGGTGTAACGCTACATAGCGCGGGTCGGCTGTTGCGCCCGAACGCCGAGCACGGCTTGCTGTCCCCGCACGCGTTTGCCCAACGTTTCCAAGATGCTCCGGACCTGGTGGTGCGCACGCTGGAGATCGCCTCGCGCTGTACGTTCGCGATGGCGCAACTGCGCTACCGCTATCCGGCGGAAAACCTGCCCGGTGGCGCGACTTTGGCCGACTGGCTGCGGCATCTGGTGCAGCAGGGCGCGCTGGTGCGTTACGCGGGCCTGATCCCGGACGACGTGCAGGGCCAGATCGACAAGGAACTCGACCTGATCGGCAAGCTCGACTACGGCGGCTACTTCCTGACCATGTGGGAAATCGTGCAGTTCTGCGGCAAACAGGGGATCCTGTGCCAAGGGCGCGGCTCGGCGGCGAACTCGGTGGTGTGCTACTGCCTGGGCATCACGGCGATCGATCCGGTGCGCATGGGCCTGCTGTTCGAACGGTTCATTTCCCTGGAGCGCGCCGAGCCGCCGGACATCGATCTCGACATCGAGCACGAACGCCGCGAGGAGGTGATCCAGTACGTTTACGCCAAGTTCGACCCGCTGCACCCGTCGGCGAGCAAGGGCCTGATCGAGGCCAAGGACGTGTTCCGATCCGCGGCCGATCCCACGAATTCCAGCACGCATGCGGCGATGGTCGCCAACGTCATCCGCTATCGCTCGCGGTCGGCGGTGCGCGACGTCGGCAAGGTGCTCGGGCTGGCCGAGACGGAACTGGGCCGGCTGGCACGCTTTTTCTCCCACCACGGCGACGCGATGGCCGAGGCGGTGTTGCGCGAGGCAGGACTGGATCCGGACGCGCCGGTCAACCAGCTGCTCGTGCAACTGGTCGACGAAATCCAGGACTTCCCACGGCATTTGTCGATTCATCCTGGCGGGTTCCTGCTGGGCCACGAGCCGATCGACAGTCTGGTGCCGATCGAGAATGCGACGATGGAAGGGCGCACGGTGGTGCAGTGGGACAAGGACGACGTCGAGGCGCTGGGGCTGTTCAAGGTCGATCTGCTCGGGCTGGGGATGCTGACGCAGACGCACCGCTGTTTCGACCTGATCGTCAAGCACGGCGGCAAGCAATGGACCATGAAGGACATCCCCGCAGAGGATCCAGACGTGTACGCGATGATCACCCGCAGCGACACGGTGGGCCTGTTCCAGATCGAGAGCCGCGCGCAGATGTCGATGCTGCCGCGCATGAAGCCCAAGACTTTCTATGACCTGGTGATCGAGGTGGCGATCATCCGGCCGGGGCCGATCTCGGGCGGCATGGTGCATCCCTTCCTGAGGCGGCGCGAGGGCTTGGAGGCGGTCGAGTACCCGCACCCGTGCCTGGAGCCGATCCTCGCCAAAACGCTGGGCGTGCCGCTGTTCCAGGAGCAGGTGATGAAACTGGCGATGGCGGCTGCGGATTACACACCCGGCGAGGCGGACCAACTGCGGCGCGACATGGCGGCGTGGCGGCGCACCGGGCGGATGGACCAGCACCGGGTGCGGTTGCTCGAGCGGATGACCAAGAAGGGCATCGATCTAGCCTTCGCGGAGCGGGTATTCGAGCAGTTGCGCGGCTTCGGCGAGTACGGCTTCCCGGAGTCGCACGCGGCCTCGTTCGCGCTCATCGCCTACGTATCGGCCTGGCTGAAGTACCATCATCCCGAGGCCTTTGCTTGTGCCTTGCTGAATTCGCAGCCGATGGGCTTCTACTCGCCGGCCACCATCATCGAGGACGCGCGCCGGCATGGCGTGGTGTTCCTGCCCATCGACGTGCAGCACTCCGCTTGGGATTGCACGCTGTTCGAGGCGGACGGCGCGCTGCAGGTGCGGATGGGCTTGCGCTATGTCAAAGGGCTGGGCGAGTTGCAGCGCGCGCGGTTGCAAGCCGGACCGTACCGCGACCTCGCCGATTTCGTGCGCAAGACCAGGCTGGATCGCAAGGCCTTGGATGCACTGGCGGAAGCCGACGCCTTCGCGGGTCTGGGCCTGACGCGGCGCGAGGCCTTGTGGCAGGCGAGGGCGCTGCAGGAGCGGGCGCACGAGGCACTGGATCTGCAGCAACACGAGGACTTGCCTCTGTTCCAGGCGTTGACGGCGCACGAGAGCGTGCTGTGGGACTACCGGCGGACGTCGCATTCACCGCGCGGGCATCCGTTGGAGCACCTGCGGCCGGAACTGCAGCGGCGGGGCCTGCCGACCGCGGCGGAAGTGGGCGCGATGCCGGACGGGCGGCGCGTGAAATACGTGGGCCTGGTGATCTGCCGGCAGCGGCCGGGGACAGCCAAGGGCGTGACTTTCTTCACGTTGGAGGACGAGACCGGTTTCTGCAACCTGGTGCTGTGGCGCGACGTATTCGAGAAATTCCAGCTGATTGCGCGCACGGCGGGCGTGGTGGGCGTCACCGGCCGGCTGCAGTCCCAGGGCGGCGTCGTACACGTGGTCGTGCAGGCCCTGTGGCCGGTGACCTTCGAACAGCCGCTGGACGCTCCTCGCTCGAGGGACTTCCACTGACCGCAGGCCTTGGCCGTGCACTGCACATCCCCTGGACATCCACAGGTTGTGCACAGGGAAAAGTCCCCAAAACGAGGGCTGGCGACCGGACTTTCGTCGGGTCGCCAGCGCGATCGTTGAGTGAGAGTATTTTGTGCGGAGATGCGCGCTCCAGATCTGCAATCGGCGTCACGGGGACGTTCGACTACCGGGTGACTCACTCCCTAACGATGAGTCTCCGGCTGTAGCAGACCCTGGCCACGCACCCATGGGACACTCGGCGTGCCTCGCGAAGAGGTTTGCCGGCAGGGTGGAGAGAAGGCACGGGGAATTGAGAGAACCTGTAGGGATTCTGCTCACTCGCTGCTTGAAGTAGAAGCAAGTCCCGTGCCAGCATCCGGAAGAAAGTCACAACGACCGGCCGATATTACACAAACGCCGACTGCACGGTCAAGTTCATGCTCGTTCGGTCAGACCTTCCCGTCTCAGTTTGAGACAATACAGTGTCTCGATCGTTTCAATTTGAAACACATGAGCACTATACCGCCGAAACCGTCGCCCGCACGCCCTGCGAACGCAACTGCGCCTGGGCCGCCGCCAGACGCGCGACCGGCACCCGAAACGGCGAGCAGGACACGTACGACAGGCCGATTTCATGGCAGAACTCGATCGACGCCGGTTCACCGCCATGCTCGCCGCAAATGCCCAGCTTGATGTCCGGCCTGACCTTTCGCCCCAGTTCCGCGGACATCTGCACCAGCTTGCCCACTCCCTTGCGGTCCAGCGTCACGAACGGGTTCTCGGTCAGCACCTTGTCCTGCAGGTAGTGCCCCAGGAAGCGCCCCTCGGCATCGTCGCGACTGTAGCCGAACGTCGTCTGGGTCAGGTCGTTGGTGCCAAAGCTGAAGAACTCCGCGTACTCAGCGATCTCGTCGGCCACCAGCGCCGCCCGCGGCACCTCGATCATCGTGCCCACCTGGTACGCGAAGGTCGGCTGCAGATCCTGGTGCGCGCGATCGATCAACACCTTCATGCACTTGAGCTCATTGACGTGGCCCACCAGCGGAATCATCACCTCCGGCTTCACGATCACGCCCTCGTCGTGCAACCGCTGGGCAGCCTTGAAGATCGCCCGAACCTGCATCTCATAGATCTCGGGGAACACCACGCCCAGGCGCACGCCGCGGAACCCGAGCATCGGATTGGACTCCGACAGCGCCCGAACCTTGCGCAACAACACCAGTTTCGCGCCGGGATCCTGACCCAGCGCCTTGGCCACCGCGACTTCCACGGCCAGGTCCTCGTGCCCGGGCAGGAACTCGTGCAGAGGCGGATCCAGCAACCGGATCGTCACCGGATGCGGCGCCATCGCCCGGAACAGGCCCTCGAAGTCCGCTTCCTGCATGGGTTGTAGCCGTCCGAGCGCTTCCAACCGTTCCTCCAGCGTGTCGGCCAGGATCATCTCCTGCACCACCGCCATGCGCTCCGGATGGTGGCCGCCCTGGCAAAACATGTGCTCGGTCCGACACAGGCCGATGCCTTCCGCCCCGAATTCACGGGCCTTTTGCGCATCGCGAGGATTGTCCGCGTTGGCACGCACGCGCAGTCGGCGAAAATCGTCCGCCCAGGCGAGCAGAGTTTGGAACGCACCGGACAGTTCGGCGTCGACCAACGGCACCGCGCCGACGATCACCCGCCCGGTCGCGCCGTCCAAGCTGATGAGTTCGCCGGCCTTCACTTCCCGCTCGCCGACGCGGAACACGCCAGCTTCCATGTCCAAGCGGATCGCGTCACAGCCGACGATGCACGGTTTGCCCATGCCGCGCGCCACGATCGCGGCGTGACAGGTCATGCCGCCGCGGGTCGTCACCACGCCCTCGGCCGCGATCATGCCGTGGATGTCGTCAGGCGTCGTCTCATGCCGCAACAGCACGACCTTCAGCCCTTTTTCGTGCAGCTTCTCCGCCTCGTCCGGATCGAACACCACCTGCCCCGATGCCGCCCCCGGACTCGCCGGCAGGCCCGTCGCAATCACGTCGAGCGTGGCCTTGGGATCGATACGCCTGTGCAAAAGGCTTTCGATCTGGGCAGGATCCACGCGAAGGATGGCCTGTTCTCTGTCGATCTTGCCCTCGGTCACCATGTCCACCGCGATGCGCAGCGCCGCCTCGGCCGTCCGCTTGCCGGTGCGGCACTGCAGCATGAACAGGCGGCCGCGCTCGATGGTGAACTCGATGTCCTGCATGTCGCGGTAGTGCTTCTCCAACAGCTCGCAAGTATGGAACAACTGGTCGTAGGCCTCGGGCAGGTCGGCGCGCAGTTGCAGGATCGGCTGCGGCGTGCGAATCCCCGAGACGACGTCTTCCCCTTGCGCATTCAGCAGATACTCGCCGAAGAACTCCTTCTCGCCGGAGTTTGGATTGCGCGTGAAGGCCACCCCGGTCGCGCAGTCGTTGCCCATGTTGCCGAACGCCATCGCCTGCACGCTCACGGCAGTACCCAGCGAATCCGAGATCTTGTGTACCTTTCGGTAAACGATCGCACGAGGATTGTTCCACGACTCGAACACCGCGCGGATCGCCGCCTGCAGTTGGACTTGCGGATCCTGCGGAAAGTCCTTGCCGGTCAAGCGCCGCACCAACGCCTGGTAGGCCGCGACGACCTGTTGCAGAACCTCGGCCGGCACTTCGGGATCCGTCGCCGCGCCGCAGCGGGTCTTGTGCGATGCGAAGGGCGAACCGCTGCTCTTGAGCAAGG
>CAYHHL010000049.1:0-30871 GCA_964356325.1 uncultured Enterobacteriaceae bacterium | reverse complement strand
GAAAACGGGCGGGTCATAGAGCGACAAAGGAGCGTCAGACCCGCCCTGAGCCGGAGCCGGAGCCGGAGCCGGAACCGGAACCGGAGCCGGAGCCGGAACCGGAACCGGAACCGGAACCGGAACCGAACCCGAACCCGAACCCGGACCCGGACCCGGACCCGGACCCGAAACAGTCGACCACAAATCCGCTTCGCTACTTCACAATCCCAAAGAAGCAGTCGATCTTACTGAGCGCAGCGAAACAACGTCGCGCGGCGCCGCGCGGAAACACCGCCACGGTCTTGACATCGCAACGTGACTCCATGAACCTACGTGCGCGCCGGAGTGGTGGAATGGTAGACGCAGCGGACTCAAAATCCGTCGGGCCTTGCGCCCTTGAGGGTTCAAGTCCCTCCTCCGGCACCGGATTCTTTCGTTCATACGCGATCGCGCCGTGACTCAGAGCACGCTGCAGCAGATCGCCAATCTCAGCAAAGCCCGTCGATACGCCTGGCTGACGATCGCGTTTCTCGCGTGGGTCGGCATTGCACCGGCTAGCGCGCTGCCGCCACCGACGCTGGACGCCCCCGGACCTACGGAACCGCCTGTTCCTGCACCGGATCGCGACCCGGCGAGTACCACCACGCTCGACGCCGAACTGCGCTTCCGCGGCGTGTCGTCCAGCCATCTCCAGGACTTGCAGGCGGGGCAGGACGGAGTTCGGCGCGGCGTGTTCGATCGCTTGCGGTTCGGTGCCGGTTTTCGCCGCGACGTCCTGTCTTCGTACCTGCAATTGCAGAGCAATGGCGCGTTGGGCGACGCGGCGCCGGGTGAGCCGCCATCGCCTATCGGTTTGCAGCAAGGTCTGGTGCGGCTCGACGTACCTGGCGTCAAAGGCATGCGCCTGGACGCGGGGCGGATGGCCCTGGAGTTCGGCGCCGCGCGGATGATCGGCCGCTATGACTTCCATGATACGGGCAATGCCTTCGATGGCTTGCGGTTGCGCGTCGGCATCGAGGAGTTCCTGGATGTCGACTTGCTCGCGGTCAAGATCCGCCGCAATTCCGCGCATCCGGACAAGGAGCGCAACCTCGCGGGGTTGTACGCCACCGGATTGCCGATTGAGAATCTGCGCACCGACCTGTACTTCCTGTACCTGGGCGATGACAACGACGCGGGGCGCGCGCACATCCTGACCATGGGGCTGCGCTTCGACTGGCGGGCGACCTCGTTCCTGGGCCTGGAACTCGAAGCCGCGCTGCAGGCCGGCGACGTGCAACCCATGGCAGCGGAACGTATTCTCGATCACGTCGCTTCGTCGCTCGCGGGTACGCTGACGCTGGACGGACGGCGCTGGCTGCCCGCCATCTTCAAGCTGCACGGCCAAACCTACTCGGGCGACCCGGCACCGGGCGATGCGATCGACTCCGGTTGGCGGCCGCTGTACCCCTCGCTGGATGAGGTCGGCGGCCTGCTGCAGCTCTTTGCCCAGACCAACCTGACTCAGGCGGGTGGCCGCGTGCGTATCCCATTGAATTCACAGGTAAATCTGGACTTGGACGGCTTCTTGTCCTGGGGTCGAACCGGCGCGGCACTACCTGGGTTCGCCGATCGGGTCCTACCCGGCGATGGTTCCTGGGTGCTGCTGGGCCCCGAGGTCGATCTGCGTGTGCGCTGGTCGTGGCGCAGTTGGTCCGAAGTGCTTCTAGCAGCCGGGGTTTTCGTACCGGAGACAGCCCTGCGTGAACACGTGGGCGTCTCGATGGCCCGGCAGCTCCTATTACAGTGGAACAGCCGATTCTGAACGTGTGTTCGCAGCGCGGTATTGCCGCAAGTGCTCAGCCCTTGTAAGTTTCGCCCTTGCGCGACGCCACGCGGATTCACCCAGGTCACATCATGCAGGTTCAACACGCCGGGCGTTCGGACGTCGGGATGGTCCGCAGCCACAACGAGGACTCGTTTCTCATCGACTCGACACTCCAGCTGTTCGCGGTATGCGACGGTGTCGGTGGTCGCGCGGGTGGTGCCGAAGCCAGCAGGATCGCGACGGAACACATCGGCCAGGCGGTGGCCAAGCACGGGCGGCCGTTGCTCGATTTCGCCGACGGCATCGGCAGTCTGACCCGGCGTGACGTCGGCCACGTGCTCGAGACGGCCATCAGCGAGGCGTCTGGGCGCATCCGCGGACATGCTTTGGCTAACCCGCAGTTAGCCGGAATGGCAACGACCGCCGCCGTGCTGCTTGTGGCGGGCAACCATGCGTTCGTGGCTCACGTCGGCGACTCGCGCGTCTACCTCTCGCGGCACGGCGTGCTGCACCCGCTGACAGAAGATCATAGCCTGATCAACGACTTGCGCCGCCGCGGCCGAGCTCCGGAGAAAGGTCACATTGGCTCCGTCTACAACGAAGCCCTGACCCGGGCCTTGGGCGTGCTGGACACGGCTCGCGTGGATCTGCTCGATCTGGAACTGATTCCCGGCGACCGATTCGTGTTGTGCAGCGACGGCGTCCACCACGTACTCGGTGAAGATCAGATGCAAACTATCGTATCGCGCGGTGACGTGGGCAGTGTGGCAGGCGAGTTGATCGAAGCCGCCCTGCAGCGGGGCGCTCCGGACAATGCGACGGCAGTCGTGGTCGACGTGCTCGACGACATGGCCGTGGATCGGGCGACCCGGGTGCGCCGGCGTCTCGAAGCGTTGCAAGGCGTTTCGATGTTTCGCTATCTGCCCTACGCCGATCTGATTCGCGTGGCCGGTATCGCGACCGAACGGATGCTGCCCGCGGGGGCAGACGTGTTCCAGGAAGGCGAGTTCGGCGAGAGCCTCTACATGATCCTGGACGGCGACGCGTCGGTGATCAAGGCCGGCGTGGAGATCGCGACGCTCAAGCCAGGCGCGCACTTCGGCGAAATGAGCCTGATCGAGCGGGTGCCGCGCAGTGCCTCGGTGCGGGCGGCCACCGATCTGGGCGTGCTGGTCATCGAACGCGATGGATTCTTCTCGCTGCTGTCGGAGGAACCGACGGCGGTCAAGCTGCTCTGGGGCCTGGTGCGGATGCTGAACGCTCGGTTGCGTTCGACCAGCGACGAACTGACCATGCGCAAGACGGGGCAACTCTAGATGCGCAAGCTAGCGATACTGCTTATGTTTTGGGTTGCGTTGGGCTGCACGCCGCCCGAACCGCCGCCGCCTCGTCCTGCCGTGGCCAAGCGCACCGCGGTCGCTCCTGTGACGCTAGAAGATCCCCAGGCGGTGCAGGCGGCTCGCCAGGACGGGCTGACCGGCGGCAAGCTGGTTTTCGAGGAGCACTTCGACCGTGCGGATCCTGGCGCCGACTGGCTGGTCAAGCACGTGGGCGAGTGGACCGTGGAGGACGGCTGGTTGCGCGCGCACACGCTCGCCAACGAGGACGAGCGCAACGCCGGCGTGTGGCTGCAAAAACCGCTGCCGGCAAAGGTGCGCCTCACGTTCCGGGCGAAATCGATGAGCGCTATCGGCGACATGAAGTGTGAGATTTTCGCCGAACAGCCCAAACACGAAAGCGGCTACTCGGTCATCTTCGGCGGCTGGGGCAACACCATCAACACGATTGCCCGCCACGGCGAGCACGAGCCCAAGCGCGTCGTGCAGTCGGAGCCGCCCAAGGTGGTGCCGGGACGCGTCTACACCTGGACAATCGTGCGCAATGACGGTACGTTGCGTTGGTATTTGGACGGCAAGTTCATGATTGCCTATACTGATGTCGAGCCGGTGCGCGGCCCCTTCTTCGGCTTCAACAACTGGGCGTCGGACGTGTGGTTCGACGACGTGCAGGTGTTCGAACTGTAACGGACGGCGACCGAGGCGCGCAGGCACCTTTGACAGCATCCGTTGACGGTATCGGGACCCGCCGCTATCTTCCTCGGGTGGGTCCCTATCCCGATGACGCCCGCTGGACATGCGTCCGGTAGCGCTATGGCCTTGGCTGAACCTAGATCAACGAAGCAGGTGCGACGTGCCCATCCGAGTCACCTGCGCTGGCGAGACCAACGTCGGTCGCAAGCGCAGTCACAACGAAGACAACCTGTTGGTCCTTCCCGAACGTCGCCTGTTCGTGGTCGCGGACGGCATGGGCGGTCATGCTTGCGGTGAAGTCGCCAGCCAGATGGTCGTCGAGACCATGCGCGATTACTTCGAGCGTGCCTCCGGGGATCCGGACGCTACCTGGCCCGGCCGGGAAGAGCGCGGCCGCACCACCGCGGAAAACATGCTCAATGCCGGCATCCGCTGGTGCAATTACACGATCTGGGAAAAGGGCCACGCCGACTCGCGTTTCAAGAACATGGGCACGACCGTGGTCGCGATTCATTTCGACGACGACTACTCGACCTTCGCGCACGTGGGCGACTCGCGCTGCTACCGGTTCCGCGCTGGTGAACTCACGCAGATCACCGAAGACCACTCGCTGTTGAACGACTACAAGAAGATGGCCGTCCTCACGCCCGAAGAGGAAGCCAACTTCCCGCACAAAAACATCATCGTGCGAGCGTGCGGCCTGAAAGACAACGTGCTCGTGGACATCAACAAGGAACGCCCCCTGCCGGGCGACATCTACATCCTGTGCTCGGACGGCCTGTCCGGCGAGGTGCCAGACAACCAGATCCGGCAGATCATGGCGGAATCGAACGCGGATCTGACCAAGATGGTGAGTCGGCTGATCACGACGGCGTGCGAGAACGGTGGCAAGGACAACGTCACCGCGATCGCCATCCGCGTCGAAGAAGTCTAGCCGTCCGCCGCCATGATTAGCATGCAGCCACTGCCGTTGCCGACCTCGCCGTCCAGGGCCCTGGCGGCCCTCGCGCGCGAGTTCTACCAACTTCTCGTCGAGTTGCAGGACTACCGCCGAACTCCAGACGCGCCCCAGCCGCCCGCGACTCGCCCGGAACCACCCCAGGACGCGCGGGAAAGCTACGCGCAACGGCTGCAGTCCGTGGCCGAGCGTGCGCGCCTCTACGCCGCCGAAATCGCGCAAGACCATCCGCGTTTGAGCCAGTGCCTGCACCGCGTCGGCGAACGATCGGAGCAGTTGCGCCGGGTTCTCGCCTCGGGCCAACCGCTGGGCGCGGCGATGACCAGGAGTGCTTCCCAGCACTACGAAGCCCTCGCGCGCCTGATTCGCAGCACCGGTCGCGACGCTGGCATCGAACTGCCGGTGCTCAAGCCGCGCAACTACATCCGCAACTTGTTCCACGTCGGCAACGGCTTGATGGGCGCAACGTTGTACACTGTCCTCCCGGATCGTTGGACGATACTGATCCTCGCGTGCTCGTACACCGGCTCGATGATCGCGCTCGAGCTGATGCGGCGGTTCAACCCGAGGATCAATGCCTTCCTCGTCAACAAGGTGTTCGGCGCCATCGCCCGCCCCGTCGAAGCGCACCGCATCAACGCCGCGACCTGGTACGGTGTGGGCATCATCATCATGCTCTTCTTCTTTCCGCCAGTTGCGTGCATCGTCGCGGTGCTCGTGCTCGGCGTGGGCGATCCGGCTGCGGCCAACATCGGCAGGCGCTGGGGGCGGCACAAGCTGATCGGTGAAAAAAGTCTCGAAGGCTCGCTGGGCTTCGTGGCGGTAGCGGCGGTCTGCACGACGATCTTCCTGACCGCCACGCAGCATCCGGCGATCCTGCGCGGCGATGCGCTGCACACGCTGCAGGCGGCGGCGTGGCTCGCGCTCGTCGGTGCGGTGGTGGGCGCGGCGACCGAGTTGGTGAGCACGCGCATCGAGGACAACTTCTCGATTCCATTGGCGACCGCAGCTGCCGTCACGGCCGCCCTCGCTTGGACGTGACGTCTGGAAGGGTGACCGGGTGTACCAGTCGGACCACGATCTACAAGCCCGCGTGACTGAACTGGAACTGAAGTTCATGGAGCAGGCAGCGCTGCTGGAAACGCTCGATTCCGTGGTGCGCGATCAGGATGCCAGGCTCGATCGGCTGGAGCGGCAGTTGCGCGATCTGACTGCGGCGGGCGAGGACGAAGGCGCGTGAGCGGCGGGCGTGGCTTTTTGCTCACGTTGCGGGCGGCCTTGGCATCTCGTGGCCACGGCGCGACCTGATCAAGTTCCTTGCTCGGCGCCTCGTGAAGAAGTATGTTGGCTGCCCAGGCAAGCCCCCGCCGCCGTCCCCGATCACCCGCTGGAGCCCTCATGACCGTGCCTTTTTGCGCCGGCTTGCGCGCGGTATTGCCTGCCGTCGCCGCTGTCGTGCTGTTCGCTGCCTGCAGTGACAAGGCAGTGCCGGCCCCCGGCGTGACCTATGACGTTGCCAGCGCCGACTTCGCCGCTTTCGATGGCAGCGCCGACGGCCAACCGATCCCGGACGTTCAGCTCGATGCCTCCGCCGCCGACGAACCGGTGGACGCCGTGGCCCTCGACCTGCCAACGCTGCCCGATCTGGTGCAAACCGACGCCGCGGATGAGCAAGACATCGGCGAAGCAATCGCGGTGCAGGACGCGCAGGACGCAACGCCGAGCGATGATCTGCCGGTGACGAGTTGCCCTGGGGCCGCCGACTGCGACTGCGCGACCCAAGCTGAATGCGCGAGCGGGGTTTGCGCCGAGCACAAGGATGGGACCCAGACCTGCGCCGGCCCGTGCGACGACCAGGGCAAGTGCGCCCAGGGCTTGGCGTGCAACAGCGTCGGCGGCAAGGACGTCTGTATCGAACCGGACTTGCGGCTGTGCGATCCGTGCGCCAAGGACTTCGATTGCCAGGTTCCCGGCGGCGCGGGCGCGGCGTGCGTCAGCGTGCCCGGCCAGGGCTCGTTTTGCGGCAGCGACTGCATCAACGACAAGAACTGCCCGATCGGCTACGCCTGCCAGGATGCCACGGCGATTGACAAAACCGTGGTGAAGCAATGCCTTCCAGCCGGCGGTGCTGTGTGCAACTGCACGGGCCTGGCCGTCGCCAAGCAACTCAAGACCGCGTGCAGCCAGGCGAATATGGCTGGCGTGTGCACCGGCGAGCGGATCTGCGCCAAGAAGGGCGAGCCCGGTGCCCCAGCTCAAGGCGGACTGACCGCGTGCAATGCCCCCGTCCCCGCGACTGAAACCTGCAACGGCTTGGACGACAACTGCGACGGCGCGACCGACGGCGCGGGCAGTTGTGACGATGGCAAGCCTTGCACCATCGATGGTTGTGGCGGAGCGTCCGGCTGCACGCACGTCGCCGCGGCAGGGGCCTGCAATGACGGCAACGCTTGCACCGTGGGCGATTCTTGCGACGACAGCAAGTGCCTGGGCGAACTGATCCTGTGCGACGACAAGAACCCTTGCACCATGGATTCCTGCGATCTCGTCAGTGGTTGTGCAGCGAAGCCGGACGATCAGGCCGATTGTAGCGACGCCAACGCATGCACCACCGAGTCGTGCGTGGCCGGCCTGTGCGTGCAAGCGACGGTGACGTGCGACGACGGCAACCCATGCACCGATGACGCCTGCCAGCCCGCGTCCGGTTGCACCGCTACGGCCGACGACGGCAACGGTTGCGACGACCAGAACGCTTGCACGACCGACAAGTGCTCGGGTGCAAAGTGCTATTCCAAGACCAACGCCCCGTGCGACGACGGCAGCAAGTGCACGGCGGACGGTTGCGACCCCGACAAGGGCTGTCAGTACCTGCCCCAGCCCGCCTCCTATTGCGACGACAAGAACGCTTGCACGACGGATAGTTGCGACAACAGCCTGGGTTGCGTGTCCGCGCCGGTCGCTGGCTGCGGCGGCGGCCTGCCCTATGCACAGGACTTCACCTGCGGCGACAAGTCCGTGGCGGACTGGCAGTTCAGCGCCGCGGTCAACGGCGTGGGCTGGGCAGTGGATGCGACACCGGGGTCGCCCGGGTTCAAGTCCGCGCCGTGCTCGCTGAACTACAACAACGGCTCCACGTTCGACAGCGGCGGCACCAACAGCGGCACCGCCACAAGCCCGCAAGTCGACGCGTCGTCGTCCAAGGCCAATGCCCCGATCCAATTGACGTTCTTCTCCGCGGGCAACTACGAGTTCGGCGCCCCTTACGACGCGCTGGTCGTGCAGGGCAGCACCAACGACGTCGATTGGACCACCCTGCCCTTGGTCGGCGAAGGCACCAAGATCAATCCCGGGGGCTCTACGTTCACCAAGCATTCCGTGAACCTGTCTAGCTACGCAGGCACGAAGTTCCGGGTACGCTTCCTCTTCGACACGGTGGACTCGGCGGTCAATTCTTCCAGTGGCCCGTTCATCGACGACCTGCTGATTGCCGACACCAGTTGCGCAAAGGAGGGCGACTGCAACGACAAGAACGCTTGCACGGTGGATAGTTGCGACTTGGTCACCGGACAATGCAAATTCACGCCCAATGCCGCGGTTTGCGACGACGCCAACCCCTGCACCGTAGCCGACGCGTGCACCGCCGGCGCCTGCAAGGGCACGGCCAAGGTCTGCGACGACAAGAACCCTTGCACGACGGATAGTTGCAATTCGACGGGCGCCTGTGTCGCGACGGCCTTGGCCGACGGCGTCGCGTGCAGCGATGGCAACCTGTGCACGGTGGGCGATGTCTGCCTCGGCACCCAGTGCGCGAGCAAGGCCAAGTGCAACGACGCAAACCCTTGCACCGTGGATACTTGCAATGCGGTGACGGGCGCTTGCAGCGTTGCCAACCTGGCCGATGGCGCCACTTGCACCGATGTCGACGCCTGCACTGGCAACGACGCCTGCACGGCCGGCAAGTGCGCGGGCGCCAAGGGCGGGGCGTGCGGCCCGCTGGTCGAAGCGACATTTGCGTGCAACGACGCGGGAACTTGGGCTGTTTCCCCAGCAGTGCAGGCCACGCAGACCGGTTGGCAGATCGACGGCAACCCCAGTCCGCCGGCCTGGCACTCGCCTGGTTGCTCGCTGAACTTCAACAACGGCATGAACTTCGCCTGCGCGCCGGGTGCCACCAAGGTCACTGGCACCGCCACCTCGCCCACGTGGGACGCGACCGGCGCCAAGGACGTCGTGCTGGAGTTCTATAGTTTCGCCAACGTCGGCACCAACTTGTACGTCAACAAGCGCTGGGTCGAAGCGTCGACGGACGACTTCCAAACCTTGGCGATGACCGTCGGCCTGCCCAACGAGGCGACGGTGAACAAGGCTTGGATCTACCATAAGTTCGACGCGACCGTGCTCGCCGGCAAGACCTTCAAGGTGCGTACCCGATTCGACTCGGTCAACTGCACGGCGACCGCTGCGCAAGGCTGGTTCGTCGACGACCTGCGCATCACCGTCGATCTCGCCAAACCCTGCACCAGCGATAGCGATTGCGCCGACGCCAGCGCGTGCAGCGACAACGCCTGCAGCAACGGAGCGTGCGGCCTCGCGTGGAGCACGACCGCCACGGCCTGCGAGGACGGCAACGCCTGCACCACGGGCGACAAATGCAACGGCGCGGGCGTGTGCGTCGCGGGCGGCGCGAGCCTGTGCAACGACAGCAACCCTTGTACGGCGGATAGTTGCAATCCGGTGGTCGGCTGCGTCTTCACCAATACGGACGGCGTCGCCTGCACGGACAACAACGCGTGCACCGCCAGCGACGCCTGCAAGACCGGCAAGTGCGTGCCCGGGGCCAACGCGGCACTCGGTACCGCCTGTAATGACGGCGAGATCTGCACGAGTCCAGACACCTGCACGTCGGGCGTGTGCGCCGGCAAGAACGCATGCGAGGACGGCAACGCGTGCACGGTCGACCTCTGCACCAAGGTCTCGGCGAGCGTGAAGGCTTGTGCGAACAATGCCTTGGCTGAGAACGCAGCGTGCGACGACGGCAGCGCCTGCACCGCGGGCGATAGTTGCGTGGCGGGCAAATGCGCGAGCTATTCCGTGTGCTCGGGCGGCTTCAGCGACAGCTTCCCGTGTGGGGACAACGGTGATTGGACGTTCAGCGCGTCGAGCGGCAAGAACGTCGCCTGGAAGATCGATGGCCTGCCCACCCCGTTGAGCGGCGGTGCCAGTGCCTGGAAGTCGCCATCCTGCTCGCTTAACTTCAACAATGACGTAAACTTCGAGTCCGGCACGACCAGCGTCGGCAGCGCGACGTCGGCCGCGTTCACGGTCCCGGCTTCGGCCGCCGCCGAGCTCGACTTCTGGTCCTACTTCGATTCCGAGCAGGGCAGCTACGACCAGAAGTTCGTGGAAGTGCTGGACGCCGCGACTGGGGCAATTCTCTCGAGCACGAAGCAGGGTTCCGCCGGCGCGACGAAGTGGGCGCTCATCAAGATCCCCCTGGGCGCTGGCGTCCAAGGCAAGAAGGTCAGGCTGCGGTTTCGCTTCGACAGCAAAGATTACATTGCGAATTCTGGCACCGGCTGGTTCGTCGACGACGTCGTGGTCCTGCCAGCTTCGGCGGCCTGCAGCGCCGACGCCGAATGCGCCGACGACGGCAACCCGTGCACGGACTCGGTTTGCCTCGACGGTGGCTGTGCGCAGAAGCCCGGTTCCGAGGCCAAGGTTTGCGACGACGCCAACCCGTGCACCACGGCCAGCGCTTGCGGCGGCGGCTTGTGCAAAGGCACGGCGATGCTGGCGTGCACGGACAATTACGCTTGCACGACGGATACTTGTGTGCCGGGCAAGGGGTGCCTGTTCACGCCAGACCCTTCGCCCACCTGCAACACGGTCGCCTTGCCCTACACGCAGACCTTCACCTGCGATGACGCGTCGACCCAGCTGTGGCAAGCGGACCTGGCACAGACCGGCTCGAGCTGGGCTGTGGATGGCACGCCCAATCCGCCGGGTTTCCAGTCGCCGGGCTGCTCGCTGAACTTCAACGACGGCAAGGACGACAGCTGTGGCAAGGACGTGGCGTCGGTCGATGCCAGCGCGAAATCACCGCTTTTCGACGCGACCACGGTCAAGGCCGGCTCCGCGCTGACGCTGCAATTCGCGCTGAACGGCCAGTGGGATGCGGCCCCGACCACGAGCTTGGAACTGGACATCTCGCTGGACGGCAAGGCCTGGACTACATTGAAGAGCTATGGGCCGCAAGACGCCTGGACCCCGTTTGCGATCAGCCTGAACGGCTTCGCGGGCAAGAAGTTCCAGGTTCGTTTCCACTTCACGGTACCGGCGTGCAAGGACCTGGTGGCGGCGAGTGGACCGTTCATCGATGATTTCAAGCTGTTCAGCCCAAACTGCAAGACCGACGGCGACTGCACGGACGGCAACGGCTGCACGGCGGACACTTGCGACGTGGGCCTGTGCGCCTTCAAGCCGACCACGGTGCCTTGCGATGACAACAACCCGTGCACCGGCGGCGATCTTTGCGGCAGCGGCAAGTGCGCGGGAATCCTGAAGACTTGCGACGACGGCAACGGCTGCACCGCGGACGCCTGCGACCTCGCCACCGGCCAGTGCGGATTCGTGAGCAAGAGCGATGGCACGCTGTGCACCGACGGCAACCCGTGCAGCGCGGGGGACGCCTGCCTGGCGGGCCAGTGCGTGGGCAAGATCGCGGCGTTGGACGGCAGCAAGTGCTCGGATGGCAACGGTTGTACCACCGGCGACGCGTGTCTTTCGGGCCAGTGCAAGCCGGCCGGTTTCGCGGCCGAAGGCGGCTTGTGCAGCGACGGCAACCCGTGCACCGCGGGCGACGCGTGCAAAAACGGCGGCTGCCTGGCGGGCAAGGCGGCGTGCGATGACGGCAAAGCGTGTACACTCGACGCCTGCACGGCGATCGACGCCACGACCAAGACCTGCGCCACCAGCCCGGTCAGCGACGGCACCGCCTGCGACGACGGCGACCTTTGCACGACCGTAGACGCGTGCAAGTCCGGAACTTGCCTGGGCACCGGCACCTGCCCGTAGAAGGTTCAGCGGCAGCGACAAAATATCGCCTAGCGATCTGCTAACAAAAGAGTCGAAGATGAGTAAAGATCGCCTGTGGGGCGGCGGCTACGAAGAGGCTACGCACCCCCTGGTCCAGGCCATGAACGCCTCGGTGTCGTTCGATCAGGTCCTGGCCCGCGAGGACATCGTCGGTTCGGTAGCCCACGCGACCATGCTGCGCGACCAAGGCCTGCTGACCGAACCGGAGCACGCGGCGATCCTCACGGGACTGCGGCAGATCCTGACCGAAGTCGAGGCGGGCACTTTCGTGTGGACCGACGCGCGCGAAGACGTGCACATGAACGTCGAGGCGTCCCTGCGCGATCGGATTGGCGCCCCGGCCGGTCGCTTGCACACCGCGCGGTCCCGCAACGATCAAGTGGCCTTGGACGAGAAGCTGTGGCTGCGGCGCAAGCTCGCCACCATCGGCCAGCATCTCGCGCAACTGGCGGCGACGCTTGCACAACAGGCGCTGGCTCACGCGGACTGGCCGATGTGCGGCTACACGCACTTGCAGCGGGCGCAGCCGGTGACGGTCGGGCATCACCTGCTCGCTCACGCCGAAGCGGTCTGTCGCGACGCCGATCGGGTGCTGGACGCGCTGAAACGCAACGACTCCTGTCCGCTGGGTTCCGGCGCGCTGGCCGGCACGACGCTGCCCATCGATCGCCACAAGGTCGCGCAACTACTTGGTTTCTCCGGCGTCACCCGCAACTCGCTGGATGCGGTGGGTGATCGCGATCACCTGATCGAGGCGATGGCGTCGGCGGCGCTGGGCTCGGTGCACCTGTCGCGCATCGGCGAGGAACTGGTGCTGTTCGCGAGCGCCGAGTTCGGCTACGTGCGCCTGCCCGACGCGTTCACGACTGGTAGCTCCCTGATGCCGCAGAAGAAGAACCCGGACATGGCCGAACTGGTGCGCGGCAAGGCGGGCCGGGTCATCGGCGATCTGGTCACGTTGCTGGTGGTGCTCAAGGGGCTACCGCTCGCCTACAACAAGGACATGCAGGAGGACAAGGAGCCACTGTTCGACGCGCTGGGCACCTGGCAAGACTGCCTGCGGGTCACGCGCGACATGCTGGCCGTGCTCAAGTGGCAGAAGCAGACCTTGGAACTGGCTCTGGACAAAGGCTTTTTGCTGGCGACCGATCTGGCCGACGTGCTCGTGGAATCCGGCGTGCCGTTTCGCACCGCCCACGAGTTGATCGCCGCTCTGGTGGCCGACCTGAACAAGCGCGGGCTGACGTTTCGCAAAGCCGGCGCCAAGGCGATCGCGGCGGCGCTGCACGCGGACGAGGAGGTCGTGCGCAAGGCCCTGGACGTGCGGCGGGCGTTGCGACGGCGCGACATCCCGGGTGGTCCGCATCCGGTGCGTGTGCGTCAGGAGGCGCGGGCGATGACCAAGCGCGCGGCCAAGCTGCAGGGGGCTTGCGAACGGTGGTTGGCGCCGTGTCCGGCCGAGGTGATGCTGGGGCTGGCCGTGACGCCGACCTGAACGCCCGGGCCGCGTGCGAGCTACTGCTTCACGCAGTACAGCAGGCCGGTGTAGGGCGGCAAGTGGTTCGTGAAGCCCGACCACTGCCAGCTGTTGTAGGAACTGCTCCGGGTCACCTGGGCCTCGCCCTGCCATTCGAAGCCTATGCTGTTGGTCGGATAGCCGTACGCGCCGCCTCCAGAGTGGGCTCCCGATGGGCCCTTCTGGCCGTAGTTGCCGATCCGGTAGGTGTGCGAGCCGCCCGTCGCTGCCAAGCCGACGCTGCCTCCCTGCGGCAAGGCCCCGACGCCGATGGGGAAACGGCCGCGCAAGTCGGGCGTGCTGTTGGCTCCATCCGCGGCGATCCAACCGGACGGGCAGGCGCTGAGCTTGAACGGGATGACCGCGCCCGCGGGGACGATGCTGGTGCCATTGACCGTCAGGTTGCCTTCGACGATGAGGTCGCCTTTGACCTGGATCTTCTTGTTCGAAAGCGTCTGGACGTTGATGCTCCAAGACGTCACCTGACCGTCGCTCTTGTTGTCCTTGAACGCGGTGTCGATGACCTGCAACGACCAGGTACCCTTGGGGTTCTTGCCCACCCAAGTGCCGGCGATGTCGCCCGAGAACGGCAGCGTGTTGTCCGGGTAGGTGGTGATGATGCCGTCGCCCTTCTTGCCGGTCTTGTTGTAGAGCACGTACTGGACGTTGTTGGGATCGAACAGGGTCACCGAGACACCAGTGATGTCAGAGTTGGCCAACTGCAAGGAAATGCTGAGCTTCTGGGCGACACCGACGTCCGGGACCACGATCGTGTCGCCGACGCCCAGGGGGAAATTGTCGGGGATCGGCACGGGCTTGGCGTTCTTGAAGACATCGGTGAACTGGTTGAAGATCAGGCCGTTGGAGATCTCGTCGATACCGTCGTTGGGCAGGCTGGACGAACTGCCGCCCTGCACACATTCGAGCGATCCGTCGGCCTTGAGGCCTGCGACCACGAGGCCGGTTCCGCACGATTTGCCGAGCGCGGGCAGCGTCGGCTTGCCTTGCAGGTCGCTCCACGCACCGGTGGTGGCAATCTTGGCCAGGTCGGCGGCCTTGACGTAGCCGGACAGGCTCGGCAGCGACGGCAAGCCAGCGAGATCCGCGTAGTTACCGGACAGTGCGACACCCGAGAGGTCAGACTTCTTGGCGTAGGCCGCGAAGGCCTGGCCGTCGATCGCCGCAGCCGGAATGCAGCCCGAGCAGTCGATGGCCTCGGCGACGGCAGCGCGCAGGGCAAAAAGACTGGCGTTCAATGGCTTGGCCGGCAACGCGGGATCGGTGCCGATCTTGAAGGACAGCCAGCCGCCCGCTGCGAGCAGCGCGGGCTTGAGCGGCGTCGACGAGCCCAGTACGTGGCTGAACTGACCATTCGAAACCGGGATCTGGATGGGGCCTTCGCTCCACAAGGGCGATGCGTCGTTGGCGTCCTTGTAGATCGAGAACGTGATCGCGTAGTTGCCATCGGCCGCTGGTCCACCGCCGGTCGAGTGCAGCGTCGCCTCCAGAACCGAGGCGTTGGGCACGGCCGCCTGGGCGACGCCACCGCCCAGCGCGATGGCTGCGGCCACAGCCAGCCAGGAACGATTTACGAGAGTACTCATGGGCTTTCCTCTGGGCGGATAGGACGGGGCTACTGCTCCCAACCGCCGGTCGCCGTGTCCAAGTCGTCAACGTACTGCAGGCCGGCGGGCAGCTTGAGGCTGTTGTTGTAGAAAATCAGCGTATTGGTGCGCGATTCGCCACTCTGCGGACCAGAAGGGATGATGAAGATCACCGAACTGACGCGATTCTTCGGGATGGTCAGGCTCGGGCTGGCCGTGCAGTTGGAGTAGCAGTTGCCAGTGAATTGCCAGTTGCTGCCGCCGTTGACCGTGACGCTGGCGCGCTCGGCCCAATCTGCGTAGGCGGTGTAGTGGTAGCTCGGTGTCCAGGTGACGTCGCTTTGCGTGGTGTTCTTGACGCGGAACAGCACGGCAACGAGCTTGCCGTTGGTCGAGGAGTACGGACGCCAGGTCTCGGCTTGTACGTTCAGGTTGGGCCAGATCTTCATGGTGCCGGTGAAGAACGTGCGCCACAGGTTCTTGTCCGGATTGATTTGCCACGCTACGCCGTTTCCGTCCGTCCAGGTCGACGGGTTGACGCCCAGGAAGAAGGCCGCGTTGTTCGAAGCGATCCAGTCTTGGCCCTGATCAAACGTGCTGAACACCCGGTAGCGCAGCGTCGGCAAGACCGCCGTGGGGTTGAGCCCGCTGACCATCAGGTTGCCATCGACGATCAGGTCGCCCTTGATCTGGATCTTCTTGTTCGAAAGCGTCTGGACGTTGACGGTCCAAGAGGTCACCTGGCCGTCGGACTTGTTGTCCAGGAACGCCGAGTCCACGACCTGCAAGGACCAGTTACCCTTGGGGTTCTTGCCCACCCACGTCGCCATCAGGTCACCCGAGACAGTCGGCGTGTTGTCCGGGTAGGTCGTGATGATGCCGTCGTTCTTGGCGCCGCCCTTCTGGTGCAGGATGTACGTGTTGCCGGCGGGATCGAACAGGGTCACGGTCAGCGCCGAAGTATCCGAATTCGAGAGGTTGATCGACACGCTGATCTTCTGCGCCAGCCCCACGTCCGGCACCACGATGACGTCGCCCACGCCCAGCGGGAAGTTGTCCGGGATCGGCACCGGCACCTTGGTGCTCTTGAAGACGTCGATGAACTGGTTGAAGATCAAGCCGTTGGAGATCTCGTCGATGCCGTCGGCCGGCAAGCTGCCCGAACCACCGCCCTGCACGCATTCGAGCGTTCCGTCGGACTTGAAGCCCGCGACCACGAGGCCGGTGCCGCACGACTTGCCGACCCCTGGAATCACGGGCTTGTTGGCTATATCGGCCCAGGAGCCGCTGGTTGCGACCTTGGCCAGGACGTCCGCCTTGACATAGGCCGAGAGGTTGGGCAAGCCGGCGAGATCTGCGTAGTTACCGGACAGCGCGACGCCCGAGAGGTCCGACTTCTTGGCGAACGGGGCCAACGCTTGTGCGTTGATCGCGGCGGCGGGGATGCACCCGGAGCAGTCCACGCCCTCGGCGATGCCCGCCCGAAGAGCGAACACGCTGGCATTCACGGGCTTGCGCGGCAGTTCCGGGTCGGCGCCGATCTTGAACGACAGCCAAGCGCCGGCGTTGAGCAGCGCGGGTTTGAGCGGCGAGGACGAGCCGAGCACGTAGCTGAACTGACCGTTCTTGACCGCGACCTGCACCGGTCCTTCGCCCCACAGTGCGTTCGGATCGTTGGCGTCCTTGTAGATCGCAAACGTGATCGCGTAGTTGCCATCCGCCGCAGCGCCGCCGCCGGTCGCATTCAGCGTGCCTTCCAGCACCGAGGCGTTGGGCACCGAAGCTTGCGCAGGGGCACCGGCCAGCCACATCAGCGCGCTGAGGCAACCAAGCGAAGTGCGGGAAACGAGGCGCAGGTTCAACAAGTTCTTCATGTCGTCCTTGGCGGGCGCGAGATCTACTGCTCCCAGCCGCCGGTCGCGGTGTCGAGGTCGTCGACATACTGCAGGCCGGAGGGAAGCTTGAGGCTGTTGTTGTAGAAGATCAGAGTGTTGGTGCGCGAATCGCCGCTCGACGGACTCGAGGCGATGACGAAGATGACCGAGCTGACGCGATTCTTCGGGATGGTCAAGTTTGGCCCGGCGGTGCAGTTGGAGTAGCAGTCGCTGGTGTATTGCCAGTTGCTGCCGCCGTTGACCGTGACACTGGAACGCTCGCTCCAACCTGAGAAGTTCGTGAAGTAGAAGTTCGGCGTCCAGGTGACGTCGCTTTGCGTGGTGTTCTTGACGCGGAACAGCACCGCGACATGTTTGCCGTTGGTCGAGGAGTACGAGCGCCAGGTCTCTGATTGCACGTTCAGGTTCGGCCAGATCTTCATGGATCCAGTGAAGAAGGTGCGCCACAGATTCTTGTCTGGATTGATCTGCCACGCGACGCCGTTGTTGTCCGACCACACCTGCGGGTTGACGCCGAGGAAGAAGCTGGCGTTGTTCGAGGCGATCCAGTCTTGGCCCTGATCAAACGTGCTGAACACCCGGTAGCGCAGCGTCGGCAAGACCGCCGTGGGGTTGAGCCCGCTGACCATCAGGTTGCCATCGACGATCAGGTCGCCCTTGATCTGGATCTTCTTGTTCGAAAGCGTCTGGACGTTGACGGTCCAAGAGGTCACCTGGCCGTCGGACTTGTTGTCCAGGAACGCCGAGTCCACGACCTGCAAGGACCAGTTACCCTTGGGGTTCTTGCCCACCCACGTCGCCATCAGGTCACCTGTGACGGTCGGCGTGTTGTCCGGGAACGTCGTGATGATGCCATCGTTCTTGGCGCCGCCCTTCTGGTGCAGGACGTAAGAGTTGCCCGCGGGATCGAACAGCGTCACGGTCAGCGACGAAGTATCCGAATTCGAAAGGTTGATCGACACGCTGATCTTCTGAGCCAGCCCCACGTCCGGAACCACGATGACGTCGCCCACGCCCAGCGGGAAGTTGTCGGGGATCAGCACCGGCACCTTGGTGCTCTTGAAGACGTCGATGAACTGGTTGAAGATCAAGCCGTTGGAGATCTCGTCGATGCCGTCGGCCGGCAGGCTGCCCGAACCGCCGCCCTGCACGCATTCGAGCGACCCATCGGACTTGAAGCCGGCGACCACGAGGCCGGTGCCGCACGACTTGCCGACCACGGGAATCACGGGCTTGTTGGCGATGTCGGCCCAGGTGCCGGTGGTCGCGACCGCGGCCAGACCGACCGCCTTGACGTACGCCGACAGGTTGGGCAAGCCGGCGAGATCCGCGTAGTTACCGGACAGCGCGACGCCCGAGAGGTCCGACTTCTTGGCGAATGGGGCCAACGCCTGGCTGTCGATCGCGGAGGCGGCGATGCAACCGGAGCAATCGACACCCTCGGCAATGCCGGCCCGAAGTGCGAACACGCTGGCGTTCACCGGTTTGCGCGGCAGTTCCGGGTCGGTGCCGATCTTGAACGACAGCCACGCGCCGGCGTTGAGCAGCGCGGGTTTGAGCGGCGAGGACGAGCCGAGCACATAGCTGAACTGGCCGTTCTTGACTGCGACCTGCACCGGTCCTTCGCCCCACAGCGCGTTGGGATCGTTGGCGTCCTTGTAGATCGCAAATGTGATCGCGTAGTTGCCATCCGCCGCAGCGCCGCCGCCGGTCGCATTCAGCGTGCCTTCCAGCACCGAGGCGTTGGGCACCGAAGCTTGCGCAGGGGCACCGGCCAGCCACATCAGCGCGCTGAGGCAACCAAGCGAAGTGCGGGAAACGAGGCGCAGGTTCAACAAGTTCTTCATGTCGTCCTTGGCAAGCGTGAGATCTACTGTTCCCAGCCGCCGGTCGCGGTGTCGAGGTCGTCGACATACTGCAGGCCGGAGGGCAGCTTGAGGCTGTTGTTGTAGAAGATCAGTGTATTGGTGCGCGAGTCGCCGCTCGACGGACCGGACGGAATGATGAAGATCACTGAACTGACGCGGCTCTTCGGGATGGTCAGACTCGGGCTTGCCGTGCAGTTGGAGTAGCAGTTGCCGGTGAATTGCCAGTTGCTGCCACCGTTGACCGTGACGCTGGCGCGCTCGGCCCAGTCTGCGTAGGCGGTGTAATGGTAGCTCGGCGTCCAGGTGACGTCGCTTTGCGTGGTGTTCTTGACGCGGAACAACACGGCGACGAGCTTGCCGTTGGTCGAGGAGTACGAGCGCCAGGTTTCGGATTGCACATTCAGGTTCGGAAAGATTTTCATGGTGCCGGTGAAGAACGTGCGCCACAGGTTCTTGTCCGGATTGATCTGCCAGGCGACGCCGTTGCCGTCCGACCAGGTGGACGGATTGACGCCCAGGAAGAAGGCAGCGTTGTTCGAGGCGATCCAGTCTTGGCCCTGATCAAACGTGCTGAACACCCGGTAGCGCAGCGTCGGCAAGACCGCCGTGGGGTTGAGCCCGCTGACCATCAGGTTGCCATCGACGATCAGGTCGCCCTTGATCTGGATCTTCTTGTTCGAAAGCGTCTGGACGTTGACGGTCCAAGAGGTCACCTGGCCGTCGGACTTGTTGTCCAGGAACGCCGAGTCCACGACCTGCAAGGACCAGTTACCCTTGGGGTTCTTGCCCACCCAGGTCGCCATCAGGTCACCCGAGACGGTCGGCGTGTTGTCCGGGAACGTCGTGATGATGCCGTCGTTCTTGGCGCCGCCCTTCTGGTGCAAGACGTAAGCGTTGCTGGCGGGGTCGAACAGCGTCACGGTCAGCGCCGAAGTATCCGAATTCGACAGGTTGATCGACACGCTGATCTTCTGAGCGAGCCCCACGTCCGGCACCGAGATGACATCGCCCACGCCCAGCGGGAAGTTGTCCGGGATGAGCACCGGCACCTTGGTGCTCTTGAACACGTCGACGAACTGGTTGAAGATCAAGCCGTTGGAGATCTCGTCGATGCCGTCGGCCGGCAGGCTGCCCGAACCGCCGCCCTGCACGCATTCGAGCGACCCATCGGACTTGAAGCCGGCGACCACGAGGCCGGTGCCGCACGACTTGCCGACCACGGGAATCACGGGCTTGTTGGCGATGTCGGCCCAGGTGCCGGTGGTCGCGACCGCGGCCAGACCGACCGCCTTGACGTACGCCGACAGGTTGGGCAAGCCGGCGAGATCCGCGTAGTTGCCGGACAGCGCGACGCCTGAGAGGTCCGACTTCTTGGCGAATGGTGCCAACACCTGGCCGTTCAGCGCGGCGGCGGCGATGCAACCGGAGCAATCGACGCCCTCGGCGATGCCGGCCCGAAGTGCAAACACGCTGGCATTCACCGGTTTGCGCGGCAGTTCGGGATCAGTGCCGATCTTGAACGACAACCAGGCCCCGGCGTTGAGCAGCGCCGGCTTCAGCGGCGTGGACGAGCCGAGCACGTAGCTGAACTGGCCATTCTTGACCGCGACCTGCACCGGCCCTTCGCTCCACAGCGCGTTGGGATCGTTGGCGTCCTTGTAGATCGCAAACGTGATCGCGTAGTTGCCGTCCGCGGCCGCCCCGCCGCCGGTCGCGTTCAGCGTACCCTCCAGCACCGAGGCATTGGGCACGGCGGCCAGCACCGGACCGCTCGCCAGCAACGCCAGCGCGGCCAACCCGCGAGCGAGCGTCATCGACACGTCCGACCGATACAAACCCATCATGTCTCCTTGGTTCGGTCATGGCTGCAGGAGCCTGGAGCCGCGCAAACTCAGAGGCCGAGTAGCGCCTTGAGCCACACCAGGTAGCCGGGCGTGACGCTGTACTTGCCGCCGTTGTTGAGCGTGCCCGAAAGGCTGCTGACGCCCGTGACGGACCTCGCCGCGTATTTGGGACCGCTGCCGCTGACCGAGGCGTTGCTGAAGTGCGCGGTGAAGTCATTGGGCGCGCACCCGGCGTCGACGATGCCGTCGCAGTTGTTGTCCACGCCATCGCAGGGATCCGAGCCGGCAGGCAGGACCTGGCCGACGCACGCTCCGGGCTTGCCGTCGCTGCCGCACGTGGCGACACCCGACTTGCACTGGCCCTTGTCCTTGGTCTTCGGGTCGCCGTCATAGCACGGAGCCTTCTGCGTCGCGTCCACCACGTTGCTGCAGCCCTTGGTCGGGTCGCAAAGGTCGGTCGTGCATGGGTTGCTGTCATCGCACGCCGAGGTCTTGCCCGCGACGCACGTGTACTTGCCGCTCACGGCGTCGGTGCCACAGGCGTCGCCGGTGGTGCACACGTTGCTGTCCGAGCACGACTGGCTCAGCGGTGCGTTGGTGCACTGTCCCGTGGCGATGTCGCACGAGTCCTTGGTGCACGCCTCATTGTCGTTGCAAACCACCTGCTTGCCTGGAATGCACGAGCCGTTCACGCAGGCGTCGCCCTGGGTGCAGGCGCTGGCGTCTGCGTCGCACACGGACTTGTTGGGCACATACACGCAACCCTTGAGCGGGTCGCAGCTATCGTCGGTGCAGCCGTTGCTGTCACTGCATTTGCTGGGCGCGCCGGCGAGGCATTGGCCGCCGAAGCAGGCGTCGCCCGAGGTGCAAGCGTTGCTGTCGGCGTTGCACGGCGTGGTGTCGGCCTTCTTGTTCAACACGCACTTGCCCGAGGCCGGGTCGCAGCCGTTGGTCTGGCACGCGTTGTTGACCGTGAGATCGCAGGCGACCAGCGACAAGGGATTGACCTTGCACTGGAAAGGTACAGCGCTCTTATCGCAGTACAGAGTGCCGTTGCAGTAGTTGCCGTCCTCCGCCTTCGCGCACTCGCCGTCGTTGTTGCACTGGCAACCGTTCGGGCCGGACTCGCACTGGCCGCTCTTGCACTGGTCGCCCGAGGTGCACGAGTTGCCGTCATCGCAAGGATTGCCCGAAGTGCCGACGTGGGAGCAGCCCTTGACCGGATCGCAACCATCGTTGGTGCAAGGGTTCACGTCGTCGCACGACTGCGTCTTGGGGCCTGCGCACACCCCGTTTACGCAGGCATCGCCCGACGTGCAGGCGTTGCCGTCGTCGCACACCGTGGTCACCGCGGAGTGGACGCAGCCCGTCGCATCACAACTATCCGCAGTGCAAGCGTTCTTGTCGTCGCACGGGGTGTCGCCGCTGCCGAGGCACTGGTTGCCGTCCGGGCCGCCGCACTTGTCGCCGCTCGTGCACGGGTTGCCGTCGTTGCAGGGCTGGCCCACCTTGGTCGGGTACAGGCACTTGCCCGTGCCGATCTCGCACTTGCCTTCCACGCACGGATCGTCGCTGGCGCACGCCTTCTTCTTGCCCGGAACGCACTCGCCGCCCTTGCAACTATCCGAAACCGTGCACAACGTATCATCCGCGTCGCAGGTGACGCCTTCGGCGTTGGTGAACTTGCAGCCGTCCTTGGGGTCGCAGGAATCGGTCGTGCACACGTTCTTGTCCTCGCACTCGATGGTCTTGCCGGCCACGCATGCACCGTTGAGGCACGCGTCGTTCTGGGTGCACACGCTGCTGTCGGCGTCGCACTTGGCGGTGTTGTTCGCGGGCTTGCAACCCTCGGCGCCGGCGCAGACGTCGTCGGTGCAAGGGTTCTTGTCGTCGCAGGTCGCCTCGTCGGTCTGGGCGTCGCAGTCATTGTCCTTGCCGTCGCAGATTTCCGGCGCGGGATCGGCCGCCACGCACGAAGTCAGGCCGCCGCCTTCGGGAGCTCCGGCCGAGCCAGCCAGCTTGCAAGTGCGCTTGCCCTCGCACTTCGACTCGCCCGCGACGTTGTAGCACTTGGTCGAAAGTTGCAGCTTCATCGCCGAGTCAGAGCAAGTGCACGCACCGCCGTCCTTCACGACGCACTGCTTGGTGGTCTGGCCGGCAACGTCCTTGCTGTTCTTGCACTCGTAGTCGCCCGGGCAGTCATCGTTGCTGGCACAGCCGCCACCGCAGAACGCGCCGGCGTTGCCCTGGTCCACGCAGCGGGCGTCGCCGTTGCCGGGGCCTTGGCAATCCGCGTTGGCGTTGCAGGGGTTGCACACCTTGCCGTACTTGGGCACGCAGATGTTGACCTCGTCGCCGCCACCGGGGCTGCTGACCGTCACACACTTGAAGGTGGCGTCCGGGCAGCCCTCCAAGCAGGTAGCGGCGCACTGCTGGCCTTTGGGCGTCTCGATGCAGAAGTTCGAATCGCACTGATCGACCGACGAGCATGGGCAACCCGCCTTGCTGGGACATTTCGCTCCGGCATCGGCAGGCTCGGCGTCGGGCGGCACGTCGGAATCGACGTCGGCAGTCGTAGACGTCGTTGCGTCGGGTTGGACCGCGATGTCGGGCGTGTCCGTCGCCGAGTCGAACTCGATGTCCGGCGTGTTCACCGTGCTGTCGGTCTTGTCCCCAGGCCCTTGCACGGCCTTGGGTTCGGAGCCGCAGGCCACCGCGAGGCATGCCAGCAGCGCCAGGAGGCCTCGCGTCAACGGACCATCAATTTTCCGCAGCTTTTCAGCGGCTTGGAACTGTTCCGACGTCGGGCGAGCAGCACTGGGGGCCGACAAGGCGATTCGCATGTCCCTCTCCATCGTCACGCTATAAGGGTGAACAAGGTTGGCTCAGACGGCAGGAGGCCGGATCAGGCTTCGTCAAAACGTCGATGCGGTCAGAACCCTACGTCAATCCACCCGGGGGCTCAGGCGGATCGGCGGTCGACATCATGGCAAGTTCTGCGTGGACTTGGCAAGGACACATTCGCGAAAGACAACTCACAGAACATCAATGATTGCGCTACGGTCCTGGATCGAAGGACAACAAGGAACGCGACAGCCCCGCCTGGACCTTGCTGAACCGATCGAACGGGCCGGCCGCTTCGACCAGCACCAGGCGCTCGCCCACCACGAAAGCCGTCTCGCTCAGCACCCAGTCCTCGGCCCCGTGCGGCAACAGGAATTCCACCGTGCAGCCGGGCAGGCCCTGCGCGGTCTGAAAGCACCGCTCAGCCTGAATCGCGTAGCCTCGCGCCGCCAAGTGGCGTTTCATCGCGTCGATCCAGAAGGGCAGGTCCGCCTTCGGATAGTTGCGCACCTCGCGCGATTTCAAGCGAATGCCGTCGGCGGTGATGAGCGCGAGTTCCCGGCGTTTCTCGTAGCGAACGAAGCCATCGGGCGCGGGCATCGCGTGCTTCGGACCGCAGCCGACGCACGCCACAGCGACGACAAACGTCAGCAAGTACGCCAGATTCCGGGCTGAGGCTATCGCCGATAGGAAGCGCACTCAAAACTCCGAGAGGAAACGGTCCAGGTCCACCGTATTGAGCCAATCGAACGGGGATCGGACGTAGGTGATGCGCCCCTGACGGTGGAATTCGAAGCGGGCGACCAACAACGCGTGCCGGGTGCTGGCGCGCTCGACCTCCAATTCGCCCTTCAACTGTTCGAGTTCACGCACGAGTTGCGTCATGCTGCTTTCGACCTTGAGCGTCGCCGAGACGTTGGAGTCGTCGAGGAACTTGCGCAGGCGATCGAAGATCTCGTGCTTGCTGCGCAGGCGCGCCTCCAACTGAGCGATGATCTCCGTTCTGTCCCGGCGTTGCAGCGCCTTCTCGACGACCACGCCGGAACCTGCAAGCAGATCCACCAGCGCGGCCAGGTTTTCGGGCGGCACCTTCAGTTGCAGTTCGGCGTCGCTCACCAACACGTGGAAGCCGCCCAGTTCCTTGGCCTTGGCGATCGCCGCTTGCCGCACCTCGTCTGGATGCACCACTTTCACCAGCAAGGTCGCGGTGATCGCCGTGTCACGGGCGAGCGGCGGCGGTTCGGCCTTTCTGCTCGCCAGCTTCGGTTCGATGGCAGACTGGTCCGCAGCCGGCCGACTGTCCGGGGCAGCGCGACTGTCCGCGGCGCCTGGCTTGACACCCTCCGCGGTCGGCTTGGGTTGTGCGCCGGCTGGCGTTGCCGGAGATTCGACTGGCGCGGCCCCCGCAGCTTTGGCGGGTGGCGCGGCAAGTGCGCTCGACGCCAGGAAAAACGCACAGAGTGCCGAGCAGGCCAGGCTTCCGAGGAGTTTGCGGTGCCCGCTCATGGCGCCACCTGCAAACCGACGAGAGCCTGCTCGAGCGCGGCGCGGTGCGTCTGCCAAGCCGTCTCGTTGGGCAAGAACGCTTCCACCACGCACACATCGTCGCCCGCGGGCATCACCGCGACCACGTAGTAGCTCGGCCGCACGTCCTTGTTCCGCCACATCCTCACGTGGGCCAGTCCGAGCACCTTGTCTTGCACGGCTTCGAAATCGCGGCCTTGCATTTCATGGGCGATGGCGCGCGACCAAAAGGCAGCGTCTCCGCGCGGTTCGTTCTGGACCAGGGCCGCCCGCAGCATGGAGGTATCGGCGGCCTGCGCGCGCCACAGATCGTCGTCCTCGAACTGCACGAAACCACGCGGCGCCGGCAACGTGATGTGTTTCTTGCCTTTCTCGAGCGTGACCGAGTACGGCGACAGCCTGCGGATCCATTCGAACGGCGAGCGGTGCGTGGTGCCGGCGGTCTGGACCACGACGGGCTCCAGCTCGATGGTAATCGTAAAGAAATCCGCGAGATTGCGCAGGGTGGCCAGCACCGACTCGGCGGTCTCGATTTGCTCGGTCAGCCGCTTGACCTCTTCGAGGATCTGCAGGCGTTCCTCGACGTTGGACACGGACTTGAGCAAATGCAGCAGTCGTTCCCGAGCGTTGCGCGCGATCTCGAGCCGGCCGCGGGTGTCCGTGAACTGCCGGGAGACGTCCAGTGCCTTGATGCGCCGATCGAGCACCTCGCCCACGCTGGCGAACGCCGCGAGAACACCGTCGAAATCGTGGGCCGGCACGCGCACTACGATGACCCGCCCCGACAGCGTCTCGACGTAGCCGCCGTGCTGCTGGGCCAGGCGCGTGATGGCGTCGACCGCTTCGAGTTGGCGTTTGACCCGCAGGTGCAGGTAGCCGAGGTAGACCACCATGGGTTCCGCGAGCTTCTGCTTCGGCTCGGGGGCTTGCTGCTGGCGCGGCGGCGGCGCCTTGTAGAGCGGCGTCGAGGGCGCGCTCTTCTCGCGGGCGAAACCACCCGATTCCGAAGCCTGTCGCGAAGACTTGGCCATGACGCGCATGCCATCGGGCCGACTCGCAGCCTGCGGCGCCGGCGCAGCAGACGGTCGTTCTTCAGAATCCCGGCCCGACTTGGAAACGCTGCTTTCGGCAACCTGGCCTTGGGAATGGGCGTTCTGCCACTGGTCGCCCGATGCCTGCTGGCTCTCGGACGATTCCCGGTAGTACCCAGCGCTGGCTGAATGGCCCCCGCAGGTCGTACATGCGACAGCGAACCCGAAGGCCCTGATCGTCCAAGCGATCGCGCGACTTGCAGGCATGGGCGACCTCGGAGACAGCCGCGACGGCGCGGAGGACCGGCACCGTAGCGGCGACCGGCAGGTATGGCAAGCGGGCGAACGCGGCGGCAAGCGCAAAGCAGGGCGTTTCGCGGCACCAGCCGAGGCGCATCCAGAGAAGATTTGTGAACAGCGAGCGCGACGCCACTGCTCCGAAGTGAAACGTGCCCAGTTCTCGGGTCGTTGCCTATAGCCGTGACAGTCCCTGGTTCCGAGCGCCCGCGGTCTGAGCACCCCAGCCCTTACTCCGTCCTTGCGCCCTCCGAGTCTGCGGTACATACTCGGAATCCGGCCTTGGCCGTGCGCGATATCCTGCCATCGCGACGACCATCCTGCCCCAACGGCGCGGCTTTGCGTTGCCCCAGGGGACCCGCGCGGCGAACACCGGATTCCGCGCGACCGAGGATTTCATGCGCCACGACTCTTCGCGCCCGCAGCTCCTTCCGCTCTTCCACAACACCCCGGTGTTGTTGGCTATGCTGATGGTGACGTTAGCGTTGACGGCCACCTCGGCGTGCTCCAACGCGGCGAAGGACACGCAAGTCTCGGGGTCGGGCTTCCAGCTGCCACCGACCGGCAACAAGATCGACGTACCGACCGCGCAACCTGGTGAGGACGTAGAGGAAGACGCCGCCGCGACCGCGACCGACGAGGACGTGCTCGGCGAACAGGACGTCCTGGCCGAAGAAGACACCGGCCTCGACGCTGGCGATCCGGTCGATGTCGCCGTCAATCCCGCGGACATCAAGCTGGGTGTTGACGTCAAAGGCACCGACGCCAAGACCGACACGGCCGACGTCAAGGTGGCCGTGGACGTCGCGACCGCCGACATCAGCAAGCTCAAGTGCAAGGACGAGGACGGCGACGGCTACGGCGAGAACTGCCCCAAGGGCGACGACTGCAACGACACCAACCCCAAGTTCTTCCTCGACGGCTGCAGCGACTGCAGCAAGGGCAAGTTCGCCGGCTGCCCGTGCACCGGCAAGTCCAAGCCCTGCTACGGCGGCGAGGCGGGCACCCAGGGCATCGGCATTTGCGCTGCGGGCGTGCAGGCTTGCGTGGACGGCTTCCTGGGCCAATGCATCGGCGAAGTGAACGCGGGAGTGGAAGTCTGCAACGGCGTGGACGACGATTGTGACGGCGATGTCGACGAGGGCGTCAAGTCGACTTGCGGCACCTGCGACCTGAGTTGCGTGCAGAAGTCGGTGGGCCAGGGAACCGAGAACACCTTCTCCTTGAATTCAGAGAACTCGAGCGGCGTCGGCCTGGACCCCACGGGCGCCATCGTCATCGACAGTGCGCAAATCAGCTTGAGCCTGAAGTTCCTGTGGGCGTCGAACTCGCCGGAGAGCACCGTCAGCAAGATCGACTGCAAGACCGTCAAGGAAGTCGGACGTTACAAGGTCTGTTCGGATCCGTCGCGCACCTCGGTCGACCTCGACGGCAACGTGTGGGTCGCCTGCCGGGGCGGTGGCAATGTCGCCAAGATCATGGCCGAGAAGAAGAACTGCGTCGACAAGAACGGCAACGGCACCATCGAAACCAGCCAGGACCTGAACAACGACGGCGGCATCCAGCCCAACGAGATGGTCGCTGGCGACGAGTGCATCAAGTTCATCACCCCGGTGCTCGGGAGCACGGCGCGCGCGGCTGGCGTGGACAAGGACAACAACGTCTGGATCGGTTTCTACAGCAGCAAGACGCTGGTGCACCTCAAGGCCGAAGACGGCTCGGTCATGGAATCCATCAACCTGCCGTGCTCACCGTACGGCCTGGTCATCGACCAGAAGGGCACCATCTGGATCCAGGGCGCCGGCTGCGGCCTCGTCTCGGTCAACCCGGCGACTAAGGCCATCGCCGTCATCAAGCCCACCGCGTTCAGCTACGGAGCCTACGGCATCAACGTCGACGGCAAGGGTCGCATCTGGCTCGGCGGCAGTTTCGGCGGTTCCGGCGCGGCCAGCTACGACCCCAAGAACGGCCAGTGGGTGAAGTGCCAAGGCGTCCCCGGCTCGGCGGGCATCGCGACGGCCAACGACGGCTTCGTGTACCCGGCGCACGACTGCGGCGGCGGCGTGGGCAAGGTCGACGGCGAGAAGTGCTGGTCCACCGGCGGCGCGCCCGGCTCGTACTTGGGCGTCATGAGCACCGGCGGCTGCCCGCACGGCGTTGCGGTCGACTTCGACGGCTTCGTGTGGGGCGTCAACTGGCAGCAGGGCAATTCCGTGGGCAAGGCCGATCCCAACAACATGAAGGCGGCCCCGGTCATCCGCAAGATCGGCAACAATCCCTATACGTACTCGGACATGACCGGCTACACGCTGAACTACTTCACCGCGCCCAAGGGTCTGTTCACCACCACGTTCTTCGCGGGCGGCGGCGGCAATCCCATCTCGGCGACGAAGGCCAAGGCGGTGTGGCAGTCCATCGACATGCTGCTCGACCTCAAGCCGTTGACCAAAGTGCACCTGCGCTACCGGGCGGCCGATACCAAGGACCTGCTGGAAGCGGCGAAGTGGGTGGATCTGCCCGACTTCGACAAGCTGGTACAGCTGCCCTACGACCTGACGCAGGATCCGGCCAATCCCGTGATCGGCACCATGCTGCAAATCGAGATCAACCTGATTACCGACGACAAGAAGGTTTCGCCCGCGGTGAAGTCGTTGACTGCCAAGGCCAAGCTGCAGTAGCGCGACAGACGAAACGGCGCGCCGGCAACCACCGCGGCGTGCGAACGAGACTGCCAGGGGAGGCGAATCCATGAACTGCTTGCGGCCGAAGACGAATGGCTCCGTGGGGTTGCTGGCCGGCTTGCTGCTGACGGCTCTGGCGTGCTCCAACCCAGCGCCCGGCACTTCGGCTACAGGCGGCGCGTTCACCATTCCCATGGGCAACGGCGGCTTTGGCGACACCAAGGCCAGCGCGGCGGTGGATGTGATCGAGGGCGCCACGGATGAAGGTGCGACGGACGAGGACGCCACTGCCGAGGACGCCAATGATCCCGGCGCCGAAGACGCGGCAGTCCAACCGGGACCAGACGGCTCGATCGACGCCAAGGCTGGAGCCGACGTCAAGATCGCCGTGGACATCGCGACTTCTGACAGCAGCAAGCCCAAGTGCAAGGACGAGGACGGCGACGGCTACGGCGAGAACTGCGCCAAAGGCGAGGACTGCGACGACACCAACCCCAAGTTCTTCCTCGACAATTGCAGCGACTGCAGCAAGGGCAAGTTCGCTGGCTGCCCGTGCACCGGCAAGTCCAAGCCCTGCTACGGCGGCGAGGCGGGCACCCAGGGCGTCGGCATTTGCGCAGCGGGCGTGCAGGCTTGCGTGGACGGCTTCTTGGGCCAGTGCATCGGCGAAGTGAGCGCGGGACTGGAAATCTGCAACGGCGTGGACGACGACTGTGACGGCGACATCGACGAGGGCGTCAAGTCGAGTTGCGGCACCTGCGACTTGAGTTGCGTGAAGAAGTCGGTCGGGCAGGGAACCGAAAACACGTTTACGCTGAATTCCGAGAACTCGAGCGGAGTTGGCCTGGACCCCACGGGTGCCATCGTCATCGACAGTTCGCAGATCAGCTTGAGCCTGAAGTTCCTGTGGGCGTCCAATTCCAGCGAGAGCACGGTCAGCAAGATCGACTGCAAATCCGTCAAGGAAGTGGGACGTTACAAGGTCTGCCCGGATCCTTCGCGCACGTCGGTGGACCTCGACGGCAACGTGTGGGTCGCCTGCCGGGGCGGCGGTCAGATCGCCAAGATCATGGCCGAGAAGAAGAACTGCCTGGACAAGAACGGCAACGGCACCATCGAAACCTGCCAGGATGTGAACGGCGACGGCAACATCCAGCCCAATGAGATGGTCAACGACGACGAGTGCATCAAGTTCATCACTCCCGTGCTCGGCACCGGGCCCCGCGCGGCCGGCGTGGACAAGGACAACAACGTCTGGATCGGCTTCTACAGCGACAAGACCCTCAAGCATCTCAAGGCCAGCGACGGATCGGTCATGGAGGTCGTCAACATCCCCGGCAACCCGTACGGCCTGGTGATCGACCAGAAGGGCGTCATCTGGGTGCAAGGCAGCGGCAGCCTCATCTCGTACAATCCCGCGACCAAGGGCATCAACACCTACAAGCCGTCCACGTTCAGCTACAGCGCTTACGGCATCAACGTCGACGGCAAGGGCCGCATCTGGCTCGGCGGCGGCAACGGCGGCTCCGGCGCGGCCAGCTACGACCCCAAGACCGGCGCGTGGGTCGCGTGCGCTGGCGTGCCCGGCAGTTCAGGCATCGCGACGGCCAACGACGGCTTCGTGTACCCCTCGATGGACGGCTTGGGCGGCGTGGGCAAGGTGGACGGCGAGAAGTGTTGGTCTAGCAATGGCGCGGCCGGCTCCTATCTGGGCGTGATGAAAACGGGCGGCAGTCCGCACGGCGTCGCGGTCGACTTCGATGGCTACGTCTGGGGCGTCAACTACGGCGGCGGTTCGGTGGGCAAGGTCGATCCCAACAACATCAACGCCGCGCCGCAAGTGCGCAAGATCGGCAACAATCCCTATACGTACTCGGACATGACCGGCTACACGCTGA
>CAYHHL010000048.1:0-31319 GCA_964356325.1 uncultured Enterobacteriaceae bacterium | reverse complement strand
GAGCCGACCGCCTTGCTCCGCCTGGAACTGCCACTTGCCTCAACCACACACCTAGCTTGGCGTCATTGTGAAGCCACGGCAAGCGGCCGCTCCCCCGCGGCTTCACCTTGGCCATCCCACACGCCCGCAACTCGCCGTTGCAATGCGACGCCACCTGTCGCACGGTCCCGGCACGCTGGCCGCCGCTCTCCGCAGCACGCCGTTGCCCAGCCTGAGGCCCGCCATGACCCGCATCCTGCACACGTCCGATTGGCATCTCGGGGTTTCGCTCGAAGCGGCCTCGCGGGAACCGGACCACGCGTTGTTCCTCGACTGGCTGGCGCGCACGCTGGGCGAGCGGCAAGTCGATGTCCTGGTCGTCGCCGGCGACATCTTCGACCAGGCGGTGCCCTCGTCCGAATCGCAGCGGTTGTACTACCGATTCCTGCACCGGGTCGCGCAGACCTGCGTGCGCCAGGTGGTCGTCATCGGCGGCAACCACGACTCGGCCGCGCGCCTGGAAGCCCCCGCCGACTTGCTCGGCGCGTTTGCCGTGCACGTCGTCGGCGGCATGGCGGCGGGCGACGAAGCCTTGGATCGCTATCTGGTCCCGGTGCGCAACAGCACGGGCGCCGTCGAGTCCGTGCTCCTGGCCATCCCGTACGTGCACGAGTATCGCGTTGGCGTGCGCGCGGCGTTCTCTGAAAGCGTCGACCTGGCCAAGCTTTTGCGCGACGGCTTCACTTCGCTCTACAGCCGCGCCGCCGATCTCGCCCACGCCCTGTTCGGCACCGTGCCCCTGATCGCCACCGGCCACCTGGCCTGCATCGGCAGTGAGCGCAGCGACGCACCGCTCGACATCCACCTCATCGGGACGCTCGGCGCCTTGCCGCCCTCGATCTTCGACGCGCGCTTGCAGTACGTCGCGCTGGGCCACATCCACCGCGGCTCGCGGGTCGGTTCGAGCCGGGCGTGGTACAGCGGCACGCCGATCGCGCTGAACCTGAAGGAAGCGCAGACGCCGCGCCGGGTTCTGCTCATCGACACGCAGCCAGGCGAGCACGCGGAACCTCTGGTCGAAAGCGTGCCGGTACCCGAGTTCAGGCAGATCCTCGAATGGCGCGGCACGCCGACCGAGATCGTCACGCGGCTGCGCAGTCTGAAATGGTCCACGCCCTTGCCGCCGCTGGTCCAACTCGTGGTGCGCGTGCCGTCGTATCAGCCCGGCCTCGGTCAGGAAATCGCCAAGGCGGCGCCAGCGGGCGTGCAGATCGTCAAGCTGATCCAGGATCGCGCCGTCGACGAGGCGCTTGCCGACCTGGCGCCGACGGTGTCCTTGAGCCAACTGGATCCCGAGGAGGTATTTCGCCGCCTGTGCCAGGCCCGCAGTGAACCGGTCGACGCCGCGCTGCTGACCGCCTTCCACAGCCTGCTCGGCGACTATGCCCGCGCCGAAAACCAAGGGGATCGCTCGTGAAACTGTTGCGCATCCGCGTCGAGAACCTGAACTCGCTGTACGGCAGCCACGACATCGACCTGGAGGGAGTCTTTCGGGGCGAGCCGCTGTTCCTCATTACCGGGCCGACCGGCGCGGGCAAGTCCACGCTCATGGACGCGGTGTCCCTGGCGCTGTTCGGCCAAACGCCGCGGCTGGCTGGCGGTCACGGCCAGATCGATGAGAACCCAGGCCATATCCTGTCACGGGGCGCGGGTGAGGGCAGCGCGGACCTGGAGTTCAGCCGCGTGGAACTGGGCCGGGTCCAGCGCTACCGGGCGACGTGGCGCTGTCGGCGCGCGCATGGCAAGGCCGACGGCGAGTTGCAGGCTCCGGTGCGCGGGCTGGAACGGCAGAACCCGGACGCGACGTGGCTCACGCTGGTCAGCACGCACATCGCCAAGACTTTCCAGCCCTTCTTCAAGGACGTGCTCGATGGCATGAAGGTCGAGGACTTCAAGCGCTCGGTGTTGCTGGCCCAAGGCGAGTTCGCGGCGTTCCTGGAAGCGACCGAGGACGAGCGCGCAGTCATCCTGGAACGGCTCACCGACACCGGCAAATACTTGAAGATCGGCGCTTTGGCCAATGTGCGTCGGCAGGCGGCGAAGTCCGAGTGGGACACGGCCCAGGCTGCTTTGGCCGCGGTGCAGATCATGCCCGCCGAGGAGGAGCAACAGCTGCGCCAGGAGGCCCAACTCTTGGCCAGCGAGGTCGAGGCGTTGCACACTTCGCTGCAGGTGGCGCGACGTGCGCACGGCTGGCTGCTGCGCCGCGACGAACTCGAGTTGGGTTTGGCGAAAGCGCAAAACCAACTGGCTGACGCGAAGGCGCAACTGGATGGCGCGCGCGGGCAGTTGGCGCGGCTGGCCGAGCACGAGCGCTGCGAGCTGGCGGCGGCAGCGTTGCGCGAATTCGACCGCGTGGCCAAGGAATGGCAGGACGCGACCGATCGGCTGCCGGCGTTGCAACTGGCTGAAGCCAAGGGCAAGTCTGCGCACGAGCAGTTGCTGCCGGATCGGGCGGAGAAGGTTCTGGCACACCAGCGCCACCAGGACGCGCTGGCCGAACAAGGGCCGGAGATCGGCACGGCGCGGGCGTTGCGGGCGCAGCGGGCCGAACTCGCGCTGGGGCAGGTCCAGACACAGTTGGACCGGTCCAACTGTTCCGTGGCGGTTGGCAAGGCCGCGATTCGATGGCAGGAGTGGCGGGACACTCTGGACAAGGCCGCGAGCGCGCTCGCCGCTTCTGCGGATCGCCTCGCCGGGTTGGCCCACGCAGAACCGCTGGTCGTCGAGCAAGCGGGACTGACCGAGCGCTACCAGACGCTGGGCCGCGAGCAAGCGGACTGGACGATCCGGAACCGCAAGCTCGCGGCAAACCAGGCCACGCTGACCGCGGACGCGACAGCTCTGGCGAAGCGCAAGGTCGAGGCCGGTACTCTGGAAGCCGCGCTCGCGCCGATGACACGGCGAGTGCAAGCGGCGCAGACGGCGTTTTCCCAAGCGCTGGACGGGGTGAGCGACGCCCGGACGCGCCGGGACTCGCTGCGTGTAGCCGCAGACGAGCGGACAGTGCTGCTGCAAGCGGTGACCACGGCGACGCGTTTGCTGGCCGAGCGGGCAGTGGCGCTGGCTTTGGTGGCGGAAAAACGCTTGCGGATCGCGGCGCACGGGCTGCGCATCGACGGGCTGGAAGCGACCGCGGCACAGGGTGCGATCCGCAAGCAAGAGATCGTCGACCTGATCGGCAAGCGGCGCTCCGACCTCGACAGCTTCCAGTTGGTGCTGAAACTCGCCAGCGAACGCAAGCACTTGCAGCCGGGCGCCGAGTGCCAGCTGTGCGGCGGGACCGATCATCCGTTCGTGCGCGACGGTCGCTTCGCCGACCTGGATGCCCACGCTCTGGCCCGGAGCACGGAGCTGCGCGCCCAGTTGACCGTGCTGGAAGCCGAGGCCCTGGCCCTGGAGGCAGGGCTGCGGCAGACCTCGGCGGACCTGGCCGAAGCGCGCACCAAGTGCCAAGCGGACCGCGATCTCCTCGACAAGACCGCCACCGAACTGCAGAACTTGACGCTGCAGTGGCAACTGGCACTCGATGCTCTGGCGTTGCCGCATGATGCGCAGGCCGGTGAAATCCAGGCGCGATCGGAGGCACTCGCGGCGGCGAAAGTCCAGACCGAAGCTCTGTTGCGCACGCTGGACGATGCCGAAGCGGAACTGACCTCCGCTGCAGACGCGGCGCAAAAGGCCTCGGAACGGCTGACTGCGTGGCGCGCGGACTTGGCGGCGAGCGACGCGGCGCTGGCGGAGCGTACGGCGGCGTTGCTGATTTCGGCCCACGATCTGCAGGCCGGCGCGCAACGGTTGGCCGAGCGGCGGGCCGAACTGACAGAAGCATTGGCGGCTTACGGAATCGCGGTGGCGGACGCCGACGGCCAAGCGGATCTGGGCGCTTCGCTGGCTGAAGTGGCGCGTCTGGCCGGCGAGTTCGTCGGGGCGCAAACCGCACTACGCAGGGCGCAAACCGCGAACCAGGAAGCGATCGCCGGGGTCGAAACGGCGCGGGTGGCGCACGAGGCGGCCGGCTTCGCGTTGGCCAAGGCCGAGGCGGTGCAACTGGCGCAGGCCGGGCAACTGGCGGCGCTGGAGGCGCAGATTGCCACGGTGCTCGGCGGTCGGGATCCAGACGCAGTGCAGCGCGAACTGGACAGTGCCCTGGCGACCGCCGCCGCGGCGTTGCTGAGGATCGACGCCGCCATCCGCGTGGCCGAGAACCAGTGGGTGACGGCGCGGACCGAGCACACCCAAGGCCGCGAGCGGATCGAGACCTTGACCGAGGATCGCCGTCTCCGCCTGGACGAACTCGAGGCGCGGCTGCAGGAACTGGCGCTGGCGGATCGCGCGGAGTTGCAGGCGCGGCTGCTGGATCTCCCGACATTGCGAGAACTGCAGGCGATCCGGACCCGCCTCAGCACCGCGATGACCGGCGCCGAAGTCCTGCACGGCAAGCAACTGGCCGACCGCGACCGCCATGCGCTGCAGCGGCCCGACGAGGTGGAGCCGACCGCCGTTGCGAGCGAACTGGCTGCCGCACTGACGGAAATCGACGGCCACTTGCAGCAGAACCGCGACACGCTGGCCGAGCACAACGCCCGGCTGCGGCAAACCGACGAGAACCGCGAGCAGCGCGAAGGGCTCCAGACCAAGCTGGACGCCAAGGCGGACGAACTGAAGCTGTGGGCGCGCATGCACAGCCTGATCGGTGTGAAAGAGGGCCAGGCGTTTCAGAAGTTCGCGCAAATCCTCAACATGGAGGAACTGGCGGGCAAGGCCAACCACCACCTCGCGCAATTGTCGCCGCGTTACGCGCTGGTGGCGGCAGGGTCGGGTGGCGAACCTCGTTTGGACTTTGCTGTGCGCGACGCGTACCAGGCCGGCGAAGTGCGCCCCTTGACCACGCTTTCCGGCGGCGAGACCTTCCTGGTGTCGCTGGCCCTGGCGCTCGCGTTGGCGGACTACCGGTCGGTGCGCATGCCGGTGGAAACGCTGCTGCTCGACGAGGGTTTCGGCACGCTGGATCCGGGCACGCTGCGGGTGGCGATGGGCGCGTTGAAGGCTTTGAACGCGACCGGTGTCCAGGTGGGGATCATCAGCCACGTCGAGGCGTTGAAGGGCGAAATCCTGGCGCGCGTGGTGGTGGAGAGCCTGGGCAACGGCCGGTCGACGGTGCGGCTCGAAATGGGCATTTGAGGGCGACACGGCCACGCTGGTTCTGTTACGCTGGGTGAATCGAACCCTCCGCAACTCGGCCCGCCTGGAGGAAGAATGCCCATGGAGCCAGAGCGGACCGACGTGTCGCGCCGTCGCGTCCTGAACGCCTTCATCGCCGTGACCGGGCTGGGCTGGCTGGGCAGCATGCTGTACCCCGTGCTGCGCTACCTGCAGCCGTTGCCGCGTGCGGGCGCGAGCGGTCCGGTGCCGGTTCCGGCCGAGGCGCTGGCCAAGCTCGATGGTCCCCTGCGCTTTGCCATCCTGCGCGCCGCCGGCACCCGCATCATCGTCTTGAAGGACCGCGACGACACGCTGCATGCCCTCTCGGCGGTGTGCACGCACGAGGGCTGCACCATCCAATACGTGCCCGGCGAGGCGAACTTGTGGTGCGCGTGCCACAACGCCCGCTATGGCCTGGACGGCGCGGTGATCTCGGGACCGCCACCCCGACCGTTGCGCCGCTACGCCATCGAACGCAGCGCCGACGGCGCCCTCAACGTCAAGGTGGAGGGCTGATGAGCGGTCAGCGCGGCGGCATCTACGGCTGGCTCGACCGGCGTTACGACCTGGCGCCGCTCGTCACCTTCTTGCGCCACAAGGAAGTGCCACTCGGGGTGCACTCCGCGCTTTGGTACTACCTGGGCGGTATGACCTTGTTCTTCTTTTGCGTGCAGATCGTCACCGGCGTGCTGCTGCTGGCGTACTATCAGCCGGGCGAGACCACGTCCTACGAGACCATCCGCATCATCGCTACCAAGGTGCCGTTCGGCTGGCTGTTTCGCGCCGCCCACGCCTGGAGCGCGCACTTCATGATCCTGTCGCTACTCGCGCACATGGTCAGCACCTTCTTGCTCAAGGCCTACCGGCACCCGCGTGAACTGACCTGGCTGACCGGGTTCTTCCTGCTCTGCATCGTCATGGGCTTCGGCTTCTCCGGCTACCTGTTGCCTTGGAATCAATTGGCCTATTTCGCCACGGCCGTGGGCACAGACGTGGTCAAGTCCGTGCCGCTGGTGGGCGACTGGGTGCTGCAGGTCATGCGCGGTGGGCGCGACGTGACGATCGCCACGCTGTACCGCTTCTTCGCGCTGCATGTGGTGATCCTGCCGCTGGCGGCGTTTGTCCTCATCGGCACGCACGTCCTGTTCGTGCAGCGCCAGGGCATGGCGGCGCCCGTGGGCATGGTCAAGGCACCGCGCGGCATGCGCTTTTTCCCGAATTTCGCGGTGCGCGACCTGCTGTTGTGGCTGTTCGCGCTGACCTTGCTGGTGACCGTGGCGGTGCTGTGGCCGTACGGGCCGGGCATTCCGGGCGTCGAGTGGGAACTGGGGCTGAAGGCGGATCCGACCGCGCCGGCGTATCCGGGCATCAAGCCCGAGTGGTATTTCCTTTGGGTCTACCAGCTGCTGAAGGAATTTCCGCCGCATCTTCTGGGCATGGAAGGCCCGCAGGCCGCCCTGGTGCTGGTCACCGGGCTCGTGGCCGCCTGCGCGGCTGTGCCCTGGTTGGACCGGCGTGCGGCCCGCAACCAACCGTCGCCGGCGTTTTCCGACGTGGGCATCGCCGCCCTGACCTGGCTCGCCTTTCTCAGCCTCAAGGCCTGGGACGTCGGTGCCGGTGGCGCGAGCGAAGGCACGCCGGGCTTCGATGCGGCGCGCGTCGCTTGGCACTCGGCGTGGTGGACGCTGGGACCAGCCGCCCTGATCGCGGCCTGGCGCTTCGCCCGTGATCGCCATAGCGTGCTGGTGTTTTCTGGCGCCGCAGCCCTGCACGCCGCGCTGCATGGTCTCTTGGGCTTGGCGTACTTGCGCGCCGGAGCCGTGGCCTTGGTCGGGGTGGCGCTCGCCTTGACCGCGCAGGCGCTACTGCGCAGGTTCCGCGGCGCCAAGGTGGCATCATGACCGCCGCTTGGCTCGTTGCCACCTGGCTGGCGGGCGTCGTGGCAGCGGCCCAGCCCGTGGCCTTGCCGGCCGCGCTGACCCCGGCGTTTGCCGAGAAGACGCCAGCTGGCGCGCCGGTCGTGCCGATGGTCCTGCAGACCTGGTTCGCCAGCCAACCTGCGCATTTGCGTGGGCTGTTTGCGCGCCGCATGCACGAAGGCCTCATCGGCAAGGCCGAACACGTGCGCCGCCTGCTGGTCCTGCGGCCGGCACCCGAGACCCTGGAATTGCTGCTGAACGACGGCTGCGTGCTATGCCACACCAACCCCGCCGAGCAGGACGCCGACACGCTGTTCGAGCCGGCGCCCGGGCCCGATGGCAGCCGCCCGCATCTCGACCTGCGCGAGTTCCTGAGCGATGTGCATCTCCGCCGCGGCCTGTCGTGCTCGGGTTGTCACGGCGGCCAGCCGACCGACACGGAGATGACCGACGCCATCGAGGAGCGCTGGCCGGCCGCCAGCGAGCGCAAGCGGTCGCGCGGTTGGATCGCCACGTTCTGTGCCCGCTGCCACGCCGATCCGGCGTTCATGCGCACGTTCGCGCCGTCCATGCCCACGGATCAATTCGACAAGTTTAGCAAGAGTGGCCACGGCGCCGCCTTGCTGGTCAAGGGCGATGCCAAGGCGCCGCAATGCATCAGTTGCCATGGCGTGCACGGCATCCGCGGCGCGCGCAGTCCGCTGTCGCCGGTCCACGCCCACAACGTGCCGGCGACGTGCGGGCGGTGCCATGCCGACGCCGACTACATGCGCGGCTACACCGTGCGCGGCCGACCGATACCCACCACGCAACTGACTGAATACAAGAACAGTGTCCATGGCAAGGCGCGGTTGGAACGCGGCGACGCGGGCGCGCCGGCCTGCAACGACTGCCACGGCAACCATTCCACCATGCCTCCCGAGGCGGCCGGCGTCGGCCAGATGTGCGGCTCGTGCCATGCCGGCGAGGCCACCGCCTTCGAGGCCAGCAAGCACAAGGGCGCGTTTCTCCGCCACGGCTGGCCGGAATGCGCGCAGTGCCACGGCGACCACGCCATCGCGGCCACCAGCGACAAGCTTCTCGCCACCGACCCTGGCACGTCCTGCCGCGCCTGCCACGACAAGCACGCCGCCGGCAACTCGGAATCTCAGACCGTCACAGCAGAATTTCGTACATCGCTGACCAGGCTCGCCGCCGCGCCGGCGGCCTTGAAACGCCAGGCCGAGGAACTCGCCGGCCGCGGTCTGGACACCGAGCCAGTGCTGGCCGCCGTCAGCGAGATCGAGGACGCCTTGCGCGCCAGCCGCGTGCGCACCCACGCCTTGGAGCGCACCAGTTTCGCGGAGGCCTACCAGCCGGGCGCGTCGGCAGCCCGCCACGCAGAGGACCTGCTGCAAGCGGCGCGGGCGGATTTTCGCTTCCGACGCAATGGATTGCTGCTCGCCGCGGCGATCATGGCCGCGCTCGGCGTGGCGGTATGGCTGCGGTTGCGCGTCGCCGAGCGGGGGCAGAAGCCGCGCGACGGTGAGGGGCCACCGAGCGACGTGGCATAGCGCCCCTGGCCTCGCCGCACCCCTGCGCAGCTATCTTGCTGTCGCCTCCCGCCGAGCTGCTGTACACTCGCGCCAGTCGCGCCCCGTGGGGCTGCCGAGAGGTCAAGATGTCGCGCCGGATTCGCCTTGCAGATTACAGCTGTTCCTTGATCTCAGCAGGCATCGTCAGGGGCTTCGCCACCGTACTGACCATCGCCGTGCCCGCGGCGCCGATGTGGGGTTGCGCGACCGACGTCGCCCCGGGCGTGGCCGAAGACGACCTGACCAACGTCGCCAACACGGCGGTCAAACGTCAGTCGATCGGCAACTGCTGGGTCTACGCCAGCATCGGCTGGGTCGAATCGCTGGTGCTCAGCAACACCGGCAATACCTTGAATCTCAGCGAGTCGTACGTCAGCTACTGGCACTGGGTCGAGCAGATCGCCGGCGGCTCGGGCGGTGGCCAGATCGCCGCCTTGGAGAATGGCCAGATCGGCGCGGGTGGCTTCTGGGGCGTGGCCGGCGAACTGATGTTGCGCTATGGCCTGATGGACGAAGGCGCTTTCATTGCCGAAGAAGGCGAAGCTGCCCGCAGCGATCGCCAGTCAGCGGCGCTGTCCGCAATCAACGCCTCGCTCAAGAGCGGCGCGCTCGCGACCCCCGCGGCCCGCAAGAACCGGACCTTGGTGCGCGCCGAGATGGACAAGGCGTGGCAGCTCAAGCCCGACGTGATCGCCAAGCTCGATCAGGTATTCGGCAAGGCCATCAGCACCAATCTCTACAAGTCCAAGCCCTTGCCCGCTGGCATGCGCCACCCGCGTGAACTGCCGGTCGGTTGGGTGCTGGCGAACGGCAAGCAGCGCACCGTCTGGCTCGACGAGGCGATCGGCAAGCCGGCCAGCAGCTACGACTTCAACCGTCGCACCGGTGTTTATGCCTGGAACGAACAGTATTACCCCAGCACCGCCAGCGCCCGCCGCACCTTCCAGATCAACGCCCAGCGCGCGCTGCACCTGAAGTTGCCGGTCATCATGACCTGGTTCGTCGACTTCGCTGCCATGGCTGGGGACAAGACCTTCAAGGCTCCAGCGGCCAGCCCGGGTCGCCAGGGCGGACACATGACCGTGCTCGAGGACTATGAGATCGACAATGTCCCCGGTTTCGGTACCTTGAAGGCCGGCGTCGACGTCACCGATCCCAAGGCCCTGCAAGCCGCGCTCGATCCCAAGGCCACGATCAAGTTCTTCCGCATCAAGAACTCGTGGGGCTCGGACCTGGCCCCTCAGGGCGCCGCCGACGACTACAAGGGCTTTCACGACCTGTTCTTGGCCTACCTGAACGGCCCGAACAAGGAGTGCACCGGCAAGGCGCCCAACTTGTGCTCGACCACCCGCGACACCGCTGGCCTGCGCGCTTTCGTCTTGCCGCCCGCCGCTTTCCGCACCGGCAAGTAGCGCTTCGACGCGTTGAACCGAATCCGGCGCGCGAGGCTTGCTACGCGGCGAGGACTCCGGTCGCGATCAAGATCGCCAGCGCCACGCCCATCAAGCTCTCGCCGGCGATGAATCCCGAGCCTACCGCCATCACCAGGCCGCCGCCGCGCTTGCCGGTCCGCCGCCGCACGACCTCGGCCACGCCAGCGCCCAGGCCCATCGCCACCGCGTTGTACCCGGGAATGCACATGGCGATGCCCAGGCCGGCCGGCGAGGGCACGAACGGCTGCACCTTGGCGGGCGCGTACTTCTCCAGCAGGGTCAGGAGGATGCCCACCAGCGCCCCGATGGCAGCGGCCCAGCGCATCGTCGGGTGCAGGCCGCTGGCGCCCGCCGCCAGGACCTTGGACACGCCGGCCCAGACCTGTACCGCCGGCGCCGGGAACTCGGCGGAACCGATGACGTCTGCCGTGGGCACCAGGAGCGCGAAGGCCGGCACCACCGCCGCGGCTCCGGCAAACACGCCAAAAAGTTGCGCGACCACCTGCTGGCGCGGGTTGGCGCCGAGCAAGTAGCCGCTCTTGAGATCCGTCAGCAAATCGGCGGCATGCAGGCCGACGCCGCCGGTGATGTTGGCCGACATCAAGTTGGCGGTCAGGTTGCCGGGCAGCATCGCGCCAAACGTCAGTTGGGTCACCGGCCCCAGCGCCTTGGTCGGGGTCACATCGGTTTCGCCGGTGACGCGGGCGGCGACCACGCCCATCAGGACCGCCAGGGGCAGCGCGATGAGGCCGGCCCAGATGGGGATGCCGAACATGGAATAGCCCAGCCACACCACGACGGGTCCCACGACCAGGAAGCCGGCCGGAAACCACCACGCCGGGCTTTCGACCGCCGCCATCGGGTCGTTGCCACCGCCGCCGCGGCGCAGGCTGACCCACAGGCCGGAAAAGGCGCGGGCGACGCTGCGCCACTGCATCGCGAACTGCAACAACCCCGAGGCGACCAACATCGCCGCCGCCGGCCACAGGGTCCATTGCACGACCTGCTTGAACTTCGGACCGGCGACCAGGCCCTGGTCGAGCAGTTCGGGCGCGAGCACGCCGTAGGTCAGCAGCGCTCCGACGAGCAGGGTCCAGCCGGTGCGCCACGACATCAGCGCGCCGCCGCCCAGCAGTACGAGGCTGCCTTCGAGGCCCAGTGTCCACTTGGCCGCCGTGGCGCCGAAGATCGGCAGCACCGAGGGCAACTTCGAGAAATGCCAGGTGATCTTGAAGAGCGCGGCGAAGGCTCCGGCGGTCAGCAGCCAGCGCGCCTGACGGCTGCCCTCGCCAGCGGTGGCGGCGTCGGCGTCGGCATGCGGGTGCAGGGAGCGCAGCGTGGCGGCGGTGGCGGTGCCGGTGGGGAAGGCGACCTGTTCGATGTTGATGAGTTGGCGCTTGATCGGGATGGCGGCAAACACGCCCAGGAGCGCGATGGAGGCGAACCAGGCGAAAAGCGCCCAACCGTCGGGGCGGGACCCGGTCAGGACGAGCAGCGCCGGAACCGCGGCCATGTTGCCGCCACCGGTCATGTAGCCGGCTGCCGAGGCCACCGAACTCATGGCGTTGTTCTCCAGCACGGTGAACGGCGTGCGCGTCAGGCCCACCGCGCCCAGCGTGCGGAACACGGCAAAAGCGAGGATGCAGGCGGTGATGGTGACGCCCATAGACCAGCCGGTCTTGAGCACGACGTAGAGGTTCGAGAGGCAGAGCAGGGCACCGAGCAGCATGCCGCTTATCACGGCGCGGACGGTGAGCTGACGGGCGCCGCGCTGCCAGACGTGGGCCAGCCAGTAGGCTTCCGGGTCGGGCGAGGAGGGCACGGGTGGTGGCGGCGATTCGGCGACGGTGGACGGCGGCACACGGACTCCGGGATGATGCGATCGGCAAGGTAGTCTTGCCGAGGAAAGCCTCGTGGACTTACGCCGGTACCTGTACCACGGCGGCAAGGATCTTGAAACCGCACCGAGTCTTCAATCGCTTGCACGGACCATGACCTTGGCAGCCGTCTCGCGGTAGGGCAGCCTTCTGACAGCACGCCGGCTTTCGGTTCGCGGAGGGGCGTGGCGGATCCGGCGCTGTGGGCGGCGTTCGTGCACGTCGGCGCTTGGCAATGACCAGGACACCACGACTTCTCAAGTGAAGATGATCTGCGCACCTTCGGCCAGTTCGTAGAAGTCGCCCGCCGTGATGACGTCCTTCACTTGCACCACCAGATCCTTCTTCTCCAGTTGGAACATCCGCATGGCCAACTCGCAGGCGTACAGTTCCGCCCCGGATTCGTCCAGTATCTTGAGCATCTCGCGCACATCCGGCAGGTCCAGCGCCTTCATCTTCTTCATCATCATGCCCGCCGCCAGGCTCTCCATGCCCGGCAGGCCTGCGACCATGGTCGGCATCGGGCTGGACGCGTTGCCCGCCATGTTGACGTGCAGGTGGTCGACCTTCTTGTCGTTCACCACGTCCAGGCCCCAGAACGTGAAGAACACGAAGGCGTCGATACCGGATTGGCGGGCGGCGTTGGCCAAGATGAGGGCCGGGTACGCCTCGTCCAGGCCGCCCTTGCTGCAGATGATAGCGACTTTGCGTTCGGTGGTGGCCATGGCTCTCGCCTCCTTGGATGCTTGGAATGTTATCTGGACAGCCGTCATAAGCATTACTTACGTGATGTTCCACGCGAGCTAGATGCAGCCAGCGGGCTTGGGGATGCCGGCCAGCAGAGCCGTGGTCTTGCCGGGCGCTTTGGGGAACATGGCGTAGACTTCCTTGGTGCCCAGGCCCGTGGCCGTGGTCAGCCGGCGGATGTTGGGTGACACGCTGGTGGCGAGGTATTCCTGCCGCGCAAAGTCGATCAGCTGCCAGTGCGCCTCGGTCAGCGCGACGCCGCGTTCCTGCGCCAGGGTCTCCGCCAGCGCCCGTGTCCACTGCTGCGGGTCGGCCAGGAAACCATCCGCCGTGAATGCAATGCCGTCGATGGTCGCCGCCACCTTGCCGGGCGTCGCCACCTTGCACACTGGCGGCGCCTGCGCCTGGGGCTGCCGCGCGGCGCGAATCTGCTGCATGCGCGAGGGCTGCGCCGTACGGGGAGCCCGCTCGGTCGCCGCCAGCGCCGTCGCACCGCGGCCGACGTGGCGCAGCATCTCCAACAGAATCGCCATGCCGCGCTGCACGTCGTCGTCGCGCGAGGCCTTGACCATGCCCAACATCCCCACCGGTTGCAGGCGATCGGCGTCGTGCAGCACTTCGGTGGCCTGTTGGGCGATGGCGAGCACGTCCGGTTGGGTCAGGCTGCGCACGGTGTCCAGGATGCGCACGATCTGGTCGCCCAGCGCGCGCACGTCTTCGGCCTTGTAGCCGGTGACCACCCGATCGACGAGTTGCAACAGCTCGGTCCCAAAGGTGAAGTAGCCGCGCTTGTCGAACTCCGCGAGCTTGTCCGTGGCTACACCCATCATCAGACGCAGGATCGGCGCCATCTCGTCGATGAGTTCGGACTGGCGCCGCTGGCGTTCGACCAGGAAGGCGATCTGCCCGGTCAGCGCGTCCAACTTGGCGTGCAAGGCCTGGTTGTCCTCGCGCCCAGCCACCGCAGCGCGGCTCGCCGCCGGCCATTCGTGCATCGTACCGTCCATGTTCAACTCCCCTTGTTTTTCGGCCTAGACCTGCTTGCCGGCCATCAGCATCCGGTGGTCGATGGGCAACTCCTCGCCCTTGAGCAACAAGTTCCAGTACGCCCAACGAAAGCCCAGCTTGCCCCAGTGGTTGGCGTGACTTTCGGCCAGCAGCGTGAAGGGGCCCAGGCCGGGCAGCGGGAATTTCCCGGGCAACGGCTCGGTGTCGTAGTTGAAGTCGATGAGGATGGCCTTGCCGTGCCCGGTCTCGATGAAGCAGTTGGCATGGCCGTCGAAACTCGGTTCCAGCGTTCGGCCGGCGATGGCGCGCAGCACGTTCTCGGCCAACACCTCGGCTTGGAAGTGCGCGACCGAGCCGGCCTTGGATGCCGGCACGTTGGTGGCGTCGCCCAAGGCGAAGATGTCCGCGAACTTCTTGGACTGCAGCGTGTGCTTGTCGGTCAGCACGAAGCCCGAGTCGTCGCCGAGTTGCGAGCGCAGGATCGCCTCGCTGCCCTGATGCGGCGGGATCGACACCAGCAGATCGTAGGCCACCTCGCGGCCGTCCCAGGCGTGCAGCAGCCGCCTCTCGCCGTCGACCCGGGCCACGTTGAACTCGGTTTCGACGCGGATACCACGTTGTTCCAGCAGGTTGCCAAACGCAGCAGACGCCCTGGGCTTGGTGAACGCGCCGTCCAGCGGCGTGGCGTAGACCAGTTCGACCTTGTCGCGCATGCCGCGTTCGGTGAAGAATGCATCGGCCAGGAACAGGAACTCCAACGGCGCCACCGGGCACTTGATGGGCATTTCAGCGACGTTGAGCACCAGCCGCCCGCCCGGCCAGGTCGCCAGCTTGCGCCCCAGCGTCACCGCGCCTTCCAAAGTGTAGAAGTCCAACGCGGTGTCCTGCCAGCCGATGCCGGTCAGGCCCTCGACCGACTCGGGCACGATGCGGGTGCCGGTCGCGACGATCAGCAGGTCAAAGGGCAGCACCGCGCCGCCGCGCAGCAGCACGCAGTGGCCTGCCGAATCGATGCGCTCGATTTCGCCCAGGTGCAACTCGACTTCTGGCCCGAGCAGGCCGCGTCGCGAGCGCACGAGATCCTCGGCACGGTACTGGCCAAATGGCAGGAACAACAGGCCAGGCTGGTACACGTGTCGGTCGTCCCGGTCCACGACGGTGATGTGCCACTGGGTCGCGGGCAGAGCGCGCACCAGTTTGTTGGCCATCATCGTCCCCGCCGTCCCAGCGCCCAGGATCACGATCCGTTTCATGTTCGGTCTCCTCATGGAAGCGCCGTCCGCGCCTCCCGCAACATGCCGTTGCAGCGATCGTGCCAGACCACGCCAACTTCAGCCGCGTGCGAGGATCTGAGCACAACGGCCGCCCGAGACCCCCACTGCAGCCCAGTCATGCGACAAAACGTTGCGACAAGTCGTTGCGGTGTTTCACAGGATCACGGCAAGAATCGCGTGCTTGCTGATCGCCTCAACCAAGCCGCAACTGCTTCATCTTGCGCCACAGCGTCGAGCGGCTCATGCCCAAGGCCAGCGCCGCTGCCTCACGTTGGTAGTGGTGCTGCACCAGCGCGGCCTCGATGCGAGCGGCTTCTGCGGATTCCTGTGCAGGCCGCTGGGCGGTCGGACTCACGGCGGGCGCGGCCATGACGATCCGCTCGCGGCCCACCTCGGCCGGCAGGTCGGCCTCCTGCACGGTCTGGCCTTCGCACACCGCTGTGGCGAATTCCAACGCGTTTTCGAGCTCGCGCACGTTGCCCGGCCAGTCGTGGTCCAGCAGCCGCCGCATCGCACCCGGCGAAAGCCGCAGCGCCCGACCGCGCCGCCGCCCGATGCCAAGGAGCAGATACTGGATGAGCAGTTCCAGGTCCTCGCGACGTTCGCGCAACGGCGGTACGTCGATCGGCACCACGCGTAGCCGGTAGTACAGGTCCTCGCGGAAAAGCCGTTGCGCCACTGCGCGCGGCAGGTCGACGTGGGTCGCGGCGATCACGCGCACGTCGACGTGGACTGGCCGGGCATCGCCGACCCGCTCGAAGGTGTGCTCCTGCAGCACGCGCAACAGTTTGACCTGCAAGGGCAGGGGCAAGTCGCCGATCTCATCGAGGAACAGTGTCCCGCCCTGCGCCAGTTCGAAGCGGCCCTGCCGGTCTCTAACCGCGCCGGTGAACGCGCCGCGCACATGGCCGAACAGTTCGCTCTCCAGCAGATCCGCCGGCAATGCGCCGCAATTCACCGCAACGAAGGGACCTTTTGCTCGGTTCGAGCGGGCATGCAGCGCGCGGGCGACCAATTCCTTGCCAGAACCACTGGGCCCGCTCACGAGCACGGTAGCGTCGTTGTCGTGCAGCAGGTCGATCAGGCGGAAGATGCGCTGCATCGGCGCCGAGCGCCCGACGATGCCTTCGAACATGGGGATGTCCGCGGCCTCGACGTCGGGGTCACGTTCAGGGCGCAACATGACGAACACGCTGGCGCGCGATCCAGGCCCGGGCTCGAAGCAGCCAGCCGAAACCGACACCGGCTGCGTACGGCCGTCTGCGAGCGTGAGGTCGGCCCGCCAGCCCTCCCGACGGCCACCCTGGGCGATGGCGGCGCGAAAGGCGCTCGAGGGGCCGAACAGTTCGACGCCCAGCAGATCCTGCAGCGGCATCTCGCGGAGCCGGTGCGGGAGAATCCCCAGTGCCGGGCCCAAATCCGCCGAGGCTTCGACCACGCGGAATGCCGCATCCGCCATCAGCCAGTGTCGGCCCAGCGCGCGTGCGAAGTGCTCCAGGCCGCGCGCAGGGCCGTCCGAGGCCAAGGGCTCGCGCACCACGACCTCGATCGCACCGGTGATATGGCCGTCGGCATCCCGCAATGTTCGTCCGGACTTGCGCACCGGCACCGCTGTCCCGTCCTTGTGGTGCAGCACCAGCCGCACGTCGCGTACCTCGCCATGGTCGAACACACCGCAGCCGGACAGGCAGGCCTCGCAGCGCACGCCTACGACGCAGGGCAGCCCGAGGACCTCGCGGGCGGCGAAGCCAGTCATGTGCTCAGCGGCGGCGGACCAGTGGACCAGCCTGCGTTCGCTGTCGACCTGGAAGCAAGCGAGATCGCTGAGTTCGATGAGCGAGTCGAAGGCGTTTTCGGACATGGTGGCCTCGGGCTGACGTTGCAACACGATGTTGCATCAGCTGGAACACCAGCACGATCCGTGCCAGCCGTCCCCACGCGGTGACCGAGTTCGTGAAGCCTGGGGTACCGGCGCTCCGAACGTCGAGTCTGCGATGGTCAATCCGAGGGGCCGCGGCTAGAATCGCCGGTCTGGGCCCAACGTGGCCTGAGTCTCGACTGCCCGGAGCCTGGTTTGCGCAAGCGAGTGCGTCACGACAGTGCGCCGCCAGCTCGGCTGACCAGGCGGAATCGCGCCACTCGCCAGCATAGTGGCGCGCCCTCGGACCGACTCGCCCGCCCGGTCACCGCCCACGCCGGCGAACGGTTGGCCGACCGCTACAGCCTCGAACGACTCGCCGGCGTCGGCACGATGGCCGAAGTCTGGCTGGCCACGGACTTGCGCGATGGCGGCCGGGTCGCGGTCAAGCTGCCGTTCCGCCAGGCGCCCGTCGGCCAGTCCTCGCTGCTGGAACTGCGCGTGTCCGGCATGCAGCGCCACCCGAACGTCGCGAGTCTGCTCGATCATGGGCGCACGCCCGACGGCCGCGAGTTCGTGGTCCTGCGCTGGATCGCCGGCAACGATCTCGCGGATTGCCTGGCCAACGGCCCGCTGCATTGGCGCGCCGCGGTCTGGATGGCCTGCCACGTCGCCCGCGCCCTGGCCCACGTCCACGGCCACGGCGTCGTGCACCGCGACTTGCGTCTGGAAAACGTACGCTTGGAAATGAATGGGCCTCAGGCCCTGCGCGCGGTGCTGATCGATTTCGGCGTGGCCTCGTTCCATCGCGACGTGGCAACTCCCGTCGCACCAGTGGGTTCGATGCGCACGTGTAGTCCCGAGGTCGCGGCGGGCGGCGTCGCGGTGCCCGAAAGCGATCTCTACGGTTTGGGTTGCCTGCTGTGGTGGCTGATCACCGGACAACCGCTGTTCGACGGCGATCCGGGCGAGATCCTGCGCCGACACCGCGAGGCTCCAGCGCCGCGCTTGCCGGCAGAAGTCCCTGAGGCCGTTGCGAATCTGGTCGCCAGCCTGCTCGAAAAGTCGCCAGCATTGCGGCCCGGCTCTGCGACGAACGTGGCACGCGCCCTGGAACTGGCCTGGACGCAAGCGCCCCCGCTCGAAGGCACGGTCGCGGCGGGGGCGACCCTGGCGACCCTGGCGCCCGACGATCATGCGCAGGCCGAACTGACGTTCGCAGGTACCGCAGTGTTCGGCCGCGAAGACGTACAGGCGCAGTTGCACAGCCTGCTGACCGACGCGGCGCACGGACAGCCGCAAGCGATCGTCCTGCGCGGCGTGGCGGGCTCGGGGCGCAGTCACCTCCTGCGCTGGCTGGCGACCGAAGTCGATGCCATGCCGGCAGTTCGCCTGCAGGTGGGGCCGGACGTGCTGCGGCGACACGCGGCCGCGTATGCTGAATTGCCCGCCAGGCAGGGTCTGCTGGCGCGCGACGTCGAGGAAAGTCGCTGTGCCGCGGTGACCCGTCAGGCCGAAGCGGTGTTGGCCGACCTGGCGGCTCTGCCAACCGTCTGGCTGCTCGACGACGCGCACACCTTGGTCGGCGATGAAGTCGCGGTCCTGCTGGAGGTCATGCACACCGCCGTGCACCGTCGCGCCCCGGTCGGCATCCTGCTCGGCTGGCTCGAAAGTCCCGAAAGCCCCGTGCCCGCGCGCCTGACGGAGATGATTGGCTACGAAGCGGTCACCGAGATCGCGTTGCGGCCTCTCTCGGCGACGGCATGCCAGCAATGGCTCGCGGACGGGCGCAGTCTCGACGATAAATTACTGAATCAGTGGGTGCAGTTGTCGGCTGGTCATCCGCGAACGCTGGTGCAGTTGTTCCTGGCGCACATCCGCGAAGGCCGCGTGCAGGCGCGCTCGGGCTCCTGGCAGGGCGTCGCTCCGCTGGAACTGTCGCGCAGTGCGGCCGAGACCTTGAACAGCCTGCTGCGTGCCCAGGTCGACGATCTCTTGCGTCAGGCGGGCGAGGGGCGCGAAGCCTTGCGTCTGCTCCTGCACGCGGCGGCGCTGGCGCGAAGTCCGTTGCGGCTCGGGTGGTTGCCGGAGATCTGCGCGCAGGCGGCCATGCCGATGCCGCGCATGCAAGCCGTCCTGCCGCTGGCCGCGACCGCGGGCGTCCTGGTGCAACAAGGTCCGGCCGGCGCGCTGGTGTTCGAACACGCGCAGTTCGCCCAGGCCGTGCGGCAACGGTTTCGCGACGATACCCGCACGCTGCATCAATGGCTGGCGGTGGTGTTGCGCGACCACGGCGAGCCGCAGCGGGCGTGGATCGGTCACCTGTGGCGTGCGGATGCGCTGGATCAGGCTTGGACTGCGACCCGCAGCGCTGTCGAGGACGCCTGGGCGATTCCGGACTTTGCCGCGGTCGAAGCGTTGCTGGCCGACGCCGAACAGTATGGCCAGATGTCGGGCGCGCTGGGTCTCGAGGATCACGCCTGGATGTTGTATCGGTATGCCGAGGCACTGGTCCACACCGGCAATACGCAGGCGGCGAGCCAGCGCATGGTCGAACTGCGCACGTTGGACGAGCTGGTCGATGCCGACGACGGCGCCTCTCTCTGGACGCGCCAGGCCTGGCTCGGCTCGGCGGCGGCGGCCGAAGGGCGCGGCGAGCACCCCCAGGCCCTGGAGTTCTGTCGGATCGGCCTGGCGCGCAAGGGTCTGGACAAGAAGACCACGGCGCGACTGCACCTGATCGTGGGCGCAGCGAGCCGCAACGCGTGCGACAATGTGCGAGCCATCGAATCCCTGCGTCAGGCCGAGGCCTTGTTCGCGCTGCTGGGCGATCGGTTCGGCCGCGACTGGGCGCGCGTCGACCTGGCGTTGCTCCACGTGATGCGCGGCGACCTGGTCCAAGCCGAGTCCTGGCTGCGGCCGATCGCGGGCGATGGCGTGGCGGACGTGTTGCTGTCGGCCCGGCGCGATTACGTCGACGGCCTGCGCCTGCAGGCCACCGGTGAACACGAGGCGTCACTGGTCGTGCTCGAGCGCGCCCGCGCGACTCTGCAGCGCATCGGTCACCGGCGCGGCGAAGGAGCTGCGCTCATCGGCAAGGCCATCGCGTGGCGTTACCTGCGTGCCTTCGAGTCGGCTGAATGCGCCTTCCGCACGGCTTTGGCCTTGTCCGAGGAGCCGCGCGAAGACGCCAACATCGCAAGCACACTAAACAATCTCGCGGACCTGTACGTGACGATGCGGCGTCCGCTCGATGCCTTGAAACCCGCGCGCCGGGCCGTGCACCTGGCGTCGGCGGCCCAGGCGGTGGGGCACCACCTGGTGGCGCTGTGCACCTTGGCCGAAGCGCTCTCGGCCCTCGGCGACCACGCAGCGGCGGTGCAAGCCGCGCGAGCCTCCCTGGCGCTCAACGGCGAGCCGCCGGCGCGGCTGATGTCGGCGCGCCTCTGCACCGATCTGATCGCGTTGGCCGCCGCCGCTGGGTTCGACGCAAATGCCGTGCTAGCCTCCACCGAAGTGCCTGCTTAGACTACCCACCGTCCGCTCGGTTGATCCCTTCGGACTCCAAGGAACTGCCATGCCTTACAGCTATCCCATCTCGGTCTCGGTCACCACCGCTGGCGCCACCATCGAAGGCGACGACGGCTTCATCCTGATCATTCCCGCCGACGCGCTGACGACCACGACGACTATCACCGTCGCCGAACCGGTCGCGCCACCGGCCCCGGATGGCATGACCATGGTCAGCCGGGTGTACGCCATCGGCCCGCTCAACACCGTGCTCGAGCGCGACGCGACCGCTTACGTGCCCTACGACAGCGCCTACGAGGCGCAGCGCGCGGGCATGCAGGTCTACCTGGCGCAAACTGTGAGCTGTCCGGATCCATGGGGCTGGATCCCGTCGCCGCAGGACCTGTCCGAGGCCGGCCTGTTGGGCGGTGCGTTCCGGACCCTGCAGTGCGTCGCCGTCGCGATCGTGTAGCACTAGACCGCCGCGCGTCCGCACCCTGGCCTGGCTTCCGATGGCCAGGGTGCGGCCGTCTCCTGCAGCAACTATTCAAAACTACGGATAAACCGCCTGGGCACTTGCGGCCCTGACGCGCGCTGTCTACCCTGCAACGGCCAACACACACTGCGAACGCGACCTGAGCTTTCGGCTCGGGCGTGGCTCCACCGTCTTTTGCCGCCGTCTGCAGGAGCCCGCATGGCCACCCAAGCGCCTGACGCTGATCCTCGCCCCAACGAGGTCGACCATGGCATCGACATCAACCAACTGCTGCGGGTACTCCAGGCGGCGCGGCGGGGCGACTTCAGCGCGCGCATGCCGGCGGATCAGACCGGCATGGGCGGCAAGATCAACGACACGCTGAACGAGATGATCGAGCAGAATCAGTTGCTCGTCGCTGAGCTTTCGCGCATCACCCGGCTGGTGGGCAAAGAAGGCAAGACCAGCCAGCGCGCCGCCTTGGACGGTTCGCAAGGCGGTTGGCGCAACGCGGTGGACGCGGTGAACGAACTGGTGGCCGACCTCGTGGCGCCGACGACCGACGTGGCGCGGGTGATTGCCGCTGTGGCGCGCGGCGATCTGAGCCAGTCTGTGGCGACCGAGATGGAAGGCCGGCCCCTGCGCGGCGACTTCCTGCGTACGGCTCGCAGCGTCAACGGCATGGTCGATCAGCTCAATTCGTTCGTCAGCGAAGTGACGCGGGTGGCGCGCGAGGTGGGCACCGAAGGCACGCTGGGCGGCCAAGCCAAGGTCAAGGGCGTCGCCGGCGTGTGGAAGGACCTGACGGATTCCGTGAACATGATGGCCGGCAACCTGACCGCCCAAGTGCGCAACATCGCGGAAGTCACTACCGCGGTGGCCAACGGCGACCTGTCGCGCAAGATGACCGTCGACGTCAAGGGCGAAATCCTCGAACTGAAGATCACCTTCAACACCATGGTCGATCAGCTGAACTCGTTCGCCTCGGAAGTGACGCGCGTGGCTCGGGAAGTGGGCGACGAGGGCAAGCTGGGCGGGCAAGCGCAGGTCAAGGGCGTCGCCGGGACGTGGAAGGACCTGACCGATTCCGTGAACATGATGGCCGGCAACCTGACCGCGCAAGTGCGCAACATTGCGGAAGTGACCACGGCGGTGGCCAACGGCGACCTGTCGCGCAAGATGACCGTGGAGGTGAGGGGCGAGATCCTGGAACTGAAGAACACCATGAATACGATGGTGGACCAGCTCAACTCGTTTGCCTCGGAAGTCACCCGCGTGGCTCGCGAAGTGGGCACCGAAGGCAAGCTGGGCGCGCAGGCCGACGTCAAGGGCGTGGCCGGCACGTGGAAGGACCTGACCGACTCCGTGAACGTGATGGCATCCAACCTGACGACGCAAGTGCGCAGTATCGCAGTGGTCACCACGGCCGTGGCGATGGGCGACCTGTCCAAGAAGATCACCGTCGACGTCAAGGGCGAGATCCTCGAGTTGAAGGACATGATCAACACGATGGTCGATCAGCTCAACTCGTTTGCCTCGGAAGTCACTCGCGTGGCTCGGGAAGTGGGCGCAGAGGGCAAGCTGGGCGGGCAGGCGCAAGTGAAGGGTGTGGCCGGGACGTGGAAGGACCTGACCGATTCCGTGAACATGATGGCCGGCAACCTGACCTCACAAGTGCGCAACATTGCTGCGGTGACCACGGCGGTGGCGAACGGCGACCTGTCCAAGAAGATTACCGTCGACGTGCAGGGCGAATTCCTCGAGCTGAACAACACCGTCAATACCTTCGTGGATCAGCTGTCGTCGTTCGCTTCGGAAGTGACGCGCGTCGCCAAGGAGGTGGGGACCGACGGCATCCTGGGCGGTCAAGCCGACGTGAAGGGGGTTGGGGGCGTCTGGAAAGCTCTGACGGACAACGTGAATTCCATGGCGTCGAACCTGACCAACCAGGTGCGCGGCATCGCCAGGGTGGTGACGGCGGTCGCGACCGGTGACTTGAAGAAGAAGTTGCTGGTCGAAGCCAAGGGCGAGATCGCTGCGCTGGCCGACACCATCAACGGCATGACCGACACGCTGGCGACGTTTGCCGACCAGGTGACCACGGTGGCGCGCGAAGTGGGTATCGAAGGCAAGCTGGGCGGCCAGGCACGGGTCCCGGGCGCGGCTGGAACCTGGCGAGATCTCACGGACAACGTGAACCAGCTGGCGGCCAACCTGACCATCCAGGTGCGGGCGATTTCCGAAGTGGCCACGGCAGTGACCAAGGGCGACCTGACGCGGACGATTTCGGTGGAGGCGCAAGGCGAAGTGGCGTCGCTGAAGGACTATCTCAATGAGATGATCCGCAACCTGCGCGAGACGACGCTGAAGAACACGCAGCAGGACTGGCTCAAGACCAACCTGGCGCGCTTCACGCGAATCCTGCAGGGGCAGAGGGACTTGCTGGCGGTGGCCAAACTGATCCTGTCCGAACTGGCGCCACTGGTGAAGGCGCAGATCGGCACGTTCTTCCTGGCCGACGTCGCCGCGAACGCCGAGGTCGTGCTCAAACTGGTGGGAACCTATGCGTACAACGACCGCAAGAGCCTGTCGCACGAGTTTCGCTTGGGCCAGGGCCTGGTCGGTCAGTGCGCCCTGGAAAAGCAGCGCATCCTGGTCGCGGAAGCGCCGGCGAACTACGTGAAGATCTCGTCGAGTCTCGGCGAGGCCGCGCCGGTCAACATCGTGGCGTTGCCGGTGCTGTTCGAAGGCCAGCTCAAGGCCGTGCTCGAACTCGGCAGTTTCCATGACTTCAGTGAGATCCACATCGCGTTCCTGGACCAGCTGACCGAATCGATCGGCATCGTGCTGAACACCATCGTGACCAACGTGCGCACCGAGGACCTGCTCAAGCAATCGCAGTCCCTCACGCAGGAACTGCAGGTACAGCAAGAGGAACTGAAGGAAACCAACGTCCGGCTGGAGAAGCAGGCGGCGACCCTGCGCGACTCCGAAGAGCGCTTGAAGCAACAGCAGCACGAACTGCAGCAGACCAACGAGGAACTGGAGGAGAAGGCGCGGTTGCTGTTCGAGCAGAAGAAGGAGGTCGAAACCAAGAACCGCGAGATCGACCTGGCGCGGCGGTCGCTGGAGGAAAAGGCGCAGCAGTTGGCGCTCACCTCCAAGTACAAGTCCGAGTTCCTGGCCAACATGAGCCATGAGCTGCGTACACCCTTGAACAGTCTGCTGATTCTCTCGGATCTGCTGGCGACCAATGCCGAGGCGAACCTGACCGAGAAGCAAGTCGAGTTCGCGCACACGATTCACGACGCCGGTGCCGATCTGCTGTCGCTCATCAACGAAATCCTGGACTTGTCCAAGATCGAGTCGGGCACCGTCTCGATCGACGTGGAAGAAGTGCGCCTGGACGCAGTGCGCGACGACACCGAGCTGGCGTTCAGGCACGTGGCGGAAAACAAGGGACTCGCGTTCGACATCGAGTTGAGCCCGCGGCTGCCGGCGGTGATGACCACCGATCGCAAGCGGCTGCAGCAGGTGCTCAAGAACCTGTTGTCCAACGCTTTCAAGTTCACGGAACACGGCTCCGTGGTCATGCGCATGGAGGTGGCCGAGAGCGGTTGGGCGGCGGACAGCATGCTGGTCTCTGCCGCTCAGGTGCTGGCGTTCACGGTCGCGGACACCGGCATCGGCATTCCGGCGGACAAACAGCGCATCATTTTCGAGGCGTTCCAGCAGGCTGACGGCACGACCAGTCGCAAGTACGGCGGCACCGGCTTGGGCCTTTCGATCAGCCGCGAGATCGTGCGTTTGCTCGGCGGCGAACTGAGCCTGACCAGCGAACTGGGCAAGGGCAGCACGTTCAAGTTGTTCTTGCCGCGCGACTACACGGCGCCGACGAACCCCGGCGCCGATGGCAGCAGTGGCGATTTCTCCGTGCGGACGCCTGCGCTTTCCAGGTCGGGCCCCGCGCTTCAGCACGGCGAAATGCCCGTCATCGAGGCCGAGCGCGACGAAGCGGTGGCTGCCGATGCCGCGCAACTGGCCGAGGAGTTGGAGACCCATGTCAGCGACGACCGTAAGATCATCACGGGCCACGACCGCACTCTGCTGATCGTCGATGACGACCTCGGTTTTGCTCGGCTGATGCTGGACATGGCCCGCGAGCGCGGCTTCAAGGCCATCGTCGCGACCCGCGGTGACACGGCATTGGCCCTGGCGCGCAAGTACAAGCCCGACGCGATCACCTTGGACGTGCACCTGCCGATGATGGACGGCTGGCAGGTGCTGGACCGCCTGAAGCACGACCCGGTCACGCGGCACATTCCGGTGCACATGATGTCCATCGACGACCAGAAGATGCGCGGCCTGGAGGTCGGTGCGTTCGCCTGGATGCAGAAGCCCGTGACCAAGGAGACGCTGGCGCAGGCGTTCAACGACCTGACGGCGTTCGTCGACCGGCGCGTGAAGAACCTGCTGGTGGTCGAGGACGACGAGCGGGAGCGCAACGCCATCAAGGAGTTGATCGGCAACGGCGACGTCAAGGTGCAAACCGCGGGCACTGGCGAGGCAGCGCTGGAACTGATGCGCCGCGAGCGGTTCGACTGCATGGTGCTGGATCTCGGCCTGCCCGACATTCCGGGCATCCAGCTGATCGAGCGGGTGCGTGCCGAGGCCCAGAACCGCGATGTGCCGATCATCGTCTACACGGGCCGGGATCTGACCCGCCAGGAGGAGACGGAGCTGCGTAAGGTCGCGGAAGGCATCATCATCAAGAACGTGAAATCGCCCGAGCGGCTGTTGGACGAGACCGCGCTGTTCCTGCACCGCGTCGAAGCCAACCTGCCCGAACCCAAGCGCAAGATTCTGGAGAAATTGCACCAGCAGGATCCGCAGTTGGCCGGGCGGCTCATCCTGATCGTCGACGACGACGTGCGCAACATCTTCGCGCTGGCCAGTGCCTTGGAACGCCAGCAGATGAAGGTGGTCTACGCCGAAGATGGGCAGACCGGCATCGAGATGCTCAAGTCCACGCCCGGAATCGACATCGTGTTGATGGACGTGATGATGCCGCAGATGGACGGCTACGAGACGATGCGGCAGATCCGTGCGCAAGAGGCGTTCGCGAACCTGCCGATCATCGCGCTGACGGCCAAGGCGATGAAGTCGGACCGGGGCAAGTGCATCGAGGCCGGCGCGTCGGACTACATCACCAAGCCGGTGGATTTGCAGCAGTTACTCTCGCTGATGCGGGTGTGGCTGCACCGGTAGGATGTGATGTCGAAGCCCAAGCCAGCGCCAAGCAAGGTCTCTCGCCAGCCAGCGCTGGAGGCCGTCGAACTGCAACTGTTGCTGGAGGGTATCTTCCAACATTATGGCTACGATTTCAGGGAGTATTCCAAGGCTTCGATCACGCGGCGGGTGTGGTCGCAAGTGGAGGCGGAGAAGCTCCAGACCATCTCGGACCTGCAAGCCTTGGTGTTGCATGACCCGGTCGCACTGGATCGCCTGCTCGGAGCGCTTTCCGTGCACGTGACCGCGATGTTTCGCGATCCGGAGTTCTTCGCCGCGCTGCGCAACGAAGTCGTGCCGATCCTGAAGACCTATCCGTTCGTGCGCATCTGGCACGCGGGCTGCGCGACCGGCGAGGAGGTGTATTCGCTGGCAATCGTGTTGCAGGAGGAAGGTCTGCTCGACCGCTGCCGCATCTACGCCACCGACATCCATGAGAAGGTCCTGGAACAAGCCCGCAGCGCCATCTTCCCGCTGTCGGTCATGAAGGAGTACACCAGCAATTACATAGCATCCGGCGGCAAGCGTGCGTTCTCGGACTACTACACGGCCGGCCAGGACTCGGCGATCCTGCGCAGTTCCCTGCGCAAGGAAGTGGTGTTCGCCCTGCACAACCTGGCGACCGATGGCCCGTTCAACGAGTTCCAGCTCATCTTGTGCCGCAACGTCATGATCTACTTCAATCGCGACCTGCAGGAGCGCGTGCACAAGCTGCTGTACGACAGTCTGAGCCCCTTGGGCATCCTCGGTCTGGGCAGCAAGGAGACCCTGCATTTCTCCAAACAGGAGCATCAGTTCAAGGAATTCGACGCGGCCTGTCGGCTGTACCGCAGGTTGGCATGAAGGCCTGCCAACTCATCGTGATGGGGGCGTCGTTGGGCGGCATGGCGGCGCTCGACGTCATCCTGCGCGGCCTGCCGGCGACGCTGCGGGTGCCTGTCGCCCTCGTGCAGCACCGTCGCCCAGGGCGAGACCAGGGGCTGGTGGCGGCCTTGCAGCAGTGCACCGCGCTGCAGGTGGTCGAACCCGAGGACAAGGAACCGATGCTACCGGGCCGGGTTTACCTCGCGCCGGCCGACTATCACCTGCTCGTGGAGGACGGCGCGTTTGCCCTGTCGACGGCCGCGCCGATATGCTTTGCAAGACCGTCCATCGACGCTTTGTTCGAATCCGCAGCCGCAGCCTATCAGGACCGGGTGGTCGCCGTGGCGTTGACCTGCTCCAATGAAGACGGCGCCGCGGGCGTGGCGGCCATCGAGGCGGCGGGCGGTCTGGTGCTGATCCAGGATCCGGCCACCGCGGAGAGTCCAGTGTTGCCCAGGCGAGCCATGCAACTGACGCGCAACAGCAAGGTATTGAAGTTGCCCGAGATCGCGCCATTGTTGCTGACGTTGGTCGGGCAGAGGCTGTCGACATGAGCGACGCACTGCCAGCCCGCATCCTGTTGGTCGACGACGACGCGCGCAATCTGTTGGTGCTGCAGTCCGTCCTGGCTGAACTGGGCGAACCGATGGTCACGGCGCGGTCCGGCGAGGCAGCGCTCAAGCGGGTGTTGGAAGAGGACTTCGCGGTCATTCTCCTGGACATCCAGATGCCGGGCATGGATGGGTTCGAGGCGGCGATGTTGATACGCCAGCGCGAACGCTCGAGCCGCACGCCCATCGTGTTCCTGACCGCGTTGCACGACCAGGAGTTCGTCGATCGTGGCTATCTGGCCGGCGCCGTCGACTTCATGTTCAAGCCGATCCAGCCGGCGATCCTGCGTTCCAAGGTCTCGGTCTTCATCGATTTATATCGCAAGACCGACGAGGTGCGCAGTCAGGCCGCCGCCCTGCACGACCTGCAGCAGCGCGAGCATGCCAGACAACTGGACGACCAGAAGCGTGCCGCTGACCTGGTGCTGCAAGACGCGCGCCACGAGTTGCGTCAGGCCCAGAAGATGGAGGCAATCGGCAATCTGGCTGGAGGAATTGCCCACGATTTCAATAATCTGCTGACGGTCATTCGCGGCTACGTCGGGTTGATGCTGGACTCCGAGGCCACGACCGGCGACATGCGCGCCAACGCCGAGGCGATTCGTGACGCGTCGGATCGGGCGGCGGCCTTGACCCAGCAACTGCTCGCGTTCAGCCGCAAGCAAGTGATGCGCCCCAGGCCGGTCGATCTGAACGCGATAATCCACGACGTGAACAAACTGCTGGTGCGCGTCCTCGGCGAGCACGTGCAGCTCCAGACCCAGTTGCAGCCTGACGTGGGCCCGGTCCTGGCCGATCCCGTGCACGTCCAGCAAATCCTGATGAATCTGGCGATCAACGCCCGCGACGCGATGCCGCAGGGAGGTCGCCTTCTCATTCGAACCGCGCAGACCTCGGTGGCGGTGGCGAACGGCGACCCGCAAGCGGACGGCATGGAAGCGATGCCGGCCAATCTCAAGCATCATTGCGTGGTGTTGACGGTGTCAGACGATGGCGCCGGCATGGACGAGGCGACGCGCTTGCGGGTGTTCGAGCCCTTCTTCACCACCAAAGCCATGGGCAAGGGCACCGGGTTGGGTCTGGCGACGGTGTACGGCATCGTCAAGCAGTCCGGTGGGCACATCTGGGTCGAGAGCCAACCGGGGCATGGCGCGACGTTCCATGTGGCCTTGCCGCTGGCCGCCGTGGGCGAGGAACCAGCGTCGCTCCCGGTGGCCTCCCCGGTGGCATCGACCGACGAGTGCCATGAAACGGTGCTGGTCGCCGAAGACGAGGCGCCGTTGCGCGAACTGGTGCGCCGGGTGCTGGAAGGTGCCGGCTACACGGTGCTCGTGGCGCCCGATGGTGTGCAGGGTCTGGCGCTGTGCGAGTCGTTTTCGGGACCTATCGACTTGCTGTTGACCGACGTGGTGATGCCAGGCATGGACGGTCGCGAACTGGGGCGGCGCGCGGCGGAACTGCGGCCGAAAATGGGCATCTTGTTCATGTCCGGGTATATGGACGACGCGCTGCGTGAATTCGGCGTGGTCGGATCGGAGCTGCAGTTGTTGCAGAAGCCCTTTTCGAGCCAGCAGTTGCTGCACAGCGTCCGGACCGCGTTGAACGTGCGCGGCAAACCGGCGTAGCGTCGGGGCTGGACTGCAGCGGGCCGCGGAGAGTGGACATGTCGGAACGCAGGATCCTGGTCGCAGGCGGCGCGGGCTACATCGGCTCGCACACGGTGCGCGCGCTGCAACGTTCTGGATTTACACCGATCGTCTTGGACGACTTCTCGTCCGGATCGCGTGCAGCCGTGCCCCTCGAAGTACCGATCGTGCAAGCGAGCCTGGCCGATCCCGCGGCCATCCGCGCGGCGTTGCAGACCTGGCAGCCCGAAGCGGTGGTCCACTTCGCGGCGTACATCGAAGCCGGCGAATCGGTGAAGGATCCCGCACGCTTCTACGGCAACAACGTCGTCAACACCTGGAACCTGCTCGAAGCGATGCGGGCGACCGGCGTGGGCTGCCTCGTGTTCTCCAGCTCGGCCGGCGTGTACGGCCAGCCCGAGCGCGTGCCGATTCCCGAGACTGCGCGCCTTTGCCCGGTCAATCCCTACGGAGAGACCAAACGCATAGTGGAAGCCATGTTGCGCGACTACGACCGAGCCTATGGCCTGCGCAGCATTGCATTGCGATACTTCAACGCGTGCGGGGCAGATCCGGCTGGTGACATCGGCGAAGCGCACCCGAACAAGACGCACCTCATCGAACTCGCGTTGCTGGCGACCTTGGGCCAGCGTTCAGAAGTCGCTGTGTTCGGAACGGATTATCCGACCGACGACGGCACGGCGGTGCGCGACTACATCCACGTCGTCGACCTGGCGCGGGCGCACGTGCTGGCCCTGGACGCCCTGGCGAACGGCCATGCGACGACGGCGTACAACGTTGGCCTGGGGCGCGGCTTTTCGGTCAAGCAGGTGCTCGATGCGGTGCAACGGGTGACCGGTCTGCCGTTGCCGTCCAGGCTGGCGCCGCGTCGGGAGGGCGATCCGGCCGAACTGGTAGCCGACCCGACACGGATTCGCGAGGAGCTGGGTTGGCTGCCGAGCTATACGGACCTGGACGCAATCCTGGCGACGGCCTGGCGTTGGCATCGAACGCATCCTCATGATTTCATGGGCATCATCTAACTACGGCCCAGGACCTGCTTGCCCAGGGCCGCGCCGAATCGCTAACTTGCTACCACCGACCACGCCACGCGCAGCCCGCCGCCACCACGGCATCCCCGCATCCGGGATGCCTGGGCCAGGGTTTGGCGCATCCCGGCCGTCGTGGAGACCGGCATGATGACTCGCGCCCACCTCGACTACTCCGCCCGGGCTCACCCGCTGCTCGATCTCGTTTGCCTGTCGCATCTGCGCTGGGATTCCGTGATCCAGCGACCGCAGCACCTGATGACCAGGGCTGCCCGTGAACGCAGGGTGTTCTTCGTCGAGCCAGCGCAAGAGTCCGAGGGACCGGCCCGTTTGGACGTGCGGTTGGAGCAGGGCGTGCGCGTCTGTGTGCCCCGACTGCCGCATGGAACCAACGAATGGGACGCGATCCTGGCGCAAAAGCGGCTGATGACCGAACTGTTCCGCGCCGAAAGGATCCACGGCTGCCTGCTGTGGTACTGCACGCCGATGGCCCTGCCGTTCACCGAGCATCTGCCAGCGGAATTCGTGGTCTACGACTGCATCGAAGAACTCTCGGCGCGCCACGATCCGCCGCCGAACTTGCTGCTGCGTGAAGCGCAACTGATGCACCGGGCCGATGTCGTCTTCACGAGCGGAGTGGCCCTGTACGAGTCCAGGAGCAAGAAGCACCCGAACGTTCATGCGTTTCCCAGCAGCGTCGATGTCGCGCATCTTGCTGCGGCCGCCCGCGTAGCCTCTCGTCACCTCGACGTGGAAGCCAGGCAGGCGGAAGTAGACGCCTTCTTGGCGACGATGTCCTGGGAACGCACCTGGTCGCTGATGAAGGTCTGCATGGTCCCGCGAACTGATCGCCGCGCGCACGGCGACGACGAGGAGATTGCAATCTCCGGTGGTGCGGGACTCTGATCCGAACCCGAACCCGAACCCGAACCCGGAACCGGAGCCGGAGCCGGAGCCGGAGC